>NZ_JBVIPA010000031.1:18319-54423 GCF_055578365.1 Streptomyces sp. NPDC033131
GACCGACGTCAGTTTCTCGGGCTCCGCCCAGGCCCCGCCGAAGGGCCTGCCCAGGGCCTCGCCCCGGACTGGGTCCTAAGGCCCGGCGGGCCGACGGCGTGTGCCGTGTGCGGGTGCTCGGGGGCTGGTCGCGCAGTTCCCCGCGCCCCTGGGGGTGTGACCGACGTCAGTTTCTCGGGCTCCGCCCAGGCCCCGCCGAAGGGCCTGCCCAGGGCCTCGCCCCGGACTGGGTCCTAAGGCCCGGCGGGCCGACGCCGTGTGCGGGTGCTCGGGGGCTGGTCGCGCAGTTCCCCGCGCCCCTGGGGGGTGTGACCGACGCCAGTCTCTCGGGCTCCGCCCAAGGGCCTGCCCAGGGGCGCGCTTCCGGGCTCCGGCCCGTCGGACTCACCCCTTGCTGACCGCCGTCAGGATTTCCGGCAGCTGTCGAGCCGTGCGTGGGGCCGCCAGCCGCAGCCCCGCCTCCGTGATCGCGGCTCCGTAGACCGTGCCCACCGGCAGCAGCAGCCAGCTCCACTGGTCGCCGCCCTCGCTGACGTTCAGCCAGATCGTCCCGGCGATGACGGGGGCGCAGAGCAGGGACGCCGAGACCATGCCGCCCAGGATGGCCATGAAGGCGAGCCCGGACTGCCCGGGGGCCACGTTCTTGTAGCCCTCCTGCGGGATGGAGTACGGGAAGCGGGCGGAGGTCCACGCGCCGGTCGCGAGCATCGCGCCGAGCAGCGCGAAGGACAGCCCGAGCACCTCGGGCAGCTTCGGCCAGTCGTCGAGCAGGGCCGTCGTCAGGACGGTCACCAGGGTGGCGTACGGCAGGGTGATCACCAGCAGGGCGAGCGCGCGGGCGCGCAGTTCGACGTAGGCGTCCCGGGTCGAGGAGATCGTCAGCGCGACCATCCAGAACGCGGAGGTGTCCTGGCCGAACTGGTTGTACATCTGCACGCCCAGCATCCCGGCGGCGAAGCAGGCGAAGTAGATCGAGCCGCTGCCCTGCAGGGCGTTGAACACCGGCACGATCAGACCGATGGCCAGCGACGTCACCCAGGCCGCCTTGGTCTTGGGGTCGCGCCACACATAGCGGAGGCTGCGTTCCATGACCGTGCCGGTGCGACCGGCGGGCAGCAGCCGGGACAGGCCGGTCGAGGTCCGCTCGCGGGCCCCGGAGTCGGCGGACTGGAGCGTGGAGCCGTCCGGCGCGGTCATCAGCCGGGTCAGATGCCGCGACCAGACGGCGACCAGGGCCACCAGGGCGGCGGCGGTCAGGGCGAGCTGGAGGACGGCGACGCCGTACGACCCCTCGCTCGCGGAGTCCGCCGCTCCGATCGCGGATGCGGGCGGCACCCACTTCAGCACGTCGGCCGGCCCGTCCAGCTGGCCGAGACCACCGGAACCCAGCCGCTGCGCACCGAAGTTGACGACCTGCGCCCCGACCGCGATGACCAGGCCGCTCAGCACCGCGAGATCCCGGCCCTTGCGGCTGGTCAGCAGCCGCAGGTTGGCCGCGGCGACGGCCCGCGCGAGCGCCACGCAGACCAGGAGCGCGAGGACGGCACCGACGACTCCGACGACGTACGCCACACCGCCGTGCGCGACCGACACGACGGAACCGGCCAGCATGCACAGCGTGAACAGCGGCCCGATGCCGACCAGCGAGGACACGAGCAGCGCCCGCACCAGGGGGCGGGGCCGCAGCGGCAGCATCACCAGGCGGGTGGGGTCGAGGGTTTCGTCGCCGCCGGGGAAGAACAGCGGCATCACGGCCCAGCCGGCCGCCAGCAGCGCGACGAGCAGCACCACCACGGACTCGGCGTGCGCGTGCCCGCGCAGCGCGATCAGGCCGATCAGCTGGGCCGCGGAGACGAGGAGTACGGCGACGACCGAGGCGACATAGGCGGCCCGCCGGCCACTGGACTGCCGGAGCCCGTTGCGCAGCAGCGACAGCTTCAGCCGGACGACGACAGGGGTGAGGGAGGTCGTCACGGTGCTCATCGGGCCGTCCCGCCGCCCAGCCAGTCGAGGTGGGAGCCGGTGTCGCGGCCGTTCGCGCCGACGAGTTCCAGGAAGGCCCGTTGCAGGGTCGGCGCGTCACCGCGGACCTCGGCGAGCGTTCCCTGGGCGCGGATGCGGCCCGCGGCCATCACCGCGACCCAGTCGCACAGCGACTCGACGAGCTCCATGACGTGGGAGGAGAAGACGACGCTGGCGCCCGAGGCGGTGTAACGCTCCAGCACACCCCGGATGGTCTGCGCGGACACCGGGTCGACGCCCTCGAACGGCTCGTCGAGGAACAGCACTTCGGGGTTGTGGAGGAGCGCGGCGGCGAGCCCGATCTTCTTGCGCATGCCGGTCGAGTAGTCGACGACGAGCTTGTGCTGCGCGCCCGCCAGGTCGAGGACGTCGAGGAGCTGGGTGACCCGCTTGTCGACCTCGGCGCCGGGCAGTCCGCGCAACCGCCCCGAGTAGGCGAGCAGTTCACGCCCCGACAGCCGCTCGAACAGCCGCAGCCCCTCCGGCAGCACCCCGATCCGCGCCTTCACCTCCACCGGATCCCGCCACACGTCGTGCCCGACGACCTCGACGGACCCGTGGTCGGGCCGGAGCAGTCCGGTGATCATGGAGAGCGTGGTGGTCTTCCCGGCCCCGTTGGGTCCGACGAGCCCGATGAACTTCCCGGCGGGCAGATCCAGATCGATCCCGGCCACGGCGACCTGTTGCCCGAACCGCTTCCAGAGCCCCCGCACCCGCACGGCCGCTGCGCCCGTCACTGCTTCCGACGTCATGGATGCACCATACGGCGGGACAACCTGGCCGACGGGCGCGGGACTGCGCCCGATGTGCGGCTCCGCCGCGTGGGCGCGACAGGCCACGGCACACCCGCGGCCGCGGAACTACCGGTCCCGCCCACACGCATAGGCGAGCGGCGAGATCAACTCCTCGGCGTCCGGCAGCCACCGGTTCGCCGGCGTGGGGCGACAGGCCCACTGCACGGCCCCCCGGGACCCGAACCGGGTGGGCGGCCCGGCGACGTACTCGCCCTCACCCAGTGCGACGAGATCGAGCGACGACGGGGACCAGCCCAGCTTCCGCACCAGCTCCGGCACCTTCACCGAGGCCCCCGGCAGCACGAAGAACTGCATCCGCCGGTCCGGCGTCAACGTCACCGGCCCCAGCGTCAGCTCCATGCGCTCCATCCGCGCCAGCGCGAGGAACCCCGCCGTCTCCGGGACGGAGATCGCATCGAACGTACGCCCCGTCGGCAGCATGATGGACGCCGTCGGCTGCTTCTGCCACATCCGCCGGGCGACGGTCGCACTGCCGGTCGCCTGCGTCGCCCAGTCCTCGCGCGCCGGATGCGCGCCGGGTACGGCGCACGCGGCGTCGCCGCACGAGCAGCACTGCACCCCTTCGACGGCTTCCAGCCAGGTGCCGGGAAAGACGTCCCAGTGGCGCTCCTCGGCGTAGCGTACGGCTGTCTCCAGCAGCGATTCCCCGCGCTGCTTCGGAATCTGAACGGCTTCGGTGCCCGCGATCGTCTCTTCCACGCTGAACACAACTCCCGCGCTCACCTCGGGTTACGGGCGTAGCGCGCGCGGGGGAGGAGCATCGGTTCCGCATCTGGGGCGCATGGATGCATGTGCGGGGGCGCGCAGGAGGAAGCGAGGCGTGAGCTGGGTAGCCAGGTGTGGGGGCGGCATCCGCCTTTACCCCGGCAATCCTCGCATGCCTCGCATTTTCGCTCTCTTGGCGGGGCATTGATCTTCACGGCCGGAAATTTTCGGTGGAAGACACGTCAACTCGGTGCGTGGGCAGGCACCGCAGCCACAGGGGGTACGCCATGGCCGCAAGGCCTCTCGTCGCGCGGCAGCCGAACGAACGGTTGCAGGCGCTCATCCAGGAAGCGGGCTGCTCCAACGCGGGGCTCGCCCGCCGGGTCAACATGTGCGGCGCCGAACACGGTCTCGATCTGCGCTACGACAAGACGTCCGTGGCGCGCTGGCTGCGCGGACAGCAGCCACGCGGACGCGCCCCGGCGATCATCGCGGAGGCGCTCGGCCGCAAACTCGGCCGTACGGTCACGATCGACGAGATCGGCATGGCCAACGGCAAGAACCTCGCCTCGGGGGTCGGCCTCCAGTTCTCGCCGACGGTGCTGGGAGCCATCGAGCAGGTGTGTGAGCTGTGGCGCAGTGACGTGGGCCGCCGGGACTTCCTGTCCGGTTCCTCCGTCGCCGCGTCCGCGCTGGTGGAGCCGAGCCGCGACTGGCTGATCTCCTCGCCGGACTCGCAGGTGGCGCGTTCGGCGGGGCCGCGGGTGGGGCCGTCCGACGTGGCGGCGGTCCGCGCGATGACCCAGGCCCTGAGCGACCTGGACCACCAGTACGGCAGCGGGCATGTGCGCCCGGTCGTCGTGCACTACCTCAACAGCGTGGTGTCCGGACTGCTGGCCGGCTCCTACCGGGAGGCGGTCGGCCGAGACCTCTTCGCCGCGGTCGCCCGGCTGACCGAACTCGCGGGCTACATGGCCGTCGACACCGGCCAGCCGGGCCTCGCCCAGCGCTACTACATCCAGGCCCTGCGGCTCGCGCAGGCGGCGGGCGACCGTGGCTACGGCGGATACGTGCTCGCCGCCTCCATGAGCCACCTCGCCGCACAGCTCGGAAACCCGCGTGAGATCGCGCAGTTGGCGAGGGCGGCACAGGAGGGCGCGCGTGGGCGCGTGACTCCGCGCGCGGAGTCGATGTTCTGCGCGGCGGAAGCGCGCGGGCACGCGCTGATGGGCGACGCGAGGGCGACCCAGGTGGCGTCCGGGCGCGCGGTGAGGGCGCTGGAGCAGGCGGACCCGTCCGCCGGGGACGACCCCGCGTGGATCGCGCACTTCGACGAGGCCTACCTCGCCGACGAGTTGGCGCACTGCCACCGGGACCTGGGACAGGCCGAGGCGGCGGCGCGGTGCGCGCGGGAGTCGCTGGCCGGGCACCCGGAGTCGCGGGCCCGTCGCAGGGCCATCGGCTACGTGCTGCTGGCCAGTGCGCAGGTGCAGCAGCGGGAGGTGGAACAGGCATGCAACACCGGCATGAAAGCGGTGGAGTTGCTGGAGACCCTGCGCTCCAACCGGGGCGCCGAGTATCTCGACGACTTCCAGCAGCGGCTGGAGCCGTACCGGGACGAGTCGGTGGTAAGGGAGTTCGGGGCGCGGCTGGACCTTCAGGCCGCGGCGTGACAGCACCGGGTACCGGAGCGTGAACGGCAGGGAAACGAAGGCACCCGAGGCGAAAGGGGCTTGTATACAGCGGATGGGGGCCGGTTCTGCCACGGGCTCAAAGTGATCTGTTATCGCCGTCACAGGGACGCAGGTCACGTCATGAGCTGCGTGGCACCCGGCTCAGGGGACCCGGTAGCGTGAGCCGACGATTCCGAAGGTCCCCCATTCGTAGGAGTCCCGGTGACGCAGAGTGGACAGGGCGAGGAGCCCTCGCCGCGTGAGGCGCGCGAAGGCATCGTGCTGCCCTCCGACGGCGGGGAACCCCTGCTGCCGGGAATGACGGGCGGATACGGAGGGAACGGCGGGTACGGCGGCCAGAACGGCCCTGGCGGCCCGAACGCATACGGCGGTCAGGGCGAACACGGCCGCCAGGACGCCCAAGGCGGGCAAGGCGCGTACGGCCGACAAGCCGAACACGGCGGCCCAGGTGCGTACGGCGGCCAAGGTGAATACGGCGGCCCAGGCGAGTACGGCGGCCAAGGCGAGTACGGCGGGCAGCAGACCGGCTCCGGTCGTCACGCGTCGCCGTCCGGTCCGCCGTCCGGTCCGCCGTCCGGTCCGGCCGGTGGTCAGGCCTGGGGCACGCCGTGGGGACCCGACCAGCACCAGGCCCCGGCCCCGCCGCCGGGTCAGGGCTGGCCGAGCACATCCGACCGGCCGTGGCGCTCACCCGACCAGTCCTGGGAGCCGGCGTCCGGCACCCTGCCGGCCGACGGATCACAGGCGTACGGCGCCGACACCTACGGCTCTCCCACGCCTCCCGCAGGCCAGTACGGCCCGCCCGGCACTGACGCCTACGGCTCTCCTGGCGCGGGGGCGTCTCAGCCGTCCGCTCAGCCGGCCGCGCACGATGCCTCCCTGCCGCCGGCCGACGCTTATGGCGCTTCCGGCGCCGGGGCGCCTCTCCCGCCCGCTGCCGATCCGTACGGCTCTCCCGGCGGTGGTGCGCCCATGCCGCCCGCAGGGCACGGTGTTCCGGACGCCGCTCTTCCGGCGCAGGGGCGCGGTGGCTCGCACGCCTCCCCTCCGCCTGTCATGCACCGTGGCGGCGGGCATGCCGCCCCGCTGCCGCCGGCGGACGAGGGTGCCACCCAGTACCTCCCGCCCGTCGCGGCCGCGGAGGGCGGGGGCGCGCAGTATCCGGAGCCCACGGCCGCGCAGGCCGCCGACGAGGGTGCGACGCAGTACATACCGCCGGTGGGCCCCGGGGCGTTGCCGCCCGAGGTGCACGCCGAGTCGCCCGGGGAGTCGACGCAGTTCCTGGGGCGTGCCCCACAGGGCGGCGGCCACCGGGCCGGAGCGGGGCACCGGTCCACCGCCGGTCCGATGCCGTCCGCAGGGCCGCTGCCGCCCGTGTCCGGCCCCGATGCCGAGGCCACGCAGTACATCGCGCCCGTGCCCGGGCAGACGGGCGGGGACCGGCAGCCGCCCGCCGAGTTCGACAACCTCTTCCGCACGGGTCCGGGCGGCGCGGCCCCGGCCGGGGCGACCCAGCAGATGCCGCGCTTCCAGCAGCCCGCGCCCGGCGCCCAGCCGCCGTACGGGCAGGCCGCGCAGCCGTCGTACGCCGGTCCGCCCGAGACCCCCACGTACGACGGCGGTGGCCGAGGCGGCCGTTCAGGCTCGCGGCTGCCGCTGATCGCCGCCGTCGGGATCGGCATCGTCGTCCTCGGTATCGGCGCGGGCGCGCTGCTCGCCGGTGGCGGGAGCGACGACGACAAGGGCGACAAGAAGCAGACCGTCTCGGCGACGGCTCCCGCGACCCAGGAGTCGGCCTCGCCGTCGGCCGACCCGGCCCGGGAGCAGGCCGTGGCGCTGGACAAGCTGCTGGCGGACAGCGGTGACAGCCGCACCGCGGTGATCAACGCGGTGTCCGACGTGAAGTCCTGCAAGAACCTCGGCCAGGCGGCCAAGGATCTGCGGGACGCGGCACAGCAGCGCACCGACCTGGTCACCCGGCTCGCCGGGCTCACGGTCGACAAGCTGCCCGACAACGCGGCGCTGACCGACGCTCTCACCAAGGCGTGGAAGGCGTCCGCGTCGGCCGACAACCACTACGCGGCGTGGGCCGACCAGGCGGCCGGCAAGAAGGGCTGCAGGAAGGGGCAGGCGCGCACCACCGCCCAGACCCAGGCCGGCAACCGGGCGAGCGGCACCGCCAGCGCCGAGAAGACCCGGGCGGCCGGGCTGTGGAACACGATCGCGAAGCAGTACGGCCTGACGGAGCGCCAGCCGACCCAGCTGTGAACCGGGCCCGCGGCTGAGGGGCTACGGCCCCTCAGCCGGCTCACTCGGCTCGGCTCAGCTCACTCAGCTCAGCTTGGCGTCCTTCAGCGTGGCCGTCACGTCCGTGAAGCCCTTCTTCGCCGACACCAGCCGCCCGGACCGTACGACCTGCAGGGTCACCTCGGTGTTGACCAGGCGCGGGAAGCCGACGGACGCCAGCCGGGCCTGGAACTCCCAGCGGAGGGTCGGCGTCAGCCCGTCCGTGTCCACCTCGAGCCCGTTGTCCAGGGCCCTGCGCACGGAGTCGGCGCTCACCTCGTCGTCGCCGAGCGACTCGACGGCAGCCCTGAGCACCGTGTAGGCGATCCAGGTGGTCTGCACACCGGCGTCCGCGGGGTCGATCCGGTTGTCGCCGAAGGCCTTCTCGCTGATGACCTTCTTCATCGCGTCCCAGCGGGCGTCGGTCTCCACCGGGTACCAGCCGGTGATGTACGACCCCTCGTACGGCCCGGACTGCCCGCCGGAGGCGTCGATCACCGTCTGGTCGACGCTGCCGAGGACGGTGCCGGTGCGCACCTGCGGGTAGTCCTCGCGGGCGCGCCGGAAGGAGTCCATGAAGGTTCCGGTGCGGTCGCCGATCGCGGGGACCACGCACCCCTTCTTCGCCGTGTCGGTGGTGGAGCTCTGCAGGGCCCGTTCCGACTGCTCCGAGTACTGGGTGGCGTCCTCCGGCGCCCGCAGGTCCTCGGCGGCCGGGTGCCCGCCCGCCGTCAGGCCGGAGTCGAGCAGCACCGGCAGTTCGTCGCCGGCGATGGTGTCGGGCCGGACGAAGGTCACGGGCCCGCAGCTCGGGGCAAGCGCCTTGCCGAGGCCGGCCAGGAGGGTGGGCGCGCCGCCGTTCACGGGGTAGGAGAGGGGGCTGGTGAACTCGTCGGTGGTGACGCCGTAGCCGCCGATGTAGGGGATGCCCGCGCCTTCCAGGGGCGGGAAGAAGGAGTCGCTGTGCTGGCTGTAGGAGCCGACCACGGCGTCGACCTCCTCCTTGACCGCGCGCCGGGCGCACCTCGCCGCGGCCACGCTGTCGTTGCGGTCGTTGCAGGTCAGGACGGTGATCTTGCGGCCGTTGATGCCGCCCTGGTCGTTGATCCAACGGGCGTAGGCCTGTGCGAAGGCGGGCATGCCGGGCTTGTTGGTCGCGTCGGTTTCCTGCGGGGCCCAGGTCATGACCTTGATCGGGTCGGCCCCGGAACCCCCCGTGGCGCCGGGGACGACCCCGCAACCGGCCGTCAGCGACGCGCAGGCCACCAGTGCCCCCACGGCCAGGGCGGTGGCTCTGCCGGGCCGGGTGGACATGGGGAGGAGGGTGCTGCGGATGCGTCGCCTGCCTGTCATGGGCACACACGCTTCCGTCACATCACTAACCCGGGAGTGACCCTTGGTTATGGATGGGTGACGTACGGGTGAACAGCGGGGTCAGGTGAGGTCCCTGAGGAGCGGAACGTACGATCGACGACCGTGCAAGGTTCGGAGAACTCTTCCCGTCGCGGCCGTCGCTCGTCCACCATGGGCGACATGCCTCAGAACGACATGCCCTGGTGGCGCTGGCGCACCAATGTGCGCTCCGCGCTGCACATGCTCTCCGATCCGGCGTTCCAGCAGAACGTCTGGCTGGCCGGTGCCGAGGGGTACGGGGACGTCACCGACGCCGTGTACCGCCTGGTCGAGGACACCTGGCTGGACAACTGGTCCGCCGAGAAGTACGTCGGCACGATCTTCCGGGACTCCCAGGAGGCGGCCCTCGTCGACACCGCCGTCCTGCGGGTGCTGCGGATCATGCACCAGGTCGGACCGGACGCCCCGGTCTCCGTCTACGTCGACCACGAGGGCTGGCCGGACGCGGTACGGGCGGCGCGTGACGCGCACGTACGGATGGCGGCGGCCGACGGCGAGGACCCGGACGCGCCGCCGCGCACGCTCGAGGTGCTGCGGATCCTGACGCGGTCTGCGTAGCGAGACGGCGGGACGGTCCCGGAGCCGGATATGGGACCCTGTGCTGCATGAACGCGCAGTCCAGCCAAGCCGCCGCTCCCGCCGACCAGTACGTCCTCACCCTCTCCTGCCCTGACAAGAAGGGCATCGTGCACGCCGTGTCGAGCTACCTCTTCATGACCGGGTGCAACATCGAGGACAGTCAGCAGTTCGGTGACCACGACACGGGACTGTTCTTCATGCGGGTCCACTTCTCGGCGGAGGCGCCGGTGACCGTGGACAAGCTGCGGGCCAGTTTCGCGGCGATCGGTGACGCCTTCCACATGGACTGGCAGCTCCACCGGGCCGACGACACGATGCGCATCGTGCTGATGGTCAGCAAGTTCGGCCACTGCCTGAACGACCTGCTCTTCCGCTGCCGGATCGGCGCCCTTCCGGTGGAGATCGCCGCCGTGGTGTCCAACCACACGGACTTCGCCGAGCTCGTGGGGTCGTACGACATCCCCTTCCACCACATTCCGGTGACCAAGGACACGAAGGCGCAGGCCGAGGCGCGGCTGCTGGAGATCGTGCGCGAGGAGAACGTCGAGCTGGTCGTCCTCGCCCGCTACATGCAGGTCATCTCCGACGACCTGTGCAAGCAGCTCAACGGCCGGATCATCAACATCCACCACTCCTTCCTGCCGAGCTTCAAGGGCGCGAAGCCGTACCACCAGGCGCACGCGCGCGGTGTGAAGCTGATCGGCGCCACCGCGCACTACGTGACCGCCGACCTCGACGAGGGGCCGATCATCGAGCAGGAGGTCGAGCGGGTCGGCCACGGCGTGACGCCGGACCAGCTCGTCGCGATCGGGCGGGACGTGGAGTGCCAGGCGCTGGCGCGGGCCGTGAAGTGGCACGCGGAGCACAGGATTCTGCTCAACGGCCGCCGGACGGTTGTTTTCGCCTAGGAGCTCGAGGGGTTCTGTTCCGGGGCGGGTGCGGGTGCGTGGGGGCTGGTCGCGCAGTTCCCCGCGCCCCTTGAGGTAGGACCAGCCGGCCGGCCTTTGAGGGCCGGCAACCCGCCCCTACATCCGGCTCAAGCTCGCCGCCGCGAACAGCACGTCCCTGATCGCCTCCCGGTCACCCAGCTGTCCCGCTGCGGCCTCCGCAGGAGACACGTGGCCCGCCGCAAGCCGGCAGAACTCCACGCCGTCCAGGGCGACATGGGCGACCTCGTGCTCGGCGGAGCCCACCGCGCCGGGGGAGTCCAGGGGGATCAGCCACTCGCCGCCGCCGTGTCCCTCGATCTCCAGGCGCAGGCTGCGGCCCGGCTCGCCGACCGGTACGAGGTGCCGGCCGGGGGCGGGTGCGGCCAGCCCGGTCCGGCGGCGGACGGCCAGCACGGTGGGCAGCATGCGGGCCGCGAGGTCGATCATGCGGTTGAGGTGGCGCGGGGACGGCGGGCCGTACGGGTAGTCCACCGCCTCGGCGATGTCCTCCGCGTGGACCCAGCACTCGAAGGCGCGGTCCAGCATCGCGTCGTGCAGCGGCAGTTCGAAGGCGCCGTACGGGACCGCCAGCCTGCCGCCGCCTGCCCCGGGCCCGGTGCCATCCGCGCGGGAGGTGTCCCCGCCGGTGAACGACACCGTGCGCACCAGCTCGTGGCTCTGCGCCCGCCAGGGCATCCGCACCGAACGGGTCGGCGGGAAGTGCGAGGCCCGCCAGTACGCCTCGGTCCGCGCGGCCGGTGTCGGCGCGTCCGCGGTGATCTCGCCCAGCGGGTCGTCGAGGCCGAGGGCGAGCGCGACCAGCCCGTCGACGGTGAGCAGGTGCGCGATGACCCCGGCGACGGTGGTACGACGGCTCGTCGCCTCGTCGGCCTCGAACCAGCGCAGCCGCACGGGCGCGTGCCACTCGGCGTCGCCTATGTCCTGGAGCAGGGCGTCCAGGCGGGCCGTCTCGGCGTCGTACGGCGTCGCCCAGACGGGCACCGGGATGCGCGGCGGGCGCCGGTCGAGGCAGCCGTCCAGGACGCGGGTGCGCAGGCCGGGGTCGAGGTCGAGGCTCTCGGGGCGCTGCAGCAGGCCGACCGCCTCCCGCAGGCGCAGGGCCTCGTCCGCGCAGCTTCCGCAGTCGCCGAGGTGTTCTTCGACGGCCATGGTCTCCTCCGGCGAGCAGGCGGCCAGCGCCCACGCTCCGAGGAGCGCCTTGAGGACGTGGTGCTCCAGGACGAGCGGCGGGGCGGGCGCCGGTTCCGCCGGCGCGGGCAGCGGCCGGTCGCCGTCCTCGACGGAGGCACGGGGCATGGGTATGCGGGGCGCCCGGCCGGGAGCGGGGGCGCCGCCGGGAGCGGGGCGAGCGCCGGAGTCGTCGCCGGGCCCTGCCGGGCCGCCGTGTGCGCCCGGGTCGCCTGCCTGGTCGGGTCCTTGGCCGTCGCCCTTGTCGTCGCCCTTGTCATCGGGCTTGCCGTCGGACGTGTCGTCCGGCAGGTCGTCGTCGGGCTTGCGGGAGCCGTCGCCGCCTTCCCGGCCTTCCTGTCCTGCCTCTCCCTCGTCGTCGTGCTCGTCGTAGGCCTCGAACCGGTCCGTTCCGCTCATGCCGCACCCCCGTACCCGGGGGGTGCCCCGGGCGCTCCGGCGTCGTGGGCGGTGGACAGCAGCTGCAGGCCGAGGCGGAGCCGGCGGCGGGCCTCGTCCTCGGTGACGCCGAGGTCGGCGGCGGTCTGGCGGTAGTCGCGGCGCTGGAAGTAGGCCAGTTCCAGGGCGGCACGCAGGGGCGCGGGCATGGACTGGACGATGTAGTCGGCGCGGGCGGCGACCGAGGCGTGGCGGACCTTGCGCTCCAGGTCCTCGGCGGTGCCGTGGCCGTCCCGGGTCAGGGCGGCGGTCTCGGTGGCCCGCAGCCGCTGCACGGCGAGGCGGTGGGTCAGGGTGGCCACCCAGGTGCGCAGGGGGCCCTGCTTGGGGTCGTAGGCGTCGGGGTGCTCCCAGACGTGGGTGAAGACCTCGCGGGTGATGCCGTCGGCGGCGCGTTCGTCGCCGAGCACGCGGTGGGCGAGGCCGTGCACGAGGGAGGCGAAGCGGTCGTAGAGCTCGCCGAGGGCGGCCGCCTCACCGCGTGCGAGCCGCTGCTGCATCTTGCGGTCCCAGCGGGGCGGTGCGTCCTTCTTCGCCATACGGCCCCCTCGGTCTGCCTGTGTCCCGGCTTGTGTCTGTGTCAAGCCTGCGCCCACCGTCTCCTCGAATGTAGTCGGCACCTCCGGCCGTGCACGCCCCTTTGTTCCAATGCGCGCCCCCGTCGGCCGCCAGGTGGTAGTGGACCTTTGCGGTGGGCTTTGCGGGGACCTTGGCGGCACCTACCCCCGCATCGGTCGGTCAGACCTGATCGAACAGGATCGAATACGACGGAAACAAGCCTCTTTCGCCTTCTTCCCGTTTCTGGGCCCGGGTTTCAGGGAACGGCCGCTGGGCAGCCGCGCTGCAAGGAAGCGTAGGGACGACTTCCGTTTGCTTTCCGGCGAGCGAAGGGCATGGTGGTGGCGTTCAATGTGACCGGAGGTGGGCACGGCGAGTGGGCCGTGCTCCAAGTGACAGGCGAGCTGGACCTGGTGACGTCGCCCGTGCTGCGTCAGCGGGTGCACGACGTGATCGCCGAGGGCGGCCACAGCATCGTCCTCGACCTCTCCGAGGTCTTCTTCTGCGACTCCAGCGGCGTCGGCGTCCTCATCGCCTCGCGCCGCCTCATCCGCTCCTGTCAGGGGCAACTCCGCCTGATCCTCCCGGCCCGGGGCGCGGAGGACGGCTCCCACGTCAACAGAGTCCTGGGCGCACTCGGCGTCCGCCGGCTGTTCGACGTCCACCCGGACCTCGACTCGGCGGTGAGCACGGAGGCCGACCCGCTCTCGGCGTGACGCCGGGTCGTACGCCTGTGCCACACCGTTGTCCCAAAATTCCCCCGGTCTTGGCACAAGGGTCGCTTTCCCGCGCCCGGAGGGCCTTCCACGTCGTACGCTCCGTGCCAGATGCACCCACACGTCACGTAAGGCGGCACGAGAAGACATGGTCAGCAGCGAGTACGAGCGCAGGATCGCCGCCCGGTTCGCCACCTTCGACCAGGACGGCAACGGCTACATCGACCGCGGCGACTTCAACGTGGCGGCCAAGGCACTGCTCACGGAGTTCGGCACGGCGGCCCGCTCCGACAAGGGACAGGCCCTGTACCTCGGTGCCGAGGCCTTCTGGCAGGGCATGGCCGGCATAGCGGACCGGGACGGTGACCAGCGCATCACCCGCGAGGAGTTCGTGGGCGGCGCGGTCAAGCGCCTGCGTGACAACCCCGAGGGTTTCGCCGAGATCGCCCGCCCCTTCCTGCACGCGGCGCTCGCCGTCGCCGACCCGGACGGGGACGGCGCGGCCACCGTCGAGGACACCGCGCGCGTGCTCAGGATCCTGGGCGTCCCGCAGGACATCGCGGAGACCGCCGCGAGGGCACTCGACGCGGACGGTGACGGCAAGGTCGTCGAGAGCGAGATCGTGACCGCCTTCGCGCGGTACTTCACCGTCCCGGAGTGACCGCGGCCTCACGTCCCGGGTGGACCTGAAAAACGCTCCCGGAGCTTGTACTTGAGCACCTTCCGCAGGGTCTCGCCCCGCGGAAGGGCGTCCACCACCTCCAGCCGCTCCGGCAGCTTGTGCGTCGACAGCCCTTCCGCGCGCAGGTACGAGGTCACCGCGTCCAGGGTCAGTTCCTCGGCCGCCGAAGGCCGCTGCGCCGCCTCGACCACGGCGCAGACCAGCTCCCCGCGCTCCGCGTCCGGCAGCCCGATCACGGCCACGTCCCCGACGCCCGGATGCCGGTGCAGCAGGTCCTCGATCTCCTGCGCCGAGATGTTCTCGCCCTTGCGGATGATGACGTCCTTGAGCCGCCCGGTGAGGACCAGATGGCCGGTGTCCGTCAGGCGCCCGAGGTCCCCGGTGCGCAGGAACCCCTCCTCGTCGAAGGCCTCGGCGGTCTGGGCGGGATCCAGGTACCCCCGGCACACGGCCTCCCCGCGCAACCGCACCTCCCCGTCCACGATCCGTATCTCCATCCCCTCGGGCGGCCGTCCCTCCGTCGTCGCCAGCATCTCCGGGGTGTCGTCCGGCGCCCCCATCGTGATCATCGGCACCTCGGTCATGCCGTACCCGTGGGTCAGCTGCGCCCCCATCTCCCGTACGACGGCGTGGTACACCTCCGGCGGCTTGGGCGCCCCGCCGCCCGCGAGCAGCCGCAGGGAGGGAATGACGGGAGTGCCAGGCTGTTTCCGCTGCTCGGTCAGGAACATCGAGTAGAACGCCGTCGACCCGCCCGCCATCGTCACCCCGTGCCTGCGGTACCCCTCCAGCGCGTCCGGCAGCGCGAACTGCTCGAAGAGCACCGCCGGGAAGCCGTACAGCAGCAGCATCACCATGTAGTCCGGGCCCCCGATATGGGCGTAGGGGAAGGCGATCGAGCCGACGTCGGAGGCGGAGGGACGGAGCGCGTGGGCGAGGCAGGAGCCGCCCGCGAGCAGCGAACGGTCGGTGTGCAGTACGCCCTTGGGGGACGAGGTGGTGCCCGAGGTCCAGTAGATCCAGCGGACCGAGGTGCCCTCGGCGGGCGGCGGGGGCAGCGCGGACGGGTCGCCGTCGGGCAGGCGGTCGTACGCCTCGATGATCCCCTTCGCGCCGAGCCGCCGCGCCATCTCCGTGTGGTCGAAGCCGCGCCACTCGCCCGGCACCGCGAAGTACTCCGCCTTCGACTCGCGCAGCGCGAAGGCGACCTCGCGGTCCCGGTAGAACGGGATCACCGGGCTCTGTACGGCGCCCAGGCGGGCCAGCGCGAAGGACAGCACGGCCGTCTCGATGCGGGTGGGCAGCTGCCAGGCGACGACCGTGCCGGGGCGTACGCCGAGGCCGTACAGCCCCGCCGCGACCCGCTCGGACCGGTCGCGCAGCTCTCCGAAGGTCAGCGCGCGCTCCTCCTGGAGGAGGACCGGGCGGTCGGGGGTGAGGTCGGCGCGGCGGCTGACCAGGTCCCAGAGGGTGCGGGACGCGCCGAGCGCGTGGGCGGTGTCGTTCACAACGGCCCCCAGTGAAGCTGACGGACAGTCAGATGGTGCGCAGAGCGTAGGGCTCGGTGCCTTGTCGGTCCAGAGGCACGGGGCTAGCCTTCCCGGGAGTCGTATCTGATGGAGCGTCAGGTGACTGCCCGGGAGGCCGCTGGTGGATCTCGCCCACTCGCCCGACGAGGAGGAGTTCCGGGCGCGGCTGAAGGAGTGGCTGGCGAAGGCGCTGCCCAGCCTGCCGCCGAAGCCGTCGCCCGACGACTGGCCCGGGCGCCGCGCCTACGACCTCGGCTGGCAGCGCATGCTCCACGACGCCGGGTACGCCGGACTGCACTGGCCCGTCGACGCGGGCGGACAGGGCGTCACCCCGACCCAGCACCTGATCTTCCTGGAGGAGACCGAGAAGGCCGGCGCGCCCTACGTGGGCGCCAACTTCGTCGGACTGCTGCACGCCGGGCCGACGATCGCCGCCGAGGGAACGCCCGGGCAGCGGGCACGCTGGCTGCCGCCCGTGCTGCGGGGCGAGGAGGTCTGGTGCCAGGGCTTCAGCGAACCGGACGCCGGCAGTGACCTCGCGGCGCTGCGCACGCGCGCGTGCCGGGACGGCGACGACTACGTGGTGACCGGTTCCAAGATCTGGACCTCGCACGCCGAAGTCGCCGACTGGTGCGAACTGTTGGTGCGGACCGACCCCCACGCGCCGAAGCACCGGGGCATCACCTGGCTCGCCCTGCCGATGGACGCCCCGGGGATCACCGTTCGGCCGCTCAGGACCCTCGCCGGGTCGGCCGAGTTCGCCGAGGTGTTCCTAGACGAGGTGCGGGTGCCCGTCGCGAACCGGGTCGGCGACGAGAACGACGGCTGGCGGGTGACCATGGTGACGCTGTCCTTCGAACGCGGCACCGCCTTCGTGGGCGAGGTCGTGGCCTGCCGGCGCGTACTTCGCGAACTCGCCCGCACGGCACGCGCGAACGGGCGCTGGGACGATCCCGCCCTCCGGCGACGGCTGGGCCGGCTGGAAGCCGAGTTCCGCGCCCTGTGGCGGCTCACGCAGTGGAACGTGAGCGAGGCCGAGGCGAGCGGCGGCGTACCGGGCGTGGGGGGCTCGGTCTTCAAGCTGCGGTACTCGCAGGCCCGCCAGCGGCTCTACGACGCCGCCGCCGACGTCCTGGGCCCCGACCGCCTCGACCTCGACCGGCCGTGGGTGCTCGACCGGCTGTCGTCGCTGTCGTACACCATCGCCGCCGGGACCTCGCAGATCCAGCGGAACATCGTGGCCGAGCGGATCCTCGGACTGCCGAAGGGGCGATGACGTGCGTTTCAGGCTGACGGACGACCAGCGAGCCCTGCGGGACGGCGTACGGCAGCTGCTCGCACGCCGTTTCGACCGCGAGGCGCTGTGGGCGGCCGTGGCGGCACCGGGGCTGGACCGCGCACTGTGGCGGGAGCTCGGCGCGGCCGGGTTCTTCGCGCTGCGGCTGCCGGAGGCGGACGGCGGGGTCGGACTAGGGCTGCCCGAGGCGGCGTTGGCCTTCGAGGAGGCGGGGCGGGTGCTGCTGCCCGGGCCGCTGGTGGCCACCCATCTCGCGGCGGGCAGCGTGCCGGGGGCGGCGTCGGGAGAGGTGGTCGTGGCCGCCGTCGACGGGGGCCTGGTGGAGTGGCTGGCGGAGGCGGACGTCGTACGCGGAGAGGCGTCCGGGGCCGTGCCCGTGCGGTCGGTCGATCCGCTGACGCCGCTGCACCGGGTGGCCGCCGAGGCCTCCCCGGCCCCCGTCGGCACCGGGCGCGCCGGGGACCCTGCCCCCGCATTGGGCTCCCCGGATCCCGTCGCCGTCCTCCTCACCGCCGCCGAGCAGCTCGGCACCGCCACGCGCGCGTGCGAGCTGGCCGCGCAACACGCCCGGACGCGTGAGCAGTTCGGGCGGCCGATCGGGGCCTTCCAGGCCGTCAAGCACCTGTGCGCCGAGATGCTGGTGCGGGCGGAGGTGGCCCGGGCGGCGGTGTACGCGGCGGCCGTCACCGCCGACCCGGTGGACATCGCGGCGGCCCGGCTGCTCGCCGACGAGGCCGCCGTGCTCGGCACCCGGGACTGTCTCCAGGTCCACGGCGGAATGGGCTTCACCTGGGAGAGCGAGGTGCACCTGCATCTGAAACGGGCGTGGGTGAGGGCTCAACGTGGCGGCACGAACACGGAGAGTGAGGAGGCGCTCGCGGCCGATCTGCTCGCCTGAGCGGCGGAGAGGCGGAGTGGGCTGGGGTGTCGCCGAGGCGGCCGGGACGGATGTCGCGGATTGTGGCATACCGGAATCACGGAGCGTTGATATCGGGTTGTGTCCTAGGTGTGACTCGTCACGTCCCGGAGTCGGTCGGTCGCTCCGGTACCTTGTGTGGGATGCGAATGGTTCCGGGCACGAGCCATGCCGGTGCCGCCTTCGAGGCGGCTCCGGATCCGGCGGTGCGCGCCGCTGTTCGCAGGGCAGGAAGGCCGTCGGCCCCTGCTTGTTCGACTTCCCTCGACGAGCGTCGCACAGTATGGCGCACGGGTACTCCTTCGCGCTGGAATATGCCCGAAGCGCTTGTTGGGGTGACTGTACGTCAACCATGCTGTCTCATAAGGGATTCACGTTCCGTGACCCCGGCTTTGGCCATTGTTCTGGCCATGCAAAAAATGGCTACGATCGTGGCCCTCGTGAGGCGCGAGGCTATGTGTCCGCCGGTTCGGATGGTGTGAGCGGTGCAGGTGCTTCAAGTGCAGCTGGAGATCCGGCCCGACCCCTCTGAGGTCGGGCGAGCCCGGAGGTGGGCCCGATCGCGCCTCGCCGGGTCCGGCATAGGGGACGACGAGCCGCTCGCGGAGATCCTGATCCTGCTCGTCTCCGAACTGGTCACCAACGCCGTGGTGCACACCGGCTGTCCGGCCGTGCTGCGGCTCTCCCTGCCGCTGCTGGAGGCCGAGCCGGCCACCGTGCGCCTCGAGGTGGCCGACCGCAGCGAGCGTGCCCCGGTGCCGCGGTGCGCGGACGGCGAGGAGACCGGCGGCCGGGGCCTCGCCCTCGTCGACGGGCTCGCCGACCGGTGGGGCTGGAGCCCCGAAGGCGCCGGCAAGCGCATCTGGTGCGAACTGGACCGGTGCGGTGCGCCCCGTCAGGGGGCGACGACCTATGGGGGCGGCGCTTCGGCGTATGAGGGGCTGGCGTTCGAGGCCGTGTGAACCGGCGGACGGTGCACGGCGGACGGTGCACGGCGGACGGTGAACGACGGGCGGTGAACGACGGGCGACGGGCCGAAGCCTCGTCGCATGTCGGCGACTTGGTGCACGGTGGCAGAAAGCGCTGTCGTCCTTGATCTGCGGTGAATCTGTGCGCCGGGACGTGCTTCCGTGCGCGCCCATGACAAGCAGGACGTAAGCGATAAATCCCCGAACAGGTGTTGACGCCACGTGACCGTTTGATCACGCTTGTGCTCAGCGATTCGCCGTGAGGGGACGCCGAGGGTTCCGGTGACGGGAGCCCTCGACGAGTGCGGGTCGTGATTCGGCGTCGGTTCTTTCAGGGCCAGGAGGAACCGGTGGGGAGAGTGCGCCGGAGTCGGTCGGCGGCGCGCGATGCCGTGCTCGGGGCGGGCAGTTGCGCGCCGCCGACCGACGGCCCACGGGACTCAGAGGATGGCGACGGGTGCCACCGGCGTCCCCGTGGCGCCGACGAAGGGTTCGGGCATCGCCGACAGCAGGAACGCGTAACGGCCCGCTTGTCCACAGGCTGTGGACAATTTTTCGAGATTCCAGTTCTGACCCTGCAGCATGCCCATCTCCACGAGGTCGAGCGCGTGTACGGGCAGCCACAGGTCCTCGACCTCCGGCGGGAAGATCTCGAAGGTCAGGGTGTCGTTCGCGACCGCCGCGACATCGCGTGCGTGGAACCACTCGGGGGTGCGGATCGACAGGCCGGGTGACGGATGGCCGTACGCCTGCTTGTCGCCCGCCAGATACACCTGGATCTGCCCCGTCCGCACGAGCACGACGTCACCGGCACGCACGCGCGTACCGGCGAGTTCCTCGGCGGCCTCCAGGTCCTCGGGAGTGACGGCGTGCGCACCGTCGAGCCGCGGCACGCCACGCGCGCGTGCCACGTCGAGCAGCACCCCGCGCGAGACGATGTGCCGTGCCTTGTCGATGCCGCTGAACTCGGCGCCGCCGTGCGGGGTGACGGTGCCGGCCGGGCGGCCGTTGTAGAGCCGCCCCGAGTGCGAGACGTGGGTCAGTGCGTCCCAGTGCGTGGCGGCCTGCAGGCCCATCGTCACGGCGTCGTCGCTGCACGCCACCGTGCCCGGGCCGAAGATCTCCTGGTTGATCTGCACCATGGTGTGCAGCGGGTTGACCCGGCCCGGCATCAGCCCGGTCTGGACGCCGTCCTGTTGGAGAGGCAGCGCGAGGGGGACCCGGAGACCGCTCCGTACGCAGGTCGCGGCCTCGCGGACCACCTCGTCGGTGATCAGGTTGAGGGTGCCGATCTCGTCGTCGTCCCCCCAGCGGCCCCAGTTGTTCACGCGCTTGGCGATGTCGTGAAACGCCGGATGGAGTGCGGGCATGGACATCTCTGCTCCCGGGGCTTGTCTCCACACATCTGACGGGCCATAGAATCTAACGGTCCGTCAGAAATCGGGAAGGGGCCGGCATGGGGAACTTCTTGGCAGGCAAGGTGATCGCCGTGACGGGCGCCGGGCGGGGCATCGGCCGGGCGGTCGCCCTGGGCGCGGCGGCCGAGGGGGCGCGGGTCGTCGTCAACGACTACGGCGTCTCCATGGACGGCGGTTCGCCGGCCAGTGAGATCGCCGAGTCCGTCGTCAAGGAGGTGACGGCGGCGGGCGGCGAAGCGGTCGCCGTGGCCGACGACATCTCGTCGATGGCGGGCGGGCAGCGGGTCGTCGATGCGGCACTGACCTCGTACGGGCGCCTCGACGGGGTCGTGTGCGTCGCCGGGATCCTGCGCGAGCGGATGCTGTTCAACATGTCCGAGGACGAGTGGGATCCGGTGATCGCCACGCACCTCAAGGGCACGTTCACGGTGTTCCGGGCGGCTTCGGCGGTCATGCGGCAGCAGCGGGCGGGCACCTTGATCGGCTTCACCAGCGGCAACCACCAGGGCTCGGTGTCGCAGGCCAACTACAGCGCGGCGAAGGGCGGGGTCATCTCGCTGGTGCGGAGCGCCGCGCTCGGCCTGCACAAGTACGGGGTGACCGCCAACGCGGTGGCGCCCGTGGCCCGTACCCGGATGTCGGCGAACGTTCCCATGGAGCTCACCGAGATCGGTGAGCCCGAGGACGTGGCCGCTCTCGTGGTCTACCTGCTCTCGGATCACGCGAGGGAGCAGGGGATCACGGGGCAGGTGTACACGATCGCCGGCCCGAAGATCGCGGTGTGGGCTCAGCCCCGGGAGCTGCGGTCCGCGTATGCGGAGGGCACGGGGTGGACGCCGGAGCGGATCGCCCAGTTCCTGCCGGGGTCGGTGGGGGTGGATCCGATGCCGATGCTTTCGCAGGTGGCGGGGATGTCACGGGCCGCTGCGCGGGGCGAGAGGCCGAACGCCTAGGGCCTGTCCGGCGGATCAGGTCGCAGGAAATCCGCGGGGCCTCACCTGCGTCGATGAGGCGCCGGACAGGCCCTAGGAGCTCGGGAGGTTCTGGCGGATCGCGGCTGCGGGTTGTCTGTGGCTTGTCGCGCAGTTTCCCCGCACCCCTGGGGGGTTGGAGGCGTCCGGTGCTGAGAGGAGAGCCCTGTGGACTTTGGATTCAGTGGCGAGGACGAGGCGTTCCGGGCGGAGGCGAGGGAGTGGCTCGCGACGCATGTCGACACGTCCCTCGACCGCCGCACCTGGGAGCGGACCCTCGGCAAAGCGGGCTGGATCGGGCTCGGCTGGGCCGAGGGCGGGTACGGCAACCGGACTGTCGGGCTCACCCAGCAGGTTGTCTGGGCCGAGGAGTATGCGCGCTCGGGTGCCCCGCCACGCTCCGGGCACATCGGCGAGAACCTGCTCGCCCCCACCCTTCTCGCGCACGGCACCGAGGAGCAGCGATCCCGGTTCCTGCCCCCGATCGCGGCCGGGGAGGAACTCTGGTGCCAGGGGTACAGCGAGCCCGGCGCGGGGTCGGATCTGGCCGGGGTGCGGACGAAGGCCGAACGGAGCGCGGACGGGACGTACCGCATCACCGGCCAGAAGATCTGGACGTCCCTCGCGCACGAGGCGGACTGGTGCTTCGTCCTCGCCCGCACGGAACCGGGACGTGGCCGGGTTCCCCCGGCCCCGGCAGGAGGTTCGCGGCGCCACCACGGGCTCAGCTTCCTGCTCGTTCCCATGGACCAGCCCGGCCGGATCGACGTGCGGCCCATTCGGCAGCTGACGGGCACGAGCGATTTCAACGAGGTCTTCTTCGACGGGGCACGCGCGCGCGTGGAGCACGTCGTCGGAGGTGAGGGCGGCGGCTGGCGGGTCGCGATGAGCCTGCTCGGGTTCGAGCGGGGGGTCTCGACGCTGGCCCAGCAGATCGGTTTCGCCCAGGAGCTGGGGCGGGTCGTACGGACCGCCGTCGAGTCCGGCGCGGTGGACGACCCCGTCGTACGGGAACGGCTGGTGCGGCAGTGGGCCGAGCTGCGCGTGATGCGCTGGAACGCCCTGCGCACGCTGGGGAGTTCGGGTGACGCGGGCGCGCCCAGTGTGGCCAAGCTGCTGTGGGGCGGCTGGCATCAGCGGCTCGGGGAGCTGGCGATGCTGGTGCGGGGCGCGGCGGGGACGGTCGGGCCGGCCCCGTGGTCGGCTTCGGCGCCGTACGAACTCGACGCACCGCAGCACCTGTTCCTGTTCTCCCGGGCCGACACGATCTACGGCGGCTCCGACCAGATCCAGCGCACGATCATCGCCGAGCGCGTGCTCGGTCTGCCGAGGGAACCCAAGGGCTGACAGGGGGCTGCGTGATGCGAGGCGTGGTGTTCGACGGAACGCGGATCGAGGTCGTGGACGATCTCGACGTACGGGATCCGGGGCCCGGGGAGGTGCTGGTCGCGATCTCGGCGGCGGGCCTGTGCCACAGCGATCTGTCGGTGGCGGACGGGACCATACCCTTCCCCGTTCCCGTGGTGCTCGGCCATGAGGGGGCGGGGGTGGTGGAGGCCGTCGGGGCCGGTGTCACGCATGTGGCGCCCGGGGATCACGTGGCCCTGTCGACGCTGGCCAACTGCGGTGCGTGCGCGGAGTGCGACCGGGGGCGGCCGACGATGTGCCGGCAGGCCATCGGGCGGCCGGGACGGCCGTTCACGCGGGGCGGGCGGCCGGTGTTCCAGTTCGCGTCCAACTCCGCCTTCGCGGAACGGACCCTCGTGAAGGCCGTGCAGGCGGTGCGCATCCCGAAGGACATCCCGTCGACGTCCGCGGCACTCATCGGGTGCGGGGTGCTGACCGGCGTGGGCGCCGTGCTCAACCGGGCCGAGGTGGACCGCGGGGACAGCGTGCTGGTGATCGGCACGGGCGGCATCGGGCTGAACGTCCTCCAGGGCGCGCGGATCGCGGGCGCCCTGCGGATCGTCGCCGTCGACGCGAACCCGGCGAAGGAGGCGGTGGCGCGGCGGTTCGGCGCCACCCACTTCCTGACCTCGACGGACGGAGTCCGGGACATCCTGCCGACGGGGGCGGACCACGCCTTCGAGTGCGTCGGCCGCGTCGAGCTGATCCGGCAGGCGATCGACCTGTTGGACCGCCATGGCCAGGCGGTGCTGCTCGGCGTCCCCCCGGCCACGGCCGAGGCGTCCTTCCTCGTCTCGTCCATGTACCTGGACAAGTCGATCCTGGGCTGCCGGTACGGATCCGCGCGACCGCAGCGGGACATCGCGCTGTACGCCGAGCTCTACCGGGAAGGACGGCTGCTCCTCGACGAGCTGGTGACCGAGACGTACCCGGTGGAGGACTTCGAGAAGGCGGTGGCGGACGCGGAGGCGGGGAGGGTGGCTCGGGGGGTGCTGACGTTCTGAGCCGCTGACGTTCTGAGCCCATGGTGGGCTGAGGGGCGCCGCCCCCGGCCGTTCACCGAAGGCTGCCGACACCGCCGTGGCCCTCGGGCTCGCCGATGCGGGTCCCTCCGCTCCCGGCCCGGAAGGTGCGGCGATATGCGGTGGGGGTGACGCCGAGGGCCGTCTGTAGGTGCTGGCGCATCGACTGGGCGGTGCCGAAGCCCGCGTCCCGGGCGACCTGGTCGATGGAGAGGTCGGTGGACTCCAGGAGGTGCCGGGCCCGTTCCACCCGCTGCTGGGTGAGCCACTGGCCGGGGCTGATGCCGACCTCCTCGCGGAAGCGGCGCGTGAAGGTGCGCACCGACATGGCCTCCTGCTCGGCCATGTCCCGCAGCTGGATCGGCTCGTGGAGGCGGCCCAGCGCCCAGGCGCGGGCGGCGGTCGTGGTCGCCAGCTGCGGGTCGGCCACGGGGCGGTGGATGTACTGCGCCTGTCCGCCGTCGCGGTGCGGCGGTACGACGGTACGGCGGGCCACCTCGTTGGCGACCGCCGTGCCGTGGTCGCGGCGCACCATGTGCAGGCACAGGTCGATTCCGGCCGCGACGCCCGCCGAGGTCAGGATGTCGCCGTCGTCGACGAACAGGACGTCCGCGTCGACGTTGACACGGGGGAAGAGGCGCTGGAGGTGCTCGGCCTCCGCCCAGTGCGTGGTGGCGGGCCGGCCGTCGAGGAGGCCGGCGGCGGCCAGGACGTAGACGCCGGTGCAGATGGAGGCGAGACGGGTGCCGGGGCGGATGTGGGCGAGTGCGGCGGCCAGTTCGTCGGTCAGCACGCCCTCCTCGAAGACCGGGCCGAGTTCGTACGACGCCGGGATGATCACGGTGTCGGCGGTGGCCAGGGTCTCCGGGCCGTGGGCGACCTGGATCGCGAAGTCGGCGTCGGTCTCTACGGGGCCGGGCGGGCGGACCGAGCAGGTGACGACTTCGTACAGGTGTCGGCGCTCGGCGTCCCTGGGGCGGCCGAAGATGCGGTGCGGGATGCCCAGTTCGAAGGGGAGCAGGCCGTCGAGGGCGAGGACGACGACGCGGTGGGGACGGAAGCCCTGAGCCGTTTCCATGGCCCGATCCTAGTGAATGATGTCCTTCGGGCCACTCGATCGGAGGGAGGTCGGAAAGGAAGCTCTATGTCGTGACCCAGACAACCGAAGCCGCGGTAGAGGCGGCCCGCGCCGGAAAGAAGCCGACCCGCATCCACAGGGCGTGGTTCGTCGCCGCCGTCACCTTCGTGACGATCATCGGCGCCGCCGCCTTCCGTTCCCTGCCCGGCCTGCTCTTCGAGCCGCTGAACGAGGACTTCGGCTGGTCGCGCGGCACGGTCGGCGCGGCGGTCTCCGTCAACCTCGCGCTGTACGGGCTCACCGCGCCCTTCGCTGCGGCGCTGATGGACCGCTTCGGCATCCGACGGGTCGTCGCCGTGGCACTGACGGTCATCGCGATCGGGTCCGGCCTGACCGTGTGGATGACGGCGGCCTGGCAGCTGCTGCTGTGCTGGGGTCTGCTGGTCGGCCTGGGCTCCGGCTCGATGGCGCTGGCCTTCGCGGCGACGGTCACCAACCGCTGGTTCAGCGAACGCCGCGGCCTGGTCACCGGCATCCTCACCGCCGCCTCGGCCTCCGGCCAGCTGATCTTCCTGCCGGTGCTGTCCTGGATGGTCGAGACGCACAGCTGGCGCCCGGCGGCCGTCACGGTGTCGCTGGCCGCCCTCGCGGTCGTCCCCTTCGTGTGGTTGCTGCTGCGTGACCACCCGGCCGACGTGGGCCTGAAGCCGTACGGCGCCCAGGAGTTCGTGCCGAAGCCGGAGCCGGTCCCCGGAGCCGCCCGGCGTGCGGTCACCGTGCTGTGGAAGGCCGCCCGGACCGGCCCCTTCTGGCTGCTGGCCGGTACCTTCGCGATCTGCGGCGCCTCCACCAACGGCCTGATCCAGACCCACTTCGTGCCCGCCGCCCACGACCACCACATGCCCGTCACGGCGGCGGCCTCGCTGCTCGCGGTCATCGGCGTGTTCGACGTCGTCGGCACGATCGCCTCCGGCTGGTTCACCGACCGCTTCGAACCGCGCCGACTGCTCGCGGTGTACTACGCGCTCAGGGGTGTCTCGCTGCTCTTCCTCCCGATGCTGCTGGCCCCGTCGGTCCACCCGCCGATGCTCTTCTTCATCGTCTTTTACGGCCTCGACTGGGTCGCCACCGTCCCGCCCACCGTGGCCCTGTGCCGGGAGCACTTCGGCGACGACAGCGCGATCGTCTTCGGCTGGGTCCTCGCCTCCCACCAGGTCGGTGCCGCGCTCGTGGCTTTCCTCGGGGGCGTCGTACGTGACGTCTTCGGCGAGTACGACATGGTCTGGTACGCGTCGGGGGCGCTGTGCGCGGCGGCGGCGCTGATGGCGCTGGTGATCCGGCGGCCGGTGGTGGCTCCTGCGCAGGTGGCGGCCTAGCTAGAGGAAGCGTCCCTTGTGGAACAGCAGGGGCGACTCGTCCTCGTCGGTCTCCCCCAGCGCCTCCACCCGCCCCACCACGATCAGGTGGTCCCCGCCCGTGTGCACCGCGTGGATCGTGCAGTCGATCCACGCGAGCGTGTCCGCGAGGCGGGGGGAGCCGGAGACGGGGGACGCGTCGTGTGCGACGCCGGCGAACTTGTCCGCGCCGCTCACCGCGAAACCGCGGCAGAGCCCGGCCTGGTGGGCGCCCAGGACGTTGACGCAGAAGACGCCGGCGCGGGCTATGCGCGGCCACGTCGTGGACGTACGGCCGACCATGAAGGCGACGAGGGGCGGGTCGAGGGAAAGGGAGGAGAAGGACTGGCAGGCGAAGCCGGCGGGTGCGGACTCGCCGTCGGCGGCGGGTGCGGTGACAACGGTCACTCCGGTCGCGAAGTTCCCCAGCACACGCCGGAACTCGGCGGGGTCGAGGGGCGGTCGTTCGTCCTCGCCGACGCAGCGCAACTCCGGGCGCGGCAACGGCTCCACGGGTTCCGGGCGGGGCCCGGACCTGAGGTAGCGGACGGCTGCGGCGGCCATTCCTGCGTGTCCCATCACATCCACCATTGAAGCTGACGGCTCGTCAGATTGGAAGGCGCGGGCGGGGGTGGAGGCGCTCACCGGCCGCGGTACTCGGGCTTCCTGCGCTCCACGAAACTCGCCACGCCCTCCCGCGCGTCCGCCGTCGTCATGTTGATCTCCTGCGCGGCGGCCTCCGCGGCGAAGGCGGTCGTGCGGTCGGAGTCCAGGGAGGCGTTGACCAGCTGCTTGGTGAGCGCGAGGGCGCGGGTGGGGGCGTTGGCGAGACGTTCGGACCACTCGCGGGCCGTCTTGTCCAACTCCCCGTCCGTCACGACCCGGTTGACCAGGCCGAGCCGTTCCGCGTCCGGCGCGGTCAGCGCGTCGCCGAAGAACATCAGCTCCTTCGCGCGCCGCGGGCCGATCAGGCGGGGGAGGAGGTAGGCGCCGCCGCCGTCCGGGACCAGCCCGCGTCGTACGAACACCTCGATGAACCTGGCGGACTCCGCGGCGAGTACGAGGTCGCAGGCGAACGCGAGATGGGCGCCGAGGCCGGCCGCCGTGCCGTTGACGGCGGCGATGACCGGCTTCTCGCAGTCGAGGACGGCGGCGACGAGGCGCTGGGCGCCGAGACGGATGGTGCGGGCCACGTCACCGGCGACGCGGTCGTCCGCCGGTGGTCCGCCGCGCAGATCCGCGCCCGCGCAGAAGCCACGGCCGGTTCCGGTGAGGACGACGGCCCGTACGGCAGGGTCGGCGGAGGCCTCCCACAGTAGCCGGATGACGCGTTCGCGCAGGTCAGGGGTGAGAG
Organism: Streptomyces sp. NPDC033131; assembly: GCF_055578365.1. Lineage (NCBI taxonomy): Bacteria > Bacillati > Actinomycetota > Actinomycetes > Kitasatosporales > Streptomycetaceae > Streptomyces > Streptomyces sp. NPDC033131. The sequence goes on from NZ_JBVIPA010000031.1 coordinate 45,720, forward strand.
CGTTGAGGGTTTCGGGGCGGTTGAGCGTGATGCGGCAGACCTGATTGTCAGTGGCGTGCTGTACCAATGACTCGGCGGATTTTTCCGTCTCCGAGGCATTCGCGTACGTACGGGGGGAATCAGGCGTGTTCATTTCAGTTGCACACCACCAGCGCGTCCAGCGCCACCGCGCCCTGCCCCTGCGGCAGCACCATCAGCGGGTTGATGTCGAGCTCCGCGAGCTGGTCCCCGAGTTCCAGGGCCATGCGCTGCACACGCAGGACGACTTCGACGAGCGCGTCGAGGTCCGCCGGGGGGCGCCCCCTGACCCCGTCGAGGAGGGCCCGCCCCCGCAGTTCGTCGCACATGTCCCGCGCCTGCCGCTCGCCGAAGGGCGGCACGCGTACGGCCACGTCCCGCAGTACCTCGACGAGCACACCGCCGAGCCCGACCGTCACCGTCGGCCCGAACAGCTGGTCGTGCGTGACGCCGACGACCATCTCGACGCCCCGCTCGACCATCTGGCAGACGAGGACGCCGTCCAGGGAGGCGTCCTCGTAGCGGGCGATGTCGGTCAGCTCCCGGTAGGCGTCCCGGACCTGGCTGGCCGAGGTCAGGCCGATCTTCACCAGGCCGAGCTCGGTCTTGTGGGCGATCCGCGCGCCGGACGCCTTCATCACCACCGGGTAGCCCACCAGCCCGGCCGCGCGTACGGCCGCCGCCGCGCTGGTCACCAACTGCTCGCGCGGTACGCGGATTCCGTACGCCCGCAGCAACTGCTTCGCCGCGTGCTCGCTCAGCTGCTGGCCGGGGCGCATCAGCTCGCGCGCCTTGCGGAAGGACGGCGAGGGGGTGCGGGGCGCCGAGTCGAAGGGCGAGCGGTAGCCGGTCACGAAGCGGTGGTGGTCGAGGTGGGCGCGGACGGCGGTGAGGCAGTTCGCGACCGTACGGAAGGTGGCCACCCGGGACGAGCCGAGCAGCACCTCGCGGTACGCCGGCTCGGTGCCGACCGGCGACCCCCACACCACGCACACCAGTTTGTCCGTCGACTCGGCCGCGTCCACCAGGTCCTGGACGAGCCTGTCGCTCAGTGGCGGGAAGGGCCCGGTGATCGGGCAGATCAGGACACCGACCTCCGGATCGTCGAGGATCGCGTCGATGATCTTCCGGCCCCGCTCGTCACCGACCGGGTGCCCGCCGTTGTCGACGGGGTTGGACACGTTCAGGTACTCGGGTATCCACTGGTGGAGTTCGGCCTGCCTGGCGCCCGACAGTTCCGGCAGCCGCAGTCCCGCCTCGGTCGCCAGGTCGGCGACGTGCGCGCCCGTGCCGCCCGAGATCGAATACACGACGACACCGTCGGCGCGGGGCGGCCGGGCACGGGCCAGCAGGGTCGCGGTGTCCTGTAGTTCGTCGAGGCCGTCGACCCGGATCACCCCGTACTGCCGCATCGCCGCGTCCACCACCGTGTCCGCGCCGGTCAGTTTGCCGGTGTGGGAGGCGGCCGTGCGGGCGCCGGTCTCGGTGCGGCCCACCTTGACCGCGACGACCGGCACCCCGCGCCGGGCGGCCCGGTCGGCGGCGAGCAGGAAGGAGCGGCCGTCCTTCAGCCCCTCGACGTAGCAGGCGATGGCGCCGACCTCGGGCTGCTCGGCGAAGTAGGAGAGGAAGTCGGAGGTCTCCAGGTCGGCCTCGTTGCCGGTGGGCGCCCAGTGGGAGAGGCGGATGCCGAGTTCCTGGAGGGCGAAGACGGGGCGGCCCTGGTGGCCGGACTGGGTGATCAGCGCGATCGCCGGACCGTCCAGGTCGTCCCGGAATTGCTCGAAGGCGTTGAGGTTCGTGTTGGGCCCCAACAGCCGTATCCCGGACCGGCGCACGGCCGCGGCGAGGCGGGTCTGCGCGGCGGCACCCTCCTCGCCGGTCTCCGCGAACCCGGAGGCGAAGACGACCGCGAACCTCACCTTGGTCTCGGCGAGTTCCTCGATCACGGGAAGCGGGTCGGCGACCAGCAGCACGGCGAGATCGACCTGTTCGGGCAGGTCGGCGACGGAAGGGGAACAGGGGATGCCGAAGACGGCCGGGCGGGTGGGGTGCACGGGATGCAGTCGTGCCCCGACGCGTTCGGACCAGGCGAGCAGTTGGCGGGTGACGCCGGTGTTCGGGCGGCCCTCCGTGTCCGAGGCGCCGACGACCGCGACGGACCCGGGGTGGAAGAAACGGTCCAGATCGGGGACCGTGGAGTACAGCGGCCGTCCGCTGACGTCGAGATCGTCGACCTCGGCGGGCCGGCCGTGCACGGCGGGGCCGGGTTGCTCGCCGCAGGCGATGACCCGGGCTCCGCGGGAGTCGGTGGTGAGGGTGCCGTGGGTTGATCCAAGCATCGGTCCGCCCGCTCCTGTGTGACAGCGAAATAACTGACGCAGTGTCAGATTATCGAACTGACGCTCCGTCAGGAATGGCCGTGCAGGCAAAGTTGGCGGATCTGGGCGCCGCCCTCGTCGCCCGTAGGTTCTCGCCGGTACATGGCGGCGGGGCGAAGGTGACGTTTTTTACGCCACCCGGAGACGTCTACTACGTCTCCGGGGGGCGTCTACTGCGTCCCCGGGGGCCTTTTGCCTACGTCCCGGGAGGCGTCTTCTACGTCACCGGGAGACGGGACGCCTGCCGCGTTCTGTCCTTGGCGACGGCCTTCGCGATCTTCTCCGCGTCGATGGCCAGCTCGCGGAGCATGCCGCTGATGGGGTTGGTGAAGCCGGTGAAGTAGAGGCCGGGCGCGTTGTCGGGGGTGCGGGCACCGTGCACGACCGGCCTGCCGCGGGCGTCGAGGACGTCGAGGTGGCCGACCAGGCCCTCCAGGGCGCGGGCGTAACCGGTGGCCGCGATCACCGCGTCCGGCTCGACGCGGGTGCCGTCGGCGAGGACGGCCTTGCCGTCGTCGAAGGCCTCGACGGCGGCCACGACCTCGACCCTGCCCTTGCGGACGGCGTCGATCAGGCCGACGTCCTGGACGGGGATCGAGCCCTCGTTGACGCGGGAGTACAGGCCGGTGTCGGGACGGGGCAGGCCGTGCGCGGACAGGTCGGGCACGCTGAGCCTGCCCACCGGTCCCGCGAGCCGGTCGACGAGGGACACCGGCAGGTGCCGTACGAGCACGCCCGTGTACTGCGAGGCCCAGCCGGCCGTCGAGCGGCGCAGGATGTGCGGGACGGTGCGCACGGACAGCCGGACCCGCGAGGCGCCGCCCTCCACCAGGTCGACGGCGATCTCGGCGCCGGTGTTGCCGACCCCGACGACGAGGACGTCACGGCCGGCGTAGGGCTCGGGGTTGCGGTAGTCGCCGGCGTGCAGGAGCTCGCCGGTGTACGTGTCGCGGCCCGGCCAGTCCGGGATGCGCGGGGTGTGGTTGTAGCCGGTGGCGACGACCACCGCGGCGCCGGTCAGCTCCCGGCCGCCGGTGGCGTGCAGCAGCCAGCCGGTGCCGTCGGGGGAGCGCTCGATGCGGGAGACCTCGACGCCGGTGACGATCTCCAGCTCGTGGTACTCGGCGTACTTCTCCAGGTACCGCACCACGTCGTCCCGGGAGACCCAGCGTCCGAACCGGCGCGGCATCGCCAGCCCGGGCAGGTCCGACAGCCGGCGGGTGGTGTGCAGGTGCAGCCGGTCGTAGTGGCGCCGCCAGGACGCTCCGACCTGGTCGGACTTCTCCAGCACGACCGCGCGCAGTCCCTTGGTGCGCAGTGCGTACGCGGCGGCGAGTCCGCCCGGGCCGCCGCCGATGACGTACACGGGACGGTCTGCCTGGTTCGGCTCCGCGGGACTCGCGGAGGCGGGAGAGGACGCTGTGGGGTCGGCCATGTGCGCGAGCGTAATCACATGCCGGGTTGATGGGTCTCGGTCAAGACCGGAATCGGTTGCGGATTGATCACGGCTGTAGAGGGAGTGGGTGGGACCGGTGGCGTGGAGCGCGTGGTTGTGCAGGACTCGGGACAGGTCGCGACGCCGAGCCCGGAGGGTGCGGTGGGCTCGGCGTCGCGGGCGGCGGCCGGAGTCATGACGGGAAACCGGGGCCGCGTTCGGGGGCGGGGGACGGTCGCGTCCCGCTTCGTGGTGTAAGCGACCTTGCTCGACGCGTTCCGGTAAGCCGCGCGTCGGCCACCCCACCGGACACGGCGCCCGGATCGCACAGCGGCTGACCAGCCGTCAGACCATGCGCGGCCCCGAACCGCGCCGATGACCTGCGGATTCCGGCGCCTTGATCCGCTACACCACTTGGCGGGACGCCACCGCGGGGACTGCTTCGGGGCTACTTCGAGGACTCCTACGGGGCTTGCCGACAATCCGGCCCCATTCATGGGGGCCCACAGCTTCCAAGGGGACGCACAGGCTTCTCGGGTGGCGTGGAGCCTGTCCTCCCGGCCGACGCGGGGTTCCCGGAGAGGGTTAGCTGACGTACCGTCAGATTCATGGATTCGATCTGGCTCACCGGTGCGCAGTGGCTGGCCGTGCTGCGCATAGGGCTCGGGTTGTGGTGGCTGGAGAGCTGGCGGCACAAGGACAAGAAGGCCTGGTTCGAGGGCGCCGGGATCGCCTGGGCCGCGGACGTGGCGGCGAAGCACCGGTGGAACGCGGTGCGCAGCGGCTTCGGCGTCGTCGTCACGCCGTACCCGAAGGCCATGGCGTACGTCGTCGTGTATGCGGAGCTCGCCCTCGGCCTCGGGCTGATCCTCGGCTTCCTGACCCCTGTCGCCCTGGTCGGCGGACTGCTGCTGAATCTGCTCTACCTCGTGCTGATGATCCACGACTGGGCCGAGCAGGGGCAGAACTCGATGATGGCGCTGATCTCGGTGGTGGCCCTGTTCGGGATGTCGTGGCAGACGTGGTCGGTGGACAGCGCGCTGGGGTTGTTCCCGTGAGCGCGCGGTACGACGTCCCCGAGGCGGACGCCTTCACCCGGACGTACTGGGACGCGGCGGCACAGGGGCGGCTGCTGATCCGGCGCTGCGGGGCGTGCGGACGGCCCCATCACTACCCGCGCGAGTTCTGCCCGCACTGCTGGAGTGAGGACGTGGACTGGGAGCGGGCGAGCGGCAGGGCCGCGCTCTACACCTGGTCCGTCGTCCACCGCAACGATCTGCCGCCCTTCGCCGCGCGCACTCCGTACGTCGCCGCCGTCGTCGACCTCACCGAGGGCCCGCGGATGATGACGGAGATCGTGCGGTGCCCGCCCGACCGGCTGCGGGCCGGGATGGAACTGGAGGTCGCCTTCCGGGAGGGGATGCCGGTGTTCCGGCCGGTCGGGTTCGGGGGGAGTGTGTGAGGTCGGGAGCCTCTGCGGTTCCGGGCGCACAGGTGACCCCGAGCGGCTTCGGCGGGTCCGGAACGCATGCGTGAGTCCGGTTCGCCGGGTGCACGTCGCGCGACCGAGGCCGGGCGGCTTCGGCTTGCCGTGGACGCACCGATGATCCCGAGCGGCTTCGGCGGGGCACGTCGAGAGGCTTCAATGGGCCGATGACCCACGTCGACGACCAGCCCGGCAGCCACACCCGCCCCTGCCCCGACCTGCACGGCCCCGGCATACGCCTGCGCCCCTGGGACCCCCGGTCCGAGGCCGACGTCGCGGCCTGGCTGCGCGGCACCACGGAAGCGGAGTTCCGGCGCTGGAACACACCGCTCAGGCCGGTCACCGACCTCGAAGGCGCCCGTGAGTCACTGCGCTCAAGGGCCGTACAGGCGGTGGAGGGCGTCTCGGTGTCGTACTGCGTGACGGACGCAGAGACCGGTACGACCCTGGGGCACATCGGTGTCAACGCGATCGACCACGACCTGCGCCTCGCCCGCGTCGGCTACTGGGTCCTCCCCGAGGCCCGCGGCCGTCGCGTCGCCACCGGCGCGCTCGCTCTCACCGCCCGCTGGGCGCTCACCGACCTCGGCCTGCACCGCCTCGAACTCGGCCACGCCGCCGGCCACGAGGCCTCCTGCCGGGTCGCCGAGCGGTGCGGGTTCCGCTACGAGGGCACGCTGCGGGACGCGATGTTCGAGGCGGGCCGCGTGGACGCCTTCCGGGACGTACACCTGCACGCACGCCTGGCGACGGACCCCGAGCCGGAGGCGTAGCGCGATGCGATCCGACGACCGGCCCGGCGCCGCGGGCACCTGGCACCGCACCGAAGACCTCGACCGCTTCCTCACCGGCGCTGGAGCCTTCCTGCGCTCCCGGCCCGCCCTGCACACGGTAGCGCTGACGGTGACCGAGAAGCTCCGCACCCGCGGCCCGCTCGCCTACGCCGACGAGCGCCCCGTGTTCGGCCTGCTGGAGCGGGACGGGGCCGTACGGGCCACCTACTTCCAGACCCCTCCTCACCGGTTGAGCCTCACCGCCCTCACCGCGGAGGACGCCGACTCCCTCGCCGCACACCTGGCCGGACTCGGCCGACCGGTCCCCGGCGTCGGCGCGGACCGTGAGACCGCCGCCGCCTTCGCCGCGGCCTGGCAGACCCGCACGGGAGCCCGCGCCGCGCTCCGGCAGCGGCAACGGCTGTACAGCCTCGGCACGCTGACCGTGCCGGAGCCGGCCCCTGCGGGGCGGGCACGGGTCGCCGGGGAAGGCGACCGGGCCCACCTCGTCCGCTGGAAGGGCGAGTTCACCGAGGCGATCGGCGCGAGCGTCGCGTCGAACGCCGAAGCCTGGGCCGACGCCCGCATCGCCTCCGGCGGCATCACCTTCTGGGAGACCCCGGACGGCACCCCCGTCTCCATGGCCGGGGTCACTCCGCCGGTCGCCGGCCAGGTCCGGGTCGCTCCCGTCTACACCCCGGCCCACCTGCGCGGCCGCGGCTACGCGGGGGCCGTCACCGCCGAGATCAGCCGGGCCGCTCGGGACGCCGGCGCGGACGAGGTACTGCTCTTCACGGACCTGGCCACCCCGACCAGCAACGCGCTGTACCGGCGGATCGGGTACCGGCCGGTGGCCGACTTCGCGGTGTACGCGTTCTCGTAGCGGTTCTCGGAACACGAATTGCCGGAGTAGGCCCGTCAGGGCCAGAGCAGTTCCCTCGCCCAGGTGTCCTCTTCACGCCGGTACACCAGCCGTACGTGCTGCCGTCGAACGTCGCCCTGGAAGAACTCCACCTCCTGCGGCCGGAGGCGGTACAGCGTCCAGGACGGCACCGGGGCCTCCGGTTCGCCCTGCGCCCGTTCCCAGGCGGCCTGCGAGACCTGCGCCAGCTCGTCGAGGGAGGTGAGGACGTCGCTCTGCCGTCCGGTGAGGGCAGCGGCCAGCGCGCCGGTGGAGCGGGCGTGCAGATCCGCCTGGCCCTCCCCGGACGGGGCAGCCGTGACCGGGCCGCGGATGCGCACCTGGCGGCCGTGGACCGGCCAGTAGAAGCCGAGCGCGGCGTACGGGCGGGCGGTCAGCTGCGTGCCCTTGCGGCTGGTGACGTGGGTCGCGAAGGACCAGCCGTCCGCGTCGGCGCCGTGCAGCATCACGGTCCGTACGTCCGGCCGGCCCTCCGCGTCCGACGTGGCGAGGGCCATGGTGTGCGGCTCGGCCTGTCCGGCCGCCACCACGTCGGCGAACCACGTGGTGAACAGGGGGAGGGGGTCGGCGGGGGCGGTGGTCGGGTCGAAGGCCGGCAGTGTGGTGACCTCCGGGTCCCACACCCGCAGCGACCTCAGCAGTTCGTGAAGATCTGTTCCCATCCCCCGATTGTCGTGCCTGCGGTGCCTCAGACCGTACCGAGGTCCGACGACACCCAGCGCTCGGGCCGCATCCGGATCACGACCTGCTCGCCGTGTTCCTTCCAGGCCACGTCGACGTACCCGTCCACCTTGTCGGCCGGGAGGTAGCGCGCGGAGATCTCCCGGAGCTGCTCGATGGTGGCGGGGGCCGTGTCGATGACCGGACCTTCGACCGACACGTACCGGATGGTGGGTTCCAGCCGGTCGACCATGAGTGTGAACCGGCCCGCCGCCCGGATCAGCTCGTTCTTGCGGGAGTCGAGCGCCGTCATGATCCACACCGTGCCGTCGGGCTCGTACTGGTACCAGATCGGCACGGTCAGCGGAGCGCGTCCCGCTCCCGCGTCGACCGCGAGGGCGGCGATGTGCGGCTCGGCCAGGAACTTCTCACGTTCATCGCGGGTCAGGGCCATGCGAACTCCTCCGGCGGCTCGGGCGTCATCGTCCTGTGTTAGCCCAACGCCGGTCGGCGTGGCCTCTGTTCCCGCCCGGCAGGGTCTTCGCCGACCGTCAGGTGGGGTTTCCGCCGACCGTCCGGCGGGTCCTTCGCCGACCGTCCGGCAGGGGCCTTCGCCGAGCGTCCAACGGGGCCTTCGTCAACCGTCCGGCGGGGCCTTCGCCAACCGCCTGGCGGGGCCTTCGCCAACCGCCTGGCGGGACCCCACCGACCGCCTGGCGGGGCCTTCGCCGACCGTCCGGCGGGACCCCGCCAACCGCCTGTCGGGACCCCCACCAACCGCCCGAAGGAGCCGGACAACCGCCTGGCGGGACCCCGCCAACCGCCTGGCGGGGCCTTCGCCGACCGCCCGGCGGGACCCCACCGACCGCCCGGCGGGACCCCGCCATCCGCCCGGCGGGACCCCGCCATCCGCCTGGCGGGACCCCCACCAACCGCCCGAAGGAGCCGGACAACCGCCTGGCGGGACCCCGCCAACCGCCCGAAGGAGCCGGACAACCGCCTGGCGGGACCCCGCCAACCGCCCGNAGG
>NZ_JBVIPA010000031.1:54515-70291 GCF_055578365.1 Streptomyces sp. NPDC033131
CACCAACCGCCCGAAGGAGCCGGACAACCGCCTGGCGGGACCCCGCCAACCGCCCGAAGGAGCCGGACAACCGCCTGGCGGGACCCCGCCAACCGCCCGAAGGAGCCGGACAACCGCCTGGCGGGACCCCGCCAACCGCCCGAAGGAGCCGGACAACCGCCTGGCGGGACCCCGCCAACCGCCTGGCGGGGCCTTCGCCGACCGCCCGGCGGGACCCCACCATCCGCCCGGCGGGACCCCGCCATCCGCCTGGCGGGACCCCCACCAACCGCCCGAAGGAGCCGGACAACAGGCCTTCCGGCCCTCCCTACGGGCGCGTCCGTCCCAGCACCACCGTCCCCGAAGAGCAGAACCACCCGCCCGTCCCCGAGGCCACCGCCAGCTCCGGCAGCCGCCCGCCGTTCTTGCGCACCTGGCGGCCCTCCGCCTCGCCCCGCAGCTGGCGTACCGCCTCCACCAGCAGGAACAGCCCTCGCATCCCGGGATGCTGGGCCGACAGTCCGCCGCCGTCCGTGTTCACCGGCAGGTCCCCGCCCTCGACCCTGAGCCGTCCCTTCTCCACGAACGGCCCGCCCTCGCCCTTAGCGCAGAAGCCGAGGTCTTCGAGGGTCACCAGGGTCATGTACGTGAACGCGTCGTAGATCTCCGCGAAGTCGATCTCCTCCGGCCGCACCCCGGCCCGCTGGAAGGCCAGCCGGCCGCTCACCGCCGCCGGGGAGGTGGTGAAGTCGGGCCACTCCGACATGGCCGCGTGCGAGACGTGCTCGCCGGTGCCGAGGATCCACACCGGTGCCGTACGGCAGTCCCGTACGTACTCCTCGGCGGCGAGCAGCACCGCCGCCCCGCCGTCGGAGCGCAGGCAGCAGTGGAGTTTGGTGAAGGGGTCCGCGATCAGCGGGCCGGACAGGACGTCGTCGACCGTCACCGGGTCGCGGAACATCGCCTCGGGATTCAGGGCGGCGTTCGCGCGGGCCTGGACGGCGACCTGCGCCAACTGCTCGATCGTCGTGCCGTGTTCGAGCATGTGGCGGCGGGCCGCCATGGCGTACTTGGCGATCAGTGTGTGGCCGTACGGCACCTCGAACTGGAGGGGGCCGCGGGCGCCGAAGGAGAGGGTGCCGGTCCGGCGGCCGGCCCTGATGTCCGCGCGGGCCGTCGAGCCGTATGCCAGCAGTACGGCGTTGGCGTGGCCGGCGGCGATCGCGTCCGCCGCGTGCGCCGCCATGACCTCCCACGTCGAGCCGCCCACCGATGTCGAGTCGACCCAGGTGGGGCGCAGGCCCAGATACTCGGCGACCTCCACGGGTGCGAGGGTGCCGGTGCCGGCCGAGGCGAAGCCGTCGACCACCTCCCTGCCGAGTCCCGCGTCGGCGAGGGCCCGGCGGGCCGCCTGGGCGTGCAGGGCGTACGGCGTCGCGTCGTCCACGCGTCCGCAGTCGGAGAGGGAGACGCCGACGATCGCCACGTTCCGGGATCCCGTCCTCATGAATCTGACGGTACATCAGTTCTGGTGGTGTGCGGCAGGTGTCACGGGGCTGGGCATCCGGTCCTCCCCGCCCTAATATGACGACCCGTCAGATCTGGAGCTGGAACTGGATCCGGATCGGTGACGGACGGCTTCGAGGAGGGCCCATGGACGCCGGCTTCACCGCCGAGCAGGACGAGATCCGCCGTACCCTCCGCGAGCTCTTGCGGGCGCGCTGCGGGCCCGCCGAGCTGCGGGCCGCTCTCGACACCCCGGCCGGACACGACCCCGCCCTGTGGACCGCCCTCGCCGAACACCTCGGGCTGCCCGGCCTCGCGCTCCCCGAGACGTACGGCGGTGTCGGCTGCTCCGTGACCGAACTCGCCCTCGCCTGCGAGGAGACGGGCCGCTGCCTCGCCCCCTCGCCCCTGCTGGCCACCGCCATCCTCGCGGCCCCGCTGCTGCTCGCCCTCGGCACGGACGCCCAACGGGCGGGGCTGCTCCCGCGGATCGCCTCCGGCGCTCTCACCGCCACCCTCGCCGTACCCGGCACCCACCTCGCCACCGCCCTCGCCCTCACCGGTGACAACGCCGACGACTGGGCGGGCGGTGGCCGGGCCGGGGGCGTGCAGGCCAGGCGGACGGGGGACGGCTGGCGCCTCTACGGGCAGGCCGACCAGGTGCTCGACGGGCACAGCGCGACGCTGCTGCTGGTCGCCGCGCACGCGGGCGGGTTCGCGCGCTCGCGGACGCTGCTCTTCCTTGTGCGCGGGGACGCGGCGGGGCTCGTGCGGACCCGGCAGACCGCCCTCGACGCGACCCGGCCGCAGGCCCGCCTCCAGCTCAGGGACACGGAGGCCGAGTTGCTGGGCGGCGAGGAGGCGGACGTACTCACCGCTCTCGCGGCCCTCGGCGACAGCGCCGCCGCCGTCCTGGCGGGCGAGGCCGTCGGGGCCGCCGACCGGGCGCTGGGCCTGACCGTCGCGTACGTGCGGCAGCGGGAGCAGTTCGGGCGGCCGGTCGGGTCCTTCCAGGCGGTGCAGCACCGGCTCGCCGACGTGTACGTACAGGTGCAGGCGGCCCGCTCGGCGGCCTGCTACGCGGCGTGGGCGGTGGCGCACGGAGAGCACGTGGGAGGGCTCGCCCTCGCGCAGGCCCTGGAGGCCCTGCGGTCCGCGTCCGCCGAGGGCATCCAGTTGCACGGCGGTATCGGTTTCACCTGGGAACACGAGGCTCACTTGTACTTCAAGCGTGCCTGTGGCGACGAGCTGCTGTTCGGGCCGGCGCACCGGCTCCGGGCGCACGCCGCAGACACGGCACGGCTTTTCGAGAGCGCGGAGGTGACGGTGTGATCGGCGAGCGTGTGGTCCAGAAGGTGTCGTCGACGAGGGGCTTCGCCAAGGTCGCGCCCCATGTCATCCCCGCGCTCGACCGTGCCGTACACCGGCTGACCCGCGGGAAGTTCCTGCTCAGCGCCCAGCTGCTGCCCGGGGTGATCCTCACGTCGACCGGGGCGAGAAGCGGTCTGGCCCGGCGTACGCCGCTGGCCTGCATGCCGGAGGCGGGCGGCGAGAGCTGGATCCTGATCGGCTCCAACTTCGGACGGGCCGGCCACCCCGCCTGGACCGCCAACCTCCTCGCCCACCCGGACGCCACGGTCAGCTGGAAGGGGCGGGACATCCCGGTGACGGCCCGGCTGCTGGAGGGGGAGGAGCGGGCGGCCGCCTGGGCGGCGGTACTGGCCTTCTGGCCGCCGTACGCCACCTATCAGAAGCGGGTGGAGCGGGAGATCCGGCTCTTCAGGATCGTGCGGAGGTGAGTCCCCGGCTCCCAACGCACGCAGGCGGTAGTCCACCCGAGTGAACTACCGCCTGCCAGACAGGACTTGGGGACTGTGCAAAAAGGTGTGAGTTACTTCGTCGGCTTCTTGCCGGTCACGCCCAGGTGCACCAACAGCGCGAGGTTCGGCTTGAGTTCAGCCTGCTTCACGCCCCACGTCTGGAACCCCTTCTGGTGCGAGGCGACGGCCGCGAGCATCGCGACGATCGAACCCGCCACGGCCGCGGGGTTCACGTCCTTGTCGACCCTGCCCTTGGCCTGCAGTTCGGCCACCGTGTCGGAGAGGGAGTTGTTCACGGAGTTGAGGATCTTCATACGGAGTTTGTAGAACCGTTTGTCGCCCTCGGCTGCCCCGAGGTCGACGACTCTGAGGATGGCGTCGTTGCGGCGCCAGAACTCCAGGAAGCCGTCGACGAGTTCCTGGGCGGTCTGCCAGCCGGCCTTGCCGACCCAGGAGCGGCCCGAGAGCAGCTCGGCCAACCCGGCCCCCTCGGCGGCCATTTGCTCGGCGATCTCCAGGACGGCGCCTTCGACGTCCGGGAAGTACTGGTAGAAGGTCGCGGGCGAAGTTCCCGCCTTCCGGGCGACATCGATGACTTTGACGTCCCGGTAAGGGGAGGAGCTGAGCATCTCGCTGAGGCAGTCGAGCAGCTTCTGCCGGGTCGCCTGCCCACGCCGACCGGCCACGCGGCCGTCGACGGTACGCACTTGTCCTGTCATGTCGTCAGCTTACCGAGGGGTGATGGGAGCGCGATTCGGCCGACTGCAAATGGGGTGCGCGGGCGGTCGGAGGCGGGTGTGCCTGGTCTGCGAGGTGCGGGAGACGCCGTTACGTTGGCGGCATGGCCGAAAACAGGGCATCCGGGTACGGAGAGGACGTCTACGGAGAGGGCGTCCCCTGCTGGGTGGACGCACAGCTTCCCGACGTCGAGGCGGGCAAGCGGTTCTACGGTGAGCTCTTCGGGTGGGCCTTCGAGGACGCGTACCAGGGGTCCACGTGGGCCCTGCGGGACGGCGAACCCGTCGCCGCGCTCGCCCGCAAGGCGGACGGGCGGCTGCCCACCGTCTGGACGGTGTACTTCGCCACCCCGGACGTCGAAGGGCTCGCCGACCGGGTCTGGGCGGCAGGCGGCCAGGTCGTCACCGCGCCCGTGCCGGTCGGCGACCTGGGCACGGCCGCGCTGGTCACCGACGCGGAGGGGGCCGTCTTCGGCCTCTGGGAGCCGGACACGCACCGCGGCTTCGGCGCACGGCACGAGCCGGGCACCTTCGCCTGGGCCGAGCTGTACACCCGGGACACCGAGGCCGCCAACACCTTCTACGGCGGGCTCTTCCACGAGGCCCTGTTCGGCCCCGAAGCCCGGCCCGACTTCGGCCGCGCCCCCGTCCTCGACGTCTTCCCCGCCGAGATGCCGCCCCACTTCCTCGTCCACTTCGGCGTCGAGGACTGCGCGGACGCGCTCGGGACGGTGAACCGGCTCGGCGGGCGGGTCCAGACGCCGCCCTTCGAGACTTCGTACGGGCGGGTGGCCGTCGTCACCGACAATCAGGGAGCGTCGTTCGCGCTGCTGGAACGGTAGGCGCACTGCCGGCGCGAGCAAGAATCCTGCTTTGATGTGAGACACCCCATTTGTTTCCGGGTTCGCAACCAGCGCCCGGGCCAGGAAGAATCGGGGTGCGTGCCGCCATGGCGGTGCGGTGGTGAGACGCTGCACGGGGTCACGTCCATAAGTGGCATGGTCGTGGCCCGTACGGGGAGGTGGCAGGCAAGTGGTGGATCAGCTGACGCAGCACGATCCGCGGCGCATCGGGCCGTTCGAGGTGCTGGGACGGCTGGGTGCCGGCGGCATGGGGCTGGTCTATCTGGCGCGCTCGGCGTCCGGGCGACGCGTGGCGATCAAGACGGTCCGGACGGAGCTCGCCGAGGACCAGCTCTTCCGCGTCCGCTTCACCCGGGAGGTGGAAGCGGCCCGGGCGGTCTCCGGCTTCTACACGGCGGCCGTGGTGGACGCCGATCCGCGTGCGGCCGTGCCGTGGCTGGCCACCGCCTACGTCCCCGCGCCCTCGCTCGAGGAGATAGTGAACGAGTGCGGGCCGATGCCGGCCCAGGCGGTCCGCTGGCTGGCGGCGGGCGTCGCGGAGGCCCTGCAGTCGATCCACGGCGCCGGGCTGGTCCACCGTGACCTGAAGCCGTCGAACGTGCTGGTGGTCGAGGACGGTCCCCGGGTCATCGACTTCGGTATCGCGTCCGGCGTATCGAACACACGTTTGACGATGACGAACGTCGCCGTGGGCACCCCCGCCTACATGTCACCCGAACAGGCCAAGGACTCCCGCAGCGTCACCGGCGCGAGCGACGTCTTCTCGCTCGGCTCCATGCTGGTCTTCGCCGCCACCGGCCACCCGCCCTTCCACGGTGCCAACCCCGTCGAGACCGTCTTCATGCTGCTCCGCGAGGGACCGGACCTCGAAGGCCTCCCGGACGAACTGCGCCCCCTCATCGAGTCCTGTATGCAGATGGAGGCCACGGCCCGTCCCAACCCGGCCGACCTCCAGTCCCAGCTGGCCCCCCACCTCTTCGGCTCCGGCTCCGACGACAGCGGTACGGCGTCGGCATGGCTGCCCGAGCGTGCGGTGGGCCTCATCGAGGCGCGGCGCGGCGGCCGGCCGCCGGTGGCGCAGAGCGGCGGACGCAGCGGAGGCGGCCGGGTCGCTCCCGTCCCGCCCCCGCCGTCCCGCGACCCCGTGGTTCCGGGGCCGGTCCCGGGACCCGTGTCCGTGTCCACCGCCCCCGACATCGGCCCGGTCCGCCTCGCCGGCGCCCAGGTGCCCATCGGGCCCGGCCCGCGCGTGGCCGACGCCCGTGCCGCCGCCGTGAAGGCGCCCCCGCCGGAGGCCGGCCTGGTCGCCTCCTGGTCCAGGCCCCGCCCCGGCGTCAACGGCACAGACCCTGCCGTAGGCCCTGCCGTACCGTCGGCGCCTCCCGTGCTCGCGGAGACCGCGGCCGGCTGGCGCCCCTGGCGCTTCCGGATGTCCAACGACGTCTGGGGCACCCCCTCCGTCGCCGGTGACCTCGTCTACGTCACCTCCTTCGAGGTCCACGCGCTGGACGTGGCCACCGGCCGCCGCCGCTTCAAGACGCGGGACGTGGCCTGGTCGATGGCGGTCGCGGACGGCCGGATCCACGCCTCCGACGGACCCACCCTGTTCGCCCTCGACGCCCGCGAGGGCGGGGACCTGTGGCGGCTGTCCACGGACGCCTGGGTGTACTCCATCAAGGCCGACCGCGGCACCGTGATCACCGGGACCCGCGGCGGTGGCGTCCAGGCCTGGGAGGCCTCCGGCGGCCAGAAGCTGTGGGAGCTCACCGGCTGCCAGACCGACTTCGAGTCCCCGGAGGCCGGACCCACCCTGCACGAGGGCACGGTCTACCTCTGGCACGACGCCCGGCTGCGCGCCCTGGACGCCCGCACGGGCGACGAGCGCTGGTCGTACCCCATCGGCGACGCGGCCTCCTGCGGCGGCGTACCGGTCCGGGTGGCCCAGGCGCACGACGGCAACGTCTACGTGTCCGCGGGCACCCGGGTTCTCGCGCTCGACGTGATGAGCGGCCACGTCCGCTGGCACTTCGAGGCCCCGGCCGTCTTCCTGTGCCCGCCCACCTTCGTACCGGGCCCCGCGGTCGCCGGCGGAGGCGTCTACCTCGCGGACTACCTCGGCACGGTCTACGCCCTGGACGCCACCGACGGCCGCGACCGCTGGCGCATCGCCACCGAGGCCCGGTCCTCCGTGGACTCGGTGCTGGTGGCAGGCGGGCACGTGCACGTGGGCAGCGGCAAGGGGCTCTACACGCTGGACGCGGTCACCGGCACGCCCAAGTGGCGCTTCCAGGCGGGCGGCGACATCGTGGGCGCCCCCGCGGTCGCCGAGGGCCGTATCCACTTCGGCTCGACCGACCACCTGCTCTACACCCTCAAGGCCGACGACGGGCGCCTTCGGTGGAAGCTCGCGACGGGCGGCGAGATCACCGGCTCCCCGGTCGTGAAGGACGGGGTCGTGTACGCGTGCAGCAAGGACCGGTGCGTGTACGCGCTGGACGCGGAGAAGGGGACAGGGACGGCCAGAACCACCTGACGCGGCGGGCGCCGGCCCGGCGGCTACGCCGGGTACGCGACCTCCACCAGTCGGTGACATGATCGTGACAGGCATTCCCTAGAGTGACGGCATGCAACTACGGGGACGCAGGCTCAAGTTCACAGCGGTGGCGGCACTGGTGGTGCTCTCGCTCACCGGGTTCTCCACCGGACGCGGTCACGGCAGCAGCGGCAGCAGCAGTGGCGACGGCGGGGGCGGGGGTTGCAGCAGCTCCAGCCAGAACCACGACAGTTCGTCCTCGACGTCAGGCGGCAGTACGTACCGCGACGACGACGACTACAACGACACCGGTAGCTCCTCCGGCAGTTCCTCCGGGGGCACGTCCAAGCCCTTGAAGGACGCCAAGGTCGAGCTGGTGACCTGTGCGACAAAGGACGAGGCGTACGCCACGGTCGAGGTCACCAACCCGAACTCCAGGGGCTCCGACTTCACCGTCACCGTCAGGTTCCTCGACGCCGGTTCCGAGCAGGTGGACGTGCGGAGCGTGGAGGAGTTCGTCACCGCGAAAGGCGTGGTGAAGGTGCGGGTGCCCCTGGCCGCCCCGGGCATGGCGGCCCAGGTCGACCGCTGCGACCCGGACCTGTACGCCCCGGCCGGCTGACGGACGCTCAACGCAGACGGAACCTGCCGCCGCGCCGGCCGGCGAACAGCTCCGCCTGCCGCTCGGCGGGCAGGTTCCCCAGCGAGATGAGATGCGGCGCCTGCGCGAACCCCTGCGCCCGCGCCGCCTCCTTCGCCGCCCACAGCGCGCGGACCGTTCCCTGGGTGGCCTCCACCGGATGCCCGGCGATGACGGCGGCACAGGCGGTCGCGGCCTCCAACGCCCCGCCCGGCTCGGTGAGTTCGGAGACGAGCCCGATGTCGTGGGCCCGCCGCGCGGAGATCCGCTCCGCCGTGCCCATCAGCGTCATCCGCGCGACCTCCCCGAACGGCATCCGCTGCGCCATGAGCACCGACTCGTACGCGCTGACCATGCCGTAGGTGGTGTGCGGGTCGAAGAACGTGGCGGTCGTGTCGGCGACGACGAACTCCGACTCCCCGAGCAGATAGAAGGCGCCGCCACAGGCCATCCCGCGCACGGCGGCGACGACCGGCTTCCACAGGTCGTTCGTCTTCGGCCCGACCGTGAGCAGCGGATCGTCCTGCATGTACGGCGACGTCGGCTGCGGAACCACGGCGTCCCGGTCGATCCCGGTGCAGAACGCCCGCTCCCCGGCGCCGGTGAGGACGACGGCCCGCACCGAGTCGTCGAACCGCAACGCCCGCCACACGGACCTGAGTTCGTGGGCCATGGTGAGGTCGATGGCGTTGAGCCTGGCCGGCCGGTCGAGGGTGACGACGGCGACGCCGGTGTCCTGGCCGGTGTCGACGCGCACGCTCACGGCCGCTCCGGGATCCACTGCGGGAGCCCGGTCGCCTGGTCGTACGCGAAGCTCACCCTGGCGCCGATCCGGATGCCGTGCGGATCGACGGAGTCGAGAGGGGCGCCGGGCTCGCTGACCAGGTTGCCGACGAGCCGTATGTGCGGCGCGTCGGCGAGCTCCACGAGGACGACGTTGTACGGCGCCAGCGCCGCGTAGTCCGGCAGGAGCGGCGGATGCGGAACGACGTACGACCAGACGCGCCCCTGCCCGGACATCGCCCGCCATCCGCTCGCGAAGGACCGGCAGTGCGGACAGCACGGGCGGGGCGGGAAGCGGAGCTCGCCGCAGTCGGCGCAGGCCTGGACGCGGAGCTCGCCCTGGGCGGCGTACCGCCAGAACGGGGCGCCGTCGGGGTCGGTGACGGGGGTCAGCACGGGTCAGCTCCTCAGCAGCAGGGCGGAGGTGGGGACACCCTCGCCCGCGGTGACGAGGCAGGTGGCGGCGCCCGGGACCTGTGCCGTACCGGTTCCCCGGAGCTGCTTCACGCCTTCGTTGATCAGGTTGAAGCCATGGACGTACGCCTCGCTGAGCCCGCCGCCCCCGGTGTTCAGGGGCAGCCGCCCGCCGATCTCCAGGGCGCCCCCCTCCGTGAAGGCGCCGCCCTCGCCGCGGTCGCAGAAGCCGTAGCCCTCCAGGGAGAGGGGGACCAGGGGCGTGAACGCGTCGTAGATCTGGGCGACGTCGACGTCCTGGGGCGTGAAGTCGGCGTGTTTCCACAGGTGCCGGGCGGCGGTCCAGGCGGGGCCGGTGAGGGGGTCGTCGTTCCAGTAGTTGACCATGCCGTGGTGCTGGGCCGGGAGCCCCTGGGCGGCGGCGTGGACGTAGACGGGTCTGCGCCGGCAGTCCCGGGCCCGCTCCCTGCTGACGACCACGCAGGCCAGCGCCCCGTCGGTCTCCAGGCAGTTGTCGAAGAGGCAGAGGGGCTCGCTGATCCAGCGGGAGGTCATGTACATCTCCCGGGTGAGGGGGCGGTCGTACATGACCGCGGCGGGGTTCTGGTTCGCGCGGTTGCGGCAGGCGAGGGCGACGTTGAAGAGGTGGTCGCGGGTGGCGCCGTATTCGTGCAGGTAGCGGCGGGCGAGCATGGCTATCTCGTCCACGGGGCGCAGGAGACCGAAGGGCCGCGTCCACTGGGCGGGGGTGGGGAGCTGGACGGTGGTGTTCTTCCAGGGCCGGGGTCCGGACCCCCGCTTCCGTGACCTCCAGGCGACGCCGACGGTGGCCTGTCCCGTGGCGACGGCGGCGGCGAGATGGGCGACGGTGGCACAGGAGCCGCCGCCACCGAACCCGATCCTGCTGAAGAAGGTGAGGTCGCCGAAGCCGACGGCCTTCGCGAGCTCGACCTCGTCGGTCTCCTCCATCGTGTACGAGGCGAGGGCGTCGACCTCGCCGGGCGCGATCCCGGCGTCGTCGAGAGCGGCGAGAACGGCACGGCAGGCGAGGGTCTTCTCGTCCTCGGGGAGGTGCTTGGCGAAGGGGGTCTGACCGATGCCGACGATGGCGGTGGCGTCCTTGATTCCTGCTGCTCCGGCCATGCTGGGCGTTACCTCCGCACGCTCGCTGGGCGGCTGACAGGTCGTCAGACTACAGCTAATCTGACGGGTAGTCAGCTAGTGGGACTGGAGGCCTCTCGTGCGCGGTGACTTGGAGTGGGGCAGCATTCCGGGACTGGTCAGGTGGGCGGCCGAGCGCTACCCGGACGTCGAGGCGGTGGTGGACGGCCGTACCCGCATCTCCTACGGCGAGCTGGGCGCCCGCGTGGACCGCGCGGCGGCCGCGTGCCTCGCGAACGGGGTCGCGGCCGGCGACCGGGTCGGGATCTGGGCCCCGAACACCCTCGACTGGATCGTCTCCGCCCTGGGCGCGGTCTCCGCGGGCGCGGTACTGGTGCCGTTGAACACCCGCTTCAAGGGGACGGAAGCGGCGGACGTCCTGCGACGCAGCGGCGCCCGGCTGCTGTTCGTGACGGGCACGTTCCTCGGGACGTCGTACGTGGCGTCACTGCGGAGGGCGGCGGGGCAGGGGGCGGGTGACGGAGTGCTGCCGGGGCTGCCGGCACTGGAGCAGGTCGTCGTCCTGTCCGACGACGCCCCCGCCGACTTCCGCACCTGGAAGGACTTCCTGGCGAGCGGCGACACGGTGGCGCAGACGGAGGTCCGGGCCCGGGCCTCAGCGGTCCCCGGCTCGGCGCCCTCGGACATCATCTACACCTCCGGTACGACCGGCCGCCCCAAGGGCGCGGTGATCACCCACGCGCAGACCCTGCGGGCCTACGAGGTGTGGAGCGACCTGGCAGGACTGCGGCAGGGCGACCGCTACCTGATCGTCAACCCGTTCTTCCACACCTTCGGCTACAAGGCGGGCGTGATCGCCTGCCTGATGCGGGGCGCGACGATGATCCCCCAGCCGGTCTTCGACGTCGACACCGTGCTGGCCAACATCGCGGCGGAACGGGTGTCGGTCCTGCCCGGCCCGCCGACCCTGCACCAGTCGTTGCTGGACCACCCGGCCAGGGACGCCCACGACCTCTCCGCCCTGCGCCTGGTGGTGACCGGCGCGGCGGTGGTGCCGCTCCGCCTGGTCGAGCGGTTGCGGGGTGAACTGGGCGTCGGGACGGTCCTCACGGCCTACGGCCTCTCCGAGGCGAGCGGCATCGTCACGATGTGCCGCCGCGGCGACGACCCGGCGGTCATCGCGTCGACGTCGGGCCGGGCGATACCGGGGGTGGAGGTGCGGGTGGTGGACGCCGGGGGACGGACGGCAGCGCCCGGTGTCCCCGGCGAGGTCACGGTCCGCGGCTTCACCGTCATGCGCGGCTACTACGACGACGACGGGGCCGGGGCCGGGGCCGGGGCCGGGGGTGCGACGGCGGAGGTGCTGGGGGCCGACGGCTGGCTGCGCACGGGAGACGTGGGCGTGCTGGACGAGGCGGGCAACCTGCGCATCACCGACCGCCTGAAGGACATGTTCATCGTCGGCGGCTTCAACGCCTACCCGGCGGAGATCGAGCAACTGCTGGGCCTGCACCCGGGCGTGGCCGACGTGGCGGTGATCGGCGTACCGGATCCCCGGCTGGGGGAGGTCGGCAAGGCGTACGTCGTCCGGCGGCCGGGGGCCGTGCTGACGGGGGACGACCTGATCGCCTGGGCGCGACGCGAGATGGCGAACTACAAGGTCCCGAGGACGGTGGAGTTCCTTCGGGAACTGCCGCGGAACGCCGGCGGGAAGGTGGTCAAGGGGGAGTTGCGGGGCCGGTAGCGGACGGAGAGGGCCGACGCGGTCACGGAATGTCTGAGGCGGATGCCGGACATGCCTCGACCGCGGCGGCTTCCCCTCCGCGCCGCCGCGGTCGATCCCCCGTCCGGAAAGGCTGGTCAGGCCGGCTCGTCCGTGGCGTGCACGTTGTCCGTCGACGCCTCGCCCGTGTCCTCGTCGGTCACCTTGAGCGGCTTGGTGGTGGCGTGCACGTTCTTGGTCGTGATGGGCTCGCTGGTGGCGTGGACGTTGTCCGTCGTGGCGTCACCGGTCGGCTCGCCCGTGGCGTGGACGTTGTCGGTGCTGTTCTCGTCGCTCATGTCGCTGACTCCCCTGTGTTGTGCGATGGACTGAGAGATCCGCCCGGCAACTCCCCCGAGGGCTGCCGGGCGGATCTGCTGGGCCGGTTCACCCTAAGGGGTCCTTCGAGGTCCGGCCGCTCGTCGCTCCGCCTGCCCCCCGACGCGACGGCTCGACACTGTTGAGAGTGCCGGGCGGCGATAAACGAATGATGAACGCGGAACGCCGGGCGGCCCCCGACGCCGCCTCAGACCACCGGTGCCGGCGTCAGCAGGCTCCTGACCTCGGCCGCTTCCGGAGAACCCAGCACGTCGAAGATCTCCAGGGCTTCCCGCCAGCACACCTGGGCCCGGTCGCGCTGACCGATCCCGTCGAGCGCCCGCCCCAGCACCGTGAGGACGTTTCCGCGACGCCACTCGCCGCCGATGCCGCGCAGCAGGGTCAGGGCCGTCTCGGCGTTCACCGCGGCCTTGGCCGGGCGACGCGCGGCGAGGTCGAGTTCCGCGAGGCGGAAGAGGGTCATGCCCTCCCACAGCCGCTGGCGGCTGTCCCGGAACACCTGGAGGGCCTGGTGCAGGCACTCGGTCGCCTCGGACAGCTTCCCGCTCTGGGTGAGGGCGAGGCCCAGCGCGTACCGGCCGTTGGCTCCCCGCAGGGCGTGCCCCATGTCGTCGTACATCGCCGCGCCCCGCTGGGCCATCGCCACCGCGGTCTCGGTCCGGCCGGTGGCCAGATGGATACGGGACAGGTTGCACAGGGCGCTGGCCTCACCGGGCCGGTCGCCGACGGCCCGGAAACTGTCGATGGCGCGGGTGAAGTGCTCCTCGCCCTCCTGGTGCCGGTTCTGGTACAGCGCGACCACTCCGCTGATGTTGGACGACCAGCAGCCCGTGAGGGGGTCGTCGGCCTCCCGGGCCAGCTTCGTGGCCCGCTCGGCTTCCCGGGCGGCCACGTCGAACCTGCTGCCGGAGATGTGGTGGACGAAGGCCAGCATCGTCAGCGCCCGTGCCTCCGTGCGGGAGTCCCCGGCTTCCTGCGCCGCGTCCCGCAGAAGTCCGGCGACGGCCTCGTACTCCTTGGAGTTGGCCCCCGACTCGGCCAGGTCGACCGCCGCCCAGAGGATGTCGACGGCGCGCCGCAGCGTCGTGGGCCGGGCGGACTGGCGTACGCACGCGAGCAGGGAAACCGCCTCGGCGTACAGCCAGTCCTGCGCCGCGTGACGGTCGGAGAAGGTCAGCCCCGGGTACGCGGTGCGCTCCAGGTGGTCCACGAGCCGGTCCTCGGGCCGTTCGATCAGGTAGACGCCCGCGACGGTGGCGAGGTAGAAGTCCAGCAGCCGGGACATCGCCGCCTCCCGCTCGCTGGGCGGCCACTCGTCCCGCTCCGCGCAGGCACGCGCGTAGAGCCGCACCAGATCGTGGTATCGGTAGCGGCCGGGGGCCGCCGACTCCAGCAGCGAGGTGTCAACGAGGGACTCCAGCAGGTCCTCGGTCTCCTCCACCGGCAGGTCCAGCACCGCCGCGGCCGCCGCCAGCGAGAGGTCAGGTCCGTCCGCGAGCCCGAGCAGCCGGAACGCGCGGGCCTGGGCGGGCTCCAAGGCCCCGTACCCGAGTTCGAAGGTGGCCTTCACCGCGAGGTCGCCGGCCTGCAGCTCGTCCAGGCGACGGCGTTCGTCCGCCAGCTTCGCCGCGAGGACCGAGACGGTCCACGTGCGGCGGGCCGCCAGACGGGACGCGGCGATGCGGATCGCCAGCGGCAGGAACCCGCATGCGGCCACGACGTCCAGGGCGGCCTTGCGCTCCGAGCGCACGCGTTCCTCACCGACGATCTTCGTGAAGAGCTGCAGGGCCTCGTCCGGCGACATCACGTCGAGGTCGACGAGGTGGGCACCCGCCAGGTCCACCATCCGGACCCGGGAGGTGACCAGGGCAGCGCAGCCCTCCATGCCGGGGAGCAGCGGGCGTACCTGGGCGGCGTCGCGGGCGTTGTCCAGCAGGACCAGGACCCGGCGGCCGTCCAGCATCGAGCGGTACAGCGCCGCCCGTTCCTCCAGGGAGTCGGGGATGGCGGAATCGGCGGTGCCCAGTGCCCGCAGGAACGAGCCGAGGACCGTCTCCGGCTCCGCCGCCCGCGCGCCGGCGCCCTGCAGGTCCACGTACAACTGGCCGTCGGGGAACGCTCCCCGCGCCTGGTGCGCCACGTGGACCGCCAGCGTCGTCTTGCCGACGCCGCCGATGCCCGCCACGGCCGACACCGCCATGACCCGGCCCTCCGCCAAGGCCAGCACCTCGCCGAGTTCCGACACGAAGGCGGCGCGGCCCGTGAAGTCGGGGACGGTGGCCGGGAGCTGGGCCGGGCGTACCGGTGCGGCGGCCGGCTCCGCCCGGGGCGCCGACGGTTCCGCCAGGCCGGGGTCGGCCTGAAGGATCCGCTGCTGCAACTCCCGCAGTCCCGGGCGCGGGTCCACGCCGAGTTCGTCGGCGAGCAGGCGGCGTGTGTCCGCGTACACGGCCAGCGCCTCCGCCTGGCGTCCGCTGCGGTACAGCGCCAGCATCAGCAGCTCGCGCAGCCGCTCGCGCAGGGGGTGCGCCGCCGTCAGCGCGGTCAGCTCCGAGACCGCCTCGGCGTGGCAGCCCTGCTCCAGGTCCATGTCGAGGCGGGACTCAAGCAACTGGAGCCGCCACTCCTCCAGGCGGACCCGCTGCGCCTCCGCGTACGGGCCCGGCACGCCGGCCAGCGCCTCGCCGTCCCACAGGGCCAGGGCCCGGCCCAGGACGTCCCGCGCATGGCACAGGTCTCCGGCCGAGCGGGCCTTCTCCGCCTCCGCCGCCAGGTCCTGCACGGCGGAGAGGTCCAGCGCGCCGTCGCCCAGCCCACGGATCGCGTACCCGCCGGACTCGCTCACCAGGACGCCGGGGTCCAGCACCTTCCGGAGCCGGGAGGCGTACGTCCGCAGCGCGGCCAGGGCCTGCGAGGGCGGCTCCTCACCCCACAGGGCGTCGATCAGCTCGGCGGCGGTGGCCGTGCGGCCCTCGCGGAGCAGCAGGGCGGCCAAAAGGGCGCGTTGCTGGGGAGAGCCGGTGCTCAGCGACTCCTCGCCCCGCCAGGCACGCACCGGCCCGAGCACAGCGAAGCGCAGTGCCACGGCGGTCCCTTCGGCGTCGGCCCCGCCCAATTCCGCGGTCACGGCCGCCTCCCGAGAGCCACGCCCGCCCGACTCGCCTGCCACAGCCGCCCCTTGCCCCCCGGCGGCACCGGATCCGGCTGCCACGGTCACCACTTCACCCCCCGGTGTGCCGGCCACCATCGCCCCGGCCCCGGGCGCTCCGGCCCGCCCG
>NZ_JBVIPA010000031.1:70388-118731 GCF_055578365.1 Streptomyces sp. NPDC033131
ATCGCCTTCGTCAGCCCCGGGCCGGCCTGATCCGTGAGTCATGGTCGCCCTTGGGCCCCCGGCGGCACCGGATCCGGCTGCCACGGTCACCACTTCATCCCCCGGTGTGCCGGCCACCATCGCCCCGGCCCCGGGCGCTCCGGCCCGCACGGCTGCGGCCGTGGTCTCCGACCCGTCGGATCCAGGCGCCACGGCCACCACATCGCCTTCGTCAGCCCCGGGCCCGTCTGATCCGTGAGTCATGGTCGCCCTTGGGCCCCCGGCGGCACCGGATCCGGCTGCCACGGTCACCACTTCACCCCCCGGTGTGCCGGCCACCATCGCCCCGGCCCCGGGCGCTCCGGCCCGCCCGGCTGCGGCCGTGGTCTCCGACCCGTCGGATCCAGGCGCCACGGCCACCACATCGCCTTCGTCAGCCCCGGGCCGGCCTGATCCGTGAGTCATGGTCGCCCTTGGGCCCCCGGCGGCACCGGATCCGGCTGCCACGGTCACCACTTCACCCCCCGGTGTGCCGGCCACCATCGCCCCGGCCCGCGCGGCTGCGGCCCCGGCCTCGGTCTCCGCCCCGTCAAATTCAGGCGCCACGGCCGACACGCACCCCTCGTCAGCCCCGGGCCCGTCTGATCCGTGAGTCACGGTCGCCGCCTCGGCCCCCCGCACGCCCGTTCCCGGCACCAGCGCCTCCTCCTCGGAGAAGCCGGGACGGCGCCTCTGCTCCGGTACACGCGGTACCTCCGGCACTCGCGGTACACCGTCCATCGCCGTCGTCCCCCTAGATGTCCTGAGCCACCCCGCCAGTTTGCCTTGTTCATGGCAGATGCGTCAGCTGCGGGGGGCGCGATCACAGGGAGGCGCGCGGGATATCACAAGCCCCTCACACTCTCTCCCCGCCTGCTCGGGAACGCGGAAGCCCCATCCCGCTAGCTGACGGATCGTCAGATCGGCGCTACCGTGCCCCCATGGAGACCAACTCACCCCTTCCTCCGATCATTTCCGTCGACGACCACACCGTCGAACCCCCCACCGTCTGGCAGGACCGGCTCCCGAAGAAGTACCTCGACACCGGTCCCCGCACGGTCCGCGCCCCTCTCAAGGAGATGACCTTCCTCGGCGGCCGCTTCAAGCCCGTCATGGGCAGGCCGGGCGACGACGGTCCCGTCGGCGACTGGTGGGTCTACGAGGACCTGCACCGCCCCCTCACCCGCCTCGACACCGCCGTCGGCTACAGCAGGGACGAGATCAAGCTGGAGGTCATCACCTACGAGCAGATGCGGCCGGGGTCGTACGACGTCCCCGCCCGCCTCGCCGACATGGACGTCAACCACGTCCAGTCCGCCGTCTGCTTCCCGACCTTCCCGCGCTTCTGCGGCCAGACCTTCACGGAGGCGAAGGACCACGAGCTCGGCCTCCTCTGCGTCCAGGCCTACAACGACTGGATGGTGGAGGAGTGGTGCGGACCCCAGGCGCACGGCCGCCTCATTCCGCTCACCCTCATCCCCCTCTGGGACGCCGGACTCGCGGCCCGGGAAGTACGGCGCAACGCCGCCCGCGGTGTCCGTGCGGTCGCTTTCTCCGAGATACCCCCGCACCTGGGGCTGCCGTCCGTCCACACCGACGAGTGGGACCCCTTCCTCGCCGCCTGCGACGAGACCGGCACGGTCATCGCCATGCACATCGGCTCCAGCAGCCGTATGCCGTCGACCTCCGCCGACGCCCCGCCCGCCGTCGGCTCCACCATCACCTTCGCCAACTGCTGTTTCTCGATGGTGGACTGGCTGATGAGCGGCAAGTTCGAGCGCTTCCCGAACCTCAAGGTCATGTACGCGGAGGGCCAGATCGGCTGGATCCCCTACATCCTCGAACGGGCCGACGTCGTCTGGGAGGAGAACCGCGGCTGGGGCGGGGTCGCCGACAAGGTCCACCGGCCGCCGTCCGAGCTGTTCGCCGAGCACGTCTACGGCTGCTTCTTCGACGACGCCTTCGGGCTGCGGAACCTGGACGCCATCGGAGTCGGGAACGTCCTGTACGAGACCGACTACCCGCACTCCGACTCGACCTGGCCGAAGTCGCGGGAGGTCGGCGAGGCCCAGATGGGGCACCTCGCTCCGGACGTGGTGGAACGGATCGTGCGGGGCAACGCCATCGACCTGCTCGGGCTCACCCCGGACGGACTCTGGAACGGTCCGAGGTGATCGAGGGATGATCCGGTACGGCATCCAGCTCCCCGTCCAGTCCCAGAGCACCCTCTACGCCGAGCCGTGGGAGGCCGCCGCCGGACCGGTCGACCTCCTTGACATCGCCCGTGCCGCCGACCGTGCCGGCTTCGACTACCTCGCCTGCTGCGACCACGTCGCCATCCCGCGCCGGCTCGCCCCCGCGATGAGTACGGTCTGGTACGACCCGGTCGCCACCCTCGCCTTCCTGGCCGCCGCCACCGAACGCGTCCGGCTGCTCAGCCACGTCGCCGTCGTCGGTCTGCGCCATCCGTTGCTCAGCGCCAAGCAGTACGCGACCCTCGACCACCTGAGCGGCGGGCGGCTGATCCTCGGGGTGGGGGCCGGGCATGTGCCCGAGGAGTTCGAGGCGCTCGGGGTCGACTTCCGGCAGCGCGGGGCCGTGCTCGACGAGTCGGTCGACGCCCTGCGCGTGGCACTCGGCTCCGAGGAGTTCCCCGAACACCACGGCAGGCTCTACGACTTCCAGGACCTCGGCCAGCGTCCCCGGCCGGCCCAGACCCGCGTCCCGCTCTGGGTCGGCGGCTCCTCGCCCGCCGCCGTCCGCCGGGCCGCGCTCAAGGGCGACGGCTGGCTTCCGCAGGGTGACCCGCGGGAGCGGCTGCCCGCGCAGATCGAGACGATCAGGAGCCTCCGGGAAGAGGCCGCCGTCCGAGGGCCCTTCACCGTCGGAGCCATCGCCGAGCCGCTGTACGTCGGCACGCCCACCTGGGACGTCGGGCGCCGCACCCTCACCGGCCCGCCCGACGCACTCGCCGAGTCCCTGCGCGCCTACCGCGCGATGGGCGTCCAGCAGATCCAGGTGAGGTTCCGGAGCAGGAGCCGCACCGAACTCATCGACCAGATGGCCGCGTTCGGGGCCGAGGCGGCTCCGCTGCTGTGAGGGATTCCCGGGCAACCTGTCTGGCAGCCTGACCGCATTTATTGAAACTTTGAACATCTGCACGCCGCTTCGCGTACGTACGGACGTACGGACGTGAGACTTCGGCGGAAGGACACCGTGGCGTGCGATCCCCTCAGCGACTCTCCATAGCCCTGGCCTGCCCCGACGGCGGATGGCCGCACGAGGACTGGCCCGCCCCGGACGACCGCCACTTAGGCCGGGTCGTGCACCTGTCCCGGCCCTTCCGTGTGCCCGAGGACGTCGACGTCGTCGTACTCCGCTGCACGGATCCGGCGACCGGCTTCACCGAACTCCTCGGCGGCATGGGGAAGTCGGGCACCCCCGTGATCGTGATCAGCCCGCGCCGGGACACCGAGACCGTCCTCGAGGTGTTCCGCGGCGGTGGGGCCTACCTGGTCGAGGGCGACTACTGCACCTGCTTGCTGTCCGCCGCCGTCCTCGCGGCCACCGTCGGCCACACCTACCTCTCCCCCCTCGCCTGCGACGCCGTCCGGGAGGGCGTCCGGTGGATGTCCGCGGCCGGCACCGCGCGGGAGCGCCTACGGGCCCTGCTCTCCCCGCGCGAGCGGCAGATCATGGACCTGCTCTCGACCGGCCTGGGAGCGCAGGAGATCGGGCTGCGGCTGCGGCTGAGCGAGAAGACCGTCCGCAACAACCTCAGCAACATCTACGCCAAGCTGGACGCACGGGGCGGCACGGACGCGGTCCTGCGGTGGCTCGGAGCCACACCGGCCACGCCCGTGCTTCGCACATGAGAATCCTTTGGTGTCCGAAAGTTTCCGACTACGGCGCGGGAATTTCCGAAGCCGGGATTTCCACGTCGGTAACGTTTTCTCCGCCCTCACCGAATCCGGGCTGCGAGTTGAGTTCCTCGACGCCGTCTCCCACTTCCTGCAGACTCACGCCGCCGGAGGAATTCAGCAGTGCGTTGGCCTCGGGGGTGCCGCATTTCACGTTGCGCAGCCACAGCCGACCGTCCGGCGTGCCGTTGTTCAGGATCTGCGGATAGAAGACATGGATCGTCGCGGCGCCCTCGCTCGGCGAGAAGAACACCGTCTTTCCGTCCTGCGCCTCCTTGTACGTGGCCTTGAGGTATCCGCTCACGTCCGTGCGCTTGTGCGACCACATGAAGAATCCGATGTTGTCCGGCTTCACGGTGGCGGACAGGCTGAACGCAAGGCTGGTTGCCTTGTCGTCGCGCGTGACCTCGAACTCGGAGGTGCTGAATTTCGTGCCGATCTCGATGAGGGAGCCGCCCAGAGTCGTTTCGGAGCTCGCGGTGAATCCCTCCTGCACCTGAACCACCCTGGTGACAGTCGCACTGACATCGAAGGTGTTGGTTACCGCGGTCGTCGTCCCGCAGTTCTTGGACGGGGGTGATACGCGCTCGTTGGGGCCGAGGCTGTTCGCCTTGAACTGGACGTCGACGAACTCGCATTTCTCGAGTTTGTCAGGTTGCGAGGCACAGTCGGAGTTCACCTCGGACGGGGTGGCGGCGCCCGCCTCGTTCATCAGCGGGATGATCACCGCGAGGGCCGCGACGGGTGCCAGAACGAGGGTGACGCGCTTCTTCTTGCCGCGGTGCCTTCGGGTGCGCGGGGCGGGAGTGGTCATGGATTCTCCTGAGGGTGGCGTGCGGGTCGAGCTGGGGCTTCCTGCGCTGTTGCCGGAATCAGCAGTCCTCCAGGACCGGCTCGGAGGTGCCGTCGGGGATCCCCGGCGCGCCCGCGGCACCCGGCAGGACCACGGGCCCCTCGACGACTTCCGGGGCAACGAAGTTCTCCTCGGGCGTGGCGGCGCTGACAGTGGTCGCGGAATTGGCGTCGATCCGCACCCGCCATTCACCCGTCATGCGCTGCATCTTCGGCGTGAACTCCATGTGGAGTACCTTGCCGACCGGCACATCATGCTGTTCCTTGGCGCTGGCCGTAACCGATTTCACGGTCATGTCCAGAGTGCTCTTGTGCTTGACCCAGGATCCGGTCAGGACTCCGAAGAGGCCGCCACCACCGCCCTGGTTGGTCTCCGTGTACTTGCCCTTGCCCTGGGCCACGGTGGCCGACCAGGTGAGGGTCACCTCCGCTGGATCGGTGGCGTCCGGCTCGCAGTTCGGGAAATCGATGGACGACTTCTCGGTGGGGCCGTCGAAGGTCTCGAACTTCGTCTCGACGTAGTCGCAGTTGTCCGCCTGGAAACCGTCGGCGAACCCGCCCTTCGCCGTCTGCCTCTCGCCGTTGATCACCGCGGACCTGTCGCACATCGCCATGATCCGCTCGGGCGTCT
This sequence comes from Streptomyces sp. NPDC033131, assembly GCF_055578365.1. Taxonomy (NCBI): domain Bacteria; kingdom Bacillati; phylum Actinomycetota; class Actinomycetes; order Kitasatosporales; family Streptomycetaceae; genus Streptomyces; species Streptomyces sp. NPDC033131. Next base: position 75,810 of record NZ_JBVIPA010000031.1, read on the forward strand.
TCGCGTCGGCCGCGTTCGCCGACGGAAGCAGCGCGACGACGGCGCCGCCGGTCGTCAATGCCGCGCCTATCGCGACGAATCGGATCTTCTTGTTCTTGAGCTTCCTGCTTCTTTTGGCCATGCCATGTTCCGCTCTTGAGGGTGTCTTTGCGGTTCCGCTGTGGATTATTGGGGTTCCGCACAGGCTGTGGACAGAGTCAAATGTCCCTACCGGCAGGTCACTTGACGTGTGCTTGTGCAATATCTGTGCCATATCTGACGCCGCGTCAGATGCGGCGCTACGATGGCCGGTCCCGGCGAAGCGATGCCAAGGAGGCCGCCATGGGCAAGCTGGACGGACGGGTCGTCCTCGTCACCGGAGCCGCGCGGGGCCAGGGGGAACAGGAGGCCCGGCTGTTCCGGGCAGAGGGGGCCGAGGTCGTCGTCGCGGATGTCCTGGACGACCAGGGGCACGACCTCGCGAAGGAGATCGGCGCGCTGTACGTCCACCTCGATGTGGGGCGCGAGGAGGAGTGGCGGGCCGCGGTCGACGCCGTCGTGGAGGCGTACGGCCGTGTCGACGGGCTCGTCAACAACGCCGGCATCCTGCGCTTCAACTCCCTCGTCGACACGCCTCTCGACGAGTTCATGCGGATCGTGCGGGTCAACCAGGTCGGGGTGTTCCTCGGCATCAAGACCGCCGGGCCCCGGATCGCCGCGGCCGGAGGCGGCACGATCGTCAACACCGCCTCGTACACCGGGATGACCGGCATGGCGTACGTGGGGGCGTACGCGGCCAGCAAGCACGCGATCGTCGGGCTGACCCGGGTGGCCGCGCTGGAGCTGGCGGCCCAGGGGGTGCGGGTCAACGCCGTGTGTCCGGGTGCCATCGACACCGTGATGAGCAACCCGGGTGCCGGCGCCGAGGGGGCGGCGGACGCGCTGTACCGCAAGCTCGTGCCGCTCGGCCGGATCGGGAGGCCGGAAGAGGTCGCCCGCCTCGCGCTCTTCCTCAGCTGCGAGGACTCCTCCTACATCACCGGGCAGCCGTTCGTGATCGACGGCGGGTGGCTGGCGGGTGTGAGCATCAGCTGACGCCCGGTCAGCTATTGACGCTCCCAGTGGCCGGTGGAACAGTCGGATCCATAAATCTGACGGAACGTCAGAAAAACCCGTGGGGACGGTGAACCTTCGTGGAATTCGGGCTCTTCGTACAGGGATACGTGGGCAAGCGCGCCGAGACCGACCCGCTCGCCGAGCACAAGGCGCTGATGGAGGAGACCGAGTACGTCATCCAGGCGGACAGGTCCGGCTTCAAGTACGCCTGGGCGTCCGAGCACCACTTCCTGGAGGAGTACTCGCACCTCTCCGCCAACGACGTCTTCCTCGGCTACCTCGCACACGCCACCGAGCGCATCCACCTCGGCTCCGGGATCTTCAACCCGCTCGCCCAGGTCAACCACCCGGTCAAGGTCGCCGAGAAGGTCGCCATGCTCGACCATCTCACCCAGAACCGATTCGAGTTCGGCAGCGGGCGCGGGGCCGGCTCGCACGAGATCCTGGGCTTCCTCCCCGGCATCACCGACATGAACCACACGAAGGAGATCTGGGAAGAGACCATCGCCGAGTTCCCGAAGATGTGGCTCCAGGACGAGTACGTCGGGTTCCAGGGCAAGCACTGGCAGCTCCCGCCGAGGAAGATCCTGCCCAAGCCGTACGGGAAGTCCCACCCCGCGATGTGGTACGCCGCCGGGTCGCCGCCCTCGTACGCCATGGCCGCCCGCAAGGGCCTCGGGGTGCTCGGCTTCAGCGTGCAGAAGGTCTCCGACATGGAGTGGGTCCTTGAGCAGTACAAGACGGCGGTCGTGGACGCCGAGCCGGTCGGCGCCTTCGTCAACGACAACGTGATGGTGACGACCACCGCGATCTGCGCGCCGACGCACGCCGAGGCGATCGAGATCGCCGTCAACGGCGGGCTGCACTATCTGCCGTCGCTGGTGTTCCGGTACCACGACACGTTTCCCCGTCCCGAGGGGTTCCCGGTGTGGCCGGAGATCCTGCCCGAGTACACCGCGGAGTTCGTCGAGGTCCTCATCGAGGAGGAGCTGCTGATCTGCGGGGATCCGGACGAGGTGTTCCGGCAGTGCAAGCGGTGGGAGCAGGCGGGGGCCGATCAGTTGAGCTTCGGGCTGCCGGTGGGGGTGCCGAAGGAGGAGACGTTGCAGACGATCCGGCTGATCGGGGAGCACGTGATTCCGAAGATCGACACGGATCCTGTTCATCGGACGTCGCGGTTCCGGGCTGCCGGGTGATCGCCGGCGCGGGCCGCGGGCGGTTCGTGGCTGGTCGCACAGTTCCCCGCGCCCCCAGGCAGGCAGTCCCACCGCGAACCAGGAGGTGAGCCCCATGCTTGATCACGTCATCAAAGGCGCGTCCGTTGTCGATGGGAGTGGCGCGCCCTCGTACACCGCCGACGTCGGCATCCGGGACGGACGCATTGCTGTCATCGGGTCGGTGACCGAAGAAGCCCGCACCACCGAGGACGCGCACGGCCTCGTCCTCGCCCCCGGCTTCGTCGATCCGCACACGCACTACGACGCCCAGCTGTTCTGGGACCCTTACGCGACCCCTTCCCTCAATCACGGCGTCACGACGGTCGCCGCCGGCAACTGCGGGTTCACTTTGGCGCCCCTGAACCCGGCACGCCCCGACGACGCCGACTACACCCGCCGCATGATGTCCAAGGTCGAGGGCATGTCCCTGGTCGCGCTGGAGGAGGGGGCGCCCTGGACCTGGCACGGCTTCGGCGAGTACCTGGACGCACTGGAGGGGCGGATCGCCGTCAACGCCGGGTTCATGGTGGGGCACTGCGCGCTGCGGCGGTACGTCATGGGACCGGACGCGATCGGCGGACAGCCGAGCGGGGAACAGCTCGCGGCGATGCTCCGGTTGTTCCACGAGGCGATGGACGCGGGCGCCTGGGGCCTGTCCACCACCCAGTCCTCCACCCACTCCGACGGCGACGGCGAGCCGGTCGCCTCCCGGCACGCCCTGCCCGCCGAGCTGCTGGCGCTCTCGCGGGCCGTCGGTGAACACGAGGGCACCCAGATCGAGGCGATCGTCGCCGGCTGTCTCGACCAGTTCAGCGACGCGGAGATCGACCTGCTCGCGGAGATGAGCGCGGCGGCCGGACGCCCCCTGAACTGGAACGTCCTGACCGTCGACGCGTCCGTCCCCGAGCGGGTGCCCAGGCAGCTCCTCGCGAGCGAGCGGGCACGGAAGGCGGGCGGCAGGGTCGTCGCGCTCACCATGCCGATCCTCACGCCGATGAACATGTCCCTGGGCACCTTCTGTGCCCTCAACCTCATCCCGGGCTGGGGCCCGATCCTCGCCCTGCCCGTCCCGGAGCGGATCGAGAAGCTGCGCGACCCGGCCGTCAGGGCCGGGATGCTGGAGCGGGCCGGGTCCAAGGAGGCGGGCGTCTTCCGGCGGCTGGCGCACTTCGGGCGATACGTCATCGGCGACACGTACAGCGAGGCGAACCGGGGCCTGAGCGGGCGGGTCGTGCGGGACATCGCGGCGGAACGCGGCCAGGACCCGTTCGAGTGCCTGGTCGAGATCTGCGCCGCCGACGAGCTGCGTACGGTGCTGTGGCCCATGCCGACCGACAACGACCCGGCGTCCTGGGCCCTGCGCGCCGAGACCTGGCAGCACGAGGACGTGCTGCTCGGCGGCTCGGACGCGGGCGCGCACCTGGACCGGATGTGCGGAGCCCCGTACACGACCCGCTTCATCGGGGACTGTCTGCGCGGCCGGAAGCTGGTGGGCCTGGAGCAGGCGGTGAAGATGCTGACGGACGATCCGGCGCGGCTCTTCGGCCTGAGGGAGCGGGGCCGGATACGGGAGGGCTGGCATGCGGACCTCGTCCTCTTCGACCCGGAGCGGATCGCCGCGGGCACGGCCACCCTGGTGCACGACCTGCCGGGAGACAGCCCCCGGCTGGACTCCAAGGCCATCGGGATCCGGGCCGTGTGGGTCAACGGGGTCGAGGCGATCCGGGACGACGTGGTGAGCGGGTCGGTACCGGGGAAGGTGCTGCGCTCCGGCCGGGACACCCGGACGGTGGCGACCAGGTGACCGAGGGACAGCGGCTGTTCGTCGGCGGTGCCTGGGCCGAGCCGGAGGGCGGTCACTACGAGGTCGTCGACCCGGCGACCGAACAGGCCCTCGGCCGGGCGCCGGAGGCCTCGCGGGATCAGGTGCTCGCGGCCTGTGCCGCGGCCCGCGAGGCCTTCGGGCCGTGGTCGCGTACGCCACCGGAGGAACGGGCGGCGATCCTCGCGCGGGCCGCGGGGATCATCGGCGGGCATCTGGAGCCGTACGCCGAGCTGGCCCGGGCGGAGACCGGGGCGACCACGACGACGGCCCGGCGCATGCAGGTCGGCGTGGCCGCCGCCCGCTTCCGGCGCTACGCGCGCGTGGAGCCCGCCGAGTGGGCGATCCCGCCGCAGATCAACGAGGCCGGGCCGATGGGGCGGGCTGCGGTGATGGGCGCGCTGGCCGTACGGCAGCCCGTCGGGGTCGTCACCTGCATCACCTCCTACAACAACCCCTGGGCGAACCCGGCGGGCAAGGTCGCCCCGGCCCTCGCGATGGGCAACACGGTGGTGGTGAAGCCGGCCCCGCAGGACCCGCTCTCGGTGTACCGGATGGCGGAGGCGCTGGAGGCGGCCGGGGTGCCGCGCGGGGTGGTGAACGTCGTCTCCGGCCGGTCGGTGGAGGTGGGAGAGGCGGCCGTCGCGTCCCCCGACGTCGACATGGTGAGTTTCACGGGTTCGACGGTGGTCGGGCAGCGCATCGCCGAGGTCTGCGGCCGGTCCATGAAACGTCAGTTGATGGAGCTGGGAGGGAAGGGCGCGGCGGTCGTCTTCGACGACGCGGACGTCGGATCGGCGGTGGCCGGGATCGGGACGACGTTCTCCTTCTACAGCGGCCAGATCTGCACGGCGCCGACGCGGGTGCTCGCGCAGCGAGGGGTGTACGACCGTCTCGTCGAGCAACTGGCCGCGTATGCGGGCCGGTTGAAGGTGGGCGACCCGCGGGAGCCGGACACGGTGGTCGGCCCGGTGATCTCGTCCGCGCACCGGGACCGGGTGGAGTCGTACGTCGAACTCGGCCGGAAGGAGGGCGCCGTGGTGGTGACAGGCGGCGAACGGCCGCCGTTGGACCGGGGTTTCTACGTCGCCCCCACTCTCCTCGCCGACTGCACCAACGACATGCGCGTGGCCCGCGAGGAGATCTTCGGCCCGGTGGTGACGGTCGTCCCCTTCGAAGAAGAGGAAGAGGGGATCGAACTCGCCAACGACACCGACTACGGCCTCATCGACTACGTCTGGTCGGCGGACGTGGCCCGTGCCTTCCGGGTGGCGCGGCGACTGCGGGCCGGCGGGGTCGGCGTGAACACCGTCGGGCGCAACATGGAGGCGCCGTTCGGGGGGTTCAAGAGGAGCGGCGTCGGACGGGACGTGGGGTCGTACGCGCTGCACGCGTACAGCGAGGTGCAGGCGATCGTGTGGCCGGGGTGAGCTCCGGCGGGGTGCTCAGGGGATCCTGACCTCGTACGCGCCGTCGGCAACGTCCGCGGCCGTCGGCGTCACCGTCACACCGCCGAGGGACTGCGACCAGCGCCCCGTCTGCGGGATGTAGGTGCTGCACCTGGCGGTCTCCCAGGCGGAGACGCCATAGGTGACGCCCGGGGCCATCTTGTAGTCGGTGGTGAACCTGATCCGGCCGTCACCGCCGCTGGGGTCGGAGGCGGTCAGGCAGGTGACCGTCTTCCCGTCGTCGATGCGGAGGCTGCCGAACCAGACGATGGAGGTGCCCTCGCCCCGGGCGGTCATGGGGACGTCGGCGGCGAGGACGGCGGTGGCGGCGGCCGGTGCCGCGGTCGCGGTGGGGGCCGCCGCGAGGGCGGTGGCTCCGGTGACGGCGACGAGGGCGCACAGGACGGTTGAGCGGGAGCGCATGATTCCTCCAACTCTCAACACTGGACCTGGCCAGTGTTACCCCCGGTACGCACGGTGAAGGTCCCTGTTTCCGGCCGTCTTCGGACTCACGGCCGGTCCGCCGCCTTCAGCATGCCGAGCAGGGCACCGAACGCGACCGGATCGGCGGTGAGGACGGCTTGGGCGGGGTCGGCGCTTTCGGTGACGTGGACGGTGGTGGGGGAGGGGGCGGATATGTGGACGCAGGCCTCACCTTCTTGGCAGTAGGACGACTTCTGCCAGAGGGGAGTGGGCATGCCGGCTCCTTCACAGGTTGTGGGCGATGGAACGGATCAGATCCCGGGACTTCTCCGGGCCGAGGGCCGTGGCTTCGACGACGTCCAGGAGGCGCCGGTACTTCTGCAGGTGGGCCTCGGCATCCAGAAGGACGGGACCGTGGAACTGGTCCAGCTGCACGGTGTCCAACTCCGGTACGGGCCCGCACAGGTAGTTGATGGACTGGCCTGATCCCGGGAACGCCCCGATTTCGAAGGGCAGTACGCGCAGGGTGATGTGGTCCCGTTCGCTCATGTCGATCAGATGCTGGAGCTGTTCACGGGCCACCCGCCGACCGCCGACCCGCATGTGCAGGGCGGCTTCGTGGACGACGGTGCTGTACGGATTCGGGTTCTCCCGGAACACGACGTCCTGGCGTTTGATGCGGTGCGAGACGCGGTGCTCGACTTCCGGCGGGGTGGGAGTCGGAATCGCCTGGCTGAAGATCTCCCGGGCGTGCTCGGTGGTCTGGAGCATGCCTGGAATGTGCGCGGTGAAGGCGGTGCGGATGGCCGTGGCGTGGTGCTCCAGCTCCGCGAGCGTGAGCAGGCCCGACGGGAGTACCTCGCGGTACGCGTCCCACCACCAGCCACGGGTCTTCTCTCCGGCCATGTCGACGAGGGCGTCGATGTAGGGCTGGTTCGTGCAGGAGTAGACGTGAGCCATCGCCCGGACACGGTCGGGGCTGACTCCGAACCTGGCCGACTCCACATTGCTGAGTTGACCCGAGCTGGTGCCCAGAACCTGGGCGGCCTCGGTCGATGTCAGGCCGGCCCGTTCGCGGAGTTTGCGCAGTTCGGCCGCAATCCGGACACGCCGGGCTGTTGGTGCGGGCCTCGGAGTCATGAGTCCTCCTCGCGCAGGGCTTCCAGCGAGCTTGTCACCCACACGAGGGAGAAAGCGCCGAGATCCTTCGAAAGTTCGCAAAGGACCTTTGCGAAGCCTCTACCTTCGTTACCAGGCGCCCCACCTGGAAGCGCACCGTGGGACGCCACGGCAGAGACACCAGGCATCCGTCCAACTCCCCTCAGCGACCGGAGACTTCCGATGGCCACCGTATCCCCGTGCTGGAACTACACCCTGCACCTTCCGCACGATCCACGCGCACCGGGTATCGCGCGGGGCGCCCTCCGGCTGATCCTGGCCGCCCACGAGATGCCCGAGCTCACCCCCACCGCGGAACTGCTCGCGGCGGAACTGCTGACCAACTCGCACCGCCACACCAAGGGCCCGTACGCCCTCCGCGTCCGCTCGGCGGAGCCCGGCCGGCTGCGGGTGGCCGTATGGGACACGGACCCGCGTGTCCCGCCGGGCTTCTCGGAGCGTGGCTCACCGGCGCCCCCTCTGGACGCGGAGGACGGCCGTGGTCTGCACCTCGTCCGTTCCTACGCGAGCGCGTGGGGCGCCTCGGTGCTCCGCGAGCTGGGCGCGTCGAAGGGCGGCAAGCTGCTGTGGGCCGAGTGCGGGGACGGGGCGACGTGGTGAGCCGGGCCATACTGAGAAGTGGAGCCATGCCCTTGCACCAGGAGCAGACCATGAGCGCACAGCCCGAGCACGGCTGGGGAGCGATGCCGCTGCCCGAGATCCGGACCGTGGACGACCTACGCGGTGCGCTCAGCCGCTACGGCTTCCCGGGTGACCGGGAGCGCTTCGAGGAGGAGCTGGCCGCCGCCATAGGAGCTTCCCCGACCAACGACTTCGAGGGCGCCGCCGCAGTGGTCCGCGCCTACCGGCACCGGGTTCAGATCAGGAACTCGCCCGAGATCATGGCCGCCCTCGAGGAGGCGCGCACCGGAGGCGGCCCCACGTGAACGAACCGTTGGAGGAGGCCGAGCCTGCGAGGAAGGCGTTCGGCGACCTGACGGAGGGGGAGCGGGAAGTCGTCCGGGAAGCACTCGTGACCATCGGCCGCGACCCGGCGGTCGGCCGCGAGATCCCGGGCTGGCGGCCCCCGTCCGTGGAGTACACGTACACGACACCTCTCGCACGCGATTCAGCCGAGGCGATCACGGTCGTGTACACGCACACGCCGGGCATGGGAGTGACGGTCGTCCACTACTTCCGTGACCCACAGGTGGTGGACTGAGTCCCGCCGGGGCCCTGACCTCTCACCCGTCCAGATCCACCCGCACCGTCAGCAGATCCGTCCCGAACGCCCGGACGCCGACGCTGTTGACCCGCGGCAGCCGGCGCAGTCGGGCCACCGGGTCGTCGTCGGGGAGCAGGTGGGCCGTGCCCGGGTGCCAGCGTCCACGGATCCGTACCCGAACCCGCGGATCCGCCCTGATGTTGCGGACGTACTGGGACCGTTCGCCGAACTCCGACACCAGCCAGAAGGAGTCGCCGACGCGGCGGCCGCCCACCGGGGTCTGGCGGGGCAGGCCGGAGACGCGGCCCGTGGTCTCCAGGACCGTCTGGAGGGGGAGGCGGCGCAGGACCGGATTGCCGACGCGGCGCTGGAAGGCCGTGGCGGCGCGGAACCTGAGGTCGGCGAGGCGGGGCATCGTCCGTGGGGCTCCTTGTGACGGAAGGGGCGGCGGGATGGTTCGAACGGCTGCTTCAATGGTCGCCCACGCGGCGCGAATCGAGGACGGTGGCTGCGGATGCGGGTCGTGACCTGGAACCTGTGGTGGCGCTTCGGCCCCTGGGAAGCACGGCAGAAGGCGATCATCGAGGTGCTGCGGGACCTGCGCCCCGACGTCGTCGGTCTGCAGGAGGTGTGGGCGGCGGGCGGGGAGAACCAGGCCGAGTGGCTCGCCGAGGAACTGGGCCTGCACTGGGCGTGGGCGCCCTCCCCGTCCCCCGAACGCTGGCGGCAACGCCTCGGGGACCCCACGGTCGACATAGGCAACGCGGTGCTGAGCCGCTGGCCGGTCGTCGAGCAGGCGGTGCTGGCGCTGCCGGCACCGGCCGGCCTCGCCGACGGCCGCACGGCCCTGTACGCCCGCCTGGCCACCCCCGCCTACGACGTCCCCTTCTTCACCACCCACCTCACCTCGGCCCCCGCCGCCTCGGCGGTGCGCTGCGGCCAGGTCACCGCCCTCGCGAGGTTCGTCGCCCGCCACCGCGGCGACACCCCGTTCCCGCCCGTCGTCACCGGGGACTTCAACGCCTGGCCGGACTCGGACGCGGTCCGCCTGTTCGGCGGGTACAAGACCGAGCCGGTCGTACCCGGCCAAGTCCTGTACGACGCCTGGGAGTACGCCGACCCGGCCGCGCCCTCCGCCACCTGGACCCCGGAGAACCCCTATGCGGCGCGGGTGTTGGAGCCCCCCGTCCGTATCGACTACATCCACGTGGGCCCACCCGGCCCGTCCGGCGAGGGCCACGTCCGGCACGTACGGCGGGCGGGCGACGGGCCGGTGGAAGGGGTGTGGGCCTCGGATCACGCGGCGGTGGTGGCCGACCTGGCGGCGGACGAACTCGGCACCTGACCCTCCCCTGTGCGGAGTTGGCGTACCCGCCTGGTCCTGCCCCCGTGTGGCGTTGCCGTACCTGTTCCCGACCCGCCCTGCGCGGGATGCCGTACCCGCCCGGTCCTGCCCCCGCGCGGGGCGTCGTACCTGCCCACGACCCGCCCCGCGCGGGGATGCCGTGGGAGCCGTGTGCACGGCGTGTGAGCTTCGGGTCGGTGCGCCCGGCGCCGTGTTAGCGTCCCGCGGGCATGATCATGTTCAGTGCCCCCGCACGGGCAGCCGCGTCGAAGGCGCCGGTACCGCGGGGACGGAAAACGGGGGAACGGGGCCGGCGATGACAGGAGTCCTGCGGCGGATCGACGAGTCCGCGTCCGAGCGGGCCGAGCGGCTGGCCGGGCTGAGCGACCGGATGCTGAAGGCCGGGAGCAAGAACGACCTGCTCGATCTGATCGACCTGGCGTTCGCCGAGCCCCCGCCGGAGGGTGACCCGGGAACCCTGGAATCGCTGGGCATGCGGTACCGCGACCAGCTCGACGAGGCCATGGGCCTGCACGAGCGGGTCGACAGGGTGGCCCGCAAGGGGCTGCCGGAGGTCTGGGTCGGCGACACGAGCGTCCTCGCCTCGGACGCGGTGAGTGCCGTGTCGCGGGCGGTGTCGGAGATGGCGGAGGCGTTCGAGGGCGGTTCCCGGGCGCTCATCGTCCTGGCCGACGCGATCATGGAGGCCCAGCGCCAGGACGGCGAGGGCCGGGGGAAGTTGCGGCAGGCGCTGTCGGAGATGGGCAGCGACCGCGAGGGCTTCTTCGACGAGTTGCGCGAGAACGACGAGGAGGAGTGGGACCGGGCGAACGCCGCCCACTTCGCCTCCTACGGCGTCGGCCTGATGCGCAAGGCCGTCCTCGCCGCCGGCGAGGCCTGCCGCGTGGCGGCCCGGGACCTGAACAAGTGGGCCACGGAGGCCCGCGCCGGGAAGATGGACACCGACGAGCTGTCCGCGGTCGACCGCCTCATGCTCGCCGACTCCAGCAACGTGAAGGGCGCGGCCGAGTACAACGAGATCCTTTCCGCGGCCGAACTGGAGCGCTCCGGGCGGGCCATGGAGAACCTCCCGCCGGCCGACCGGGCCCGGATGGAACTGCTCATGGCGAACGCCTCCTCCCCGCAGGAGAAGGCGTATCTCATGAAGGGCCTCGCCGCGGGCCGAAGCGTCGACGAGATCGACGAGTTCGCCTTCAAGATCCAGGGCAAGGACCCGGCGTGGCTGCAGCGGCACCTGTCGCCGATCACCACCCAGGGCGACAGCCTGAAGGACGAGGGGACGAACCCCGACGGGTCCAGCGTCAACATCGACGACCAGACGTTCAACGGCCAGAAATGGGTCCAGGGCGGCGACGGCTCGGAGGGCACCTGCGTGGCCTCGTCCACCGTCACCGCACGGGCCATGGTCGACCCCCTCTACGCCCTCGAACTCACCGGCGGGCCCAGCGGGCAGGAGGACGACCCCGGCGCCTTCCGGCAGCGTCTGGTGGAGGAGCAGCACCGGCTGCACACGGAAGGCGACGGCGGTGAGAAGTGGACCGGCATGGGCCCCGAGGGGCAGGAACGCATCGCCGACAACGCCATCGGCGGCGCCACCGGCGACGACTACCAGCGCCGCGACATGAACACCGCCGACGAACGCAGGCAGGCCCTGACCGACGTCGAGAAGGCGGTCGCGGAAGGGAAGCCGGTCCCGGTCGACGTCCGGAGCGACGACGGCGCCCACGCGATGACCATCATCGGCCAGGAAGGCGACATGCTCCAGATCTACAACCCCTGGGGCACCACCACCTGGGTCAGCGAGGACGACTTCATCAACGGCAACATGGGCAAGGCGTCCAACGGTGAACTCGACGACGCGTACAGCGTTTACGTCCCGCAGTAGGGCGTTGGCCAGCGGCCGTCTTGATGATGGTGTGGGAGCCGCGTGCGGGGCGTGTGACGCGAGGACGTCCGGGCCGTTGCCGCGTGTTAGCCTCCCCGCCGACGTGATCAACGGGGGATACGGGGGATGACGATGCCTTCTGCACAGGACTCCACGTCCGCGCGGGACTTCTCGGTCAGCAAGAGCGGGCTCACCGGCCAGGCGAAAGAGCTGGACGAGGCGGGCGACGACGCGGGGAAGATCCGTACCGCGGTCGACTCCAGGGCCTGCTACGCGACGGATCTCCTGGGCGGCGCCGTCTCCGCGGAGGCGATCAACTCGTACATCGCGGCCTGGGCGGCGGAGGCCCGCACGGTCGAGGACGCGCTGCACGAGCTCGCCGACAAGCTGCACCTGGCCAAGGGGGCGTACTCCGGCAGCGACGGCCTCGTCGAGACCCGGGTCAACAGCGTGGCCGTGGCCGAGAGCGAGATGTCCACGATGCCGACCTTCGGCGAGCGGCCCTCGGTGCTGTCCCAATACTGAGGGGCTAGGAAGCGAAAGAGTGAACTCAACGATGCGTACGGCGTCCACTTCCCGGAGCAGGACGGGGGCTGGGGGCACCGGGGTCACCGCGGTCGCCCTCCTCGCCCTCCTCGCGCTCGCGACGGGCTGCGGAACGGGAACCGACGAGTCCGCCGAGCCCACCGCGCCCGTGAGCCACCCCGCCCAGGACCGCAGCATCTCCGCCGAGGTCGGGGAGCGCTTCACGCTCACCGTCGAGGAGAACGCCTCCACCCGTGAGCACTGGTACCTGGGCGACCCCGGGCCCGACACCTCGGTGGTCCGCGACCGGGGCAGCAAGAGCGCGTCGGACTCCGGTGACGAGCCGGTGCCCGGCGCGGGCAGCGACCTCACCTTCACCTTCGAGGCGACCGGCAAGGGCAGCACCGAGATCGTGCTGATGCACTGCACGTTCAAGACCAGCTGCGAGGGCGACGGCAGCGGCGCGGCCTCCCCGGAGCCGACGCAGACGCAGACGAAGACGCCGACCGCGTCCCCGTCCGCCACCCCGTCCGGGCCCGAGCGGGTCACCTACACCGTCACCGTCAGCTGAGCCGAGGCCCGCGATGAACACGACCTCAGACCACCCGTCCTACACCGACGACGAACTGGCCGGGTTCGACGTGGGCGTGCTCCTGCGCTACGGCCTCACCGCCGCCCCCGGCCCCCGCCGCACCGCCCTGTTCGGCGACGGCGCGGCGGCCGCCGCCGTGATCCTCGACCGCCTCGGCACCCAGCCCCGCTCGGTGGCCTTCCTCGCCGAGGTGGTCCGGGCCGGCGGCCTGGCCTACGCCACGGAACTGCCCGAGCCGCTGCCGCGCCCCGAGGCGGCGGTGGTCGTACGCGACTGGCTGGAGGCCGCCACCCAGCTCGCGGGCGGCGCCCCCGTCGACGAGACGGCGGCCCGCTGGCTGGGAGCGGTCGCGACGATCATCGAGCTGAAGCACCTGACGAGGGCACGCGCGGCCCGGAACTGACCCCTGCACCCCCGGACAGGGCCCTGTGGCTGTGTGCCGACCGGTCGGTATGGACAGGCGCGCCCCCACCCGGTACAGATGAGCCATGCGCATCTCCGTGACGATCTTCCTCACCGACGAGACGATCACCCCGACCCGGCTCGCCCGTGAGCTGGAGCAGCGCGGGTTCGCCGGGCTGTACCTGCCCGAGCACACGCACATCCCGGTCGAGCGGACCACCCCGTACCCGGCGGGCGGGGAGCTGCCGCCCGAGTACGGCCGCACCCTCGACCCCTTCGTCGCGCTCGGCCAGGCCGCGGCGGTCACCGACCGGCTCGGCCTGGGCACCGGCATCACGCTCGTCGCCCAGCACGACCCGATCGACCTCGCCAAGCAGATCGCGACCGTCGACCACCTCTCCGGCGGCCGCTTCACCCTCGGCCTCGGCTTCGGCTGGAACGTCGAGGAGGCCGCCGACCACGGCGTCGAGTGGCGCACCCGGCGCGAGCTCGTCCGGGAGCGCATGGCGCTGATGCGGGCCCTGTGGAGCGACGAGCCGACGGCGCACGAGGGGGAGTTCGGGAGCGTCCGGGCGAGCTTCGCCCACCCCAAGCCCGTACAGAAGCCGCGCGGTCCGGTGGTCGGTCCGCGCACGCTGGTCGGCGGGGCGGCGGGGCCGAAACTGTTCGCCCACATCTGCGAGTACGCCGACGGGTGGCTGCCGATCGGCGGGCGCGGCCTGTCGCAGTCGCTGCCCGTGCTGCGCGCGGCCTGGGCCGACGCGGGCCGCGACCCGGCGGCCCTCCAGGTCGTCCCGTACGCCGTCCACCCCTCGCCGGGCAAGCTCGCGCACTACGCCGAGCTGGGCATCGAGGAGGCCGTGGTGCAGCTGCCGCCGGCGGGAGAGGCGGAGGTGCTGCGGGTACTGGACGAATACGCCGAGTACTTGTAGCCGAGGTGGCGGCAACCGGCCCAGGGGCGCGGGGAACTGCGCGACAAGCCACAACGAACCCGCACCGGGCACGGCACGACAGCCCCCACGAACACCACCCGACCCTGCTGAACCGGCGGAGCCCCTCCGTATGCTCGAAGGATGACGACTTCCGCGACCTCCGGAACCGGCCCCACCGAGAACTCCATGCGTCGCGCCCTCAAACGCGCCCGGGACGGCGTCGCCCTCGACGCCGCCGAGGCCGCGGTGCTGCTCCAGGCCCGGGGCGAGGCCCTGGAAGACCTCACCGCGTCCGCCGCGCGGGTGCGGGACGCGGGCCTGGAGGCGGCGGGCCGCCCCGGCGTCATCACCTACTCGAAAAGCGTCTTCATCCCCCTCACCCGGCTGTGCCGGGACAAGTGCCACTACTGCACCTTCGTCACCGTGCCCGGCAAGCTGCGCCGCGCCGGGCACGGGATGTTCATGTCCCCGGACGAGGTCCTGGACGTGGCCCGCCGCGGTGCCGCCCTCGGCTGCAAGGAAGCCCTCATCACCCTCGGCGACAAGCCCGAGGAGCGCTGGCCGGAGGCGCGCGAATGGCTGGACGCGCACGGCTACGACGACACGATCGCCTACGTCCGCGCCATCTCCATCCGCATCCTGGAGGAGACGGGCCTGCTGCCCCACCTCAACCCCGGAGTGCTGTCCTGGACGGACTTCCAGCGCCTCAAGCCGGTCGCCCCGTCCATGGGCATGATGCTGGAGACGACGGCCACCCGGCTCTGGTCCGAGCCCGGCGGCCCGCACCACGGCTCGCCGGACAAGGAACCGGCGGTGCGACTGCGGGTCCTGGAGGACGCCGGACGCTCGTCGGTCCCCTTCACGTCCGGGATCCTCATAGGGATCGGTGAGACGTACGAGGAGCGCGCCGAGTCCCTGTTCGCGCTGCGGAAGGTGTCCCGGGCCTACCACTCCGTCCAGGAACTGATCATCCAGAACTTCCGCGCCAAGCCGGACACCGCGATGCGCGGCATGCCGGACGCGGAACTGGACGAGCTGGTGGCGACGGTGGCGGTGGCCCGGCACATCATGGGCCCCTCGGCCTGTCTCCAGGCCCCGCCGAACCTCGTGGACTCCGAGTACGAGCGCCTGATCGGCGCGGGTATCGACGACTGGGGCGGGGTGTCCCCGCTGACGATCGACCACGTCAACCCGGAGCGCCCCTGGCCGCAGATCGAGGAGTTGTCCGCGCGGTCGGCCGCCGTCGGATTCGCGCTGCGGGAACGTCTCTGCGTGTACCCCGAGTTCGTCCAGCGCGGCGAGCCCTGGCTGGACCCGCGGCTGCGACCGCACGTACGGGCGCTCGCGGACCCGGAGACCGGCCTGGCGCGCGAGGACGCCGTCGTCGAGGGCCACCCGTGGCAGGAGCCCGAGGAGGTCTTCGAGTCGACGGGCCGTACGGACCTGCACCGCACCATCGACACCGAGGGCCGTACGTCCGACCGCCGCGACGACTTCGACGAGGTCTACGGCGACTGGGGCGCCCTGCGCGAGGCCGCCGCCCCCGGCATGCTGCCGCAGCGCATCGACACGGACGTACGACAGGCCCTGGCGACGGCGGCCGACGACCCGACCCGCCTCACCGACGAGGAGGCCCTCGCCCTGCTGCACGCGGACGGGCCCGCGCTGGACGCCCTCACCCGCATCGCGGACGACGTCCGCAAGTCGATGGTCGGCGACGACGTCACCTACATCGTCACGCGGAACATCAACTTCACCAACGTCTGCTACACCGGCTGCCGCTTCTGCGCCTTCGCCCAGCGCCGCACGGACGCCGACGCCTACACGCTCTCCCTGGACCAGGTCGCCGACCGCGCCCAGCAGGCCTGGGAGGTCGGCGCGGTGGAGGTCTGCATGCAGGGCGGCATCCACCCCGACCTGCCCGGGACGGCGTACTTCGACATCGCGCGCGCGGTGAAGGCCCGCGTCCCCGGGATGCACGTGCACGCCTTCTCCCCGATGGAGGTCGTGAACGGCGCGACGCGCACCGGGATGTCCATCCGCGAGTGGCTGACGGCCGCCAAGGAGGCCGGCCTCGACTCCATCCCCGGCACGGCCGCCGAGATCCTCGACGACGAGGTCCGCTGGATCCTCACCAAGGGCAAGCTGCCGACGGCGACCTGGATCGAGGTCGTCAGCACGGCCCACGAGCTGGGCATCCGCTCGTCGTCGACGATGATGTACGGGCACGTGGACCAGCCGAGGCACTGGCTGGGGCACTTGAGGACCCTGTCGCGCATCCAGCAACAGACGGGCGGCTTCACGGAGTTCGTCACCCTCCCCTTCATCCACACCAACGCGCCGGTGTACCTGGCGGGCATCGCCCGCCCCGGCCCGACCATGCGCGACAACCGGGCGGTGACGGCGATGGCCCGTCTCCTGCTCCACCCGCACATCCCCAACATCCAGACCAGCTGGGTGAAGCTGGGCACCGAGGGCGCGGCCGAAATGCTGCGCTCCGGCGCCAACGACCTCGGCGGCACCCTCATGGAGGAGACCATCTCCCGCATGGCGGGCTCCTCCTACGGCTCGTACAAGTCCGTCAAGGATCTGATCGAGGTGGCGGAGACGGCCGGCCGCCCGGCCCGGCCGCGGACGACCCTGTACGGCGAGGTGTCCGAGGAACGCCGGCGGGCGGCGACGGTGTCGGACGGACATCTTCCGGAGTTGTTGCCGGTGTTGGACTGACCCGGACCCCGGCCGGGCAGTAGAAAGGGCCCGTTGGGCGCCTGATCCGGTGGCGAGGGGACGAAGCGTGAGCGTGACGACCACAGACGGACTGCGGGACGACGACATGCCGGTGGTGTTCCGTTCCTCGGACACCGCCTCGCTGACCGGCCAGCGGCGCTACCTCGGAGGGACGAAGTGGCGGCTGGTGCTGGCGGTGGCCGCCGCGTTGTTCGGTGTCCTGAACCACCGGGCGGCCTTCCTCGCCCTGGTCGCGGTCTTCGTCGCGACGCTGCTGGTGGAGGTCTGGCTGCTGGCGGAGCGGCCGGAGCAGGCCTGGTACGACGGGCGGGCACTGGCCGAGTCCACGAAGACGCTCGCCTGGCGGTACGCGGTGGGCGGAACCCCGTTCCCGGCCGGGCTGCCGCAGGGCGAGGCCCAGCTCCGCTTCCTGGAGCGCTTACGGGAGTTGGTCAGGGAGGCTCCCGCCACCAGCCTCGCCCCGATGGGGTCGGCCGCGGTCACGGACGCGATGAACGACCTGCGCGGCCGTGACTTCGCCGCACGCAAGGCGGCGTACCTGGAGCATCGCGTCGAGGACCAGCTCGCCTGGTACACGAACAAGGCGCGGGCCAACGTCGTACGGGCGCGGCGCTGGCGGCTGCTGCTCATCGCCGTCGAAGGTCTGGGCCTGACGGCGGCGGTGCTCCGGGTCACCGGTGTGCTGGAATTCGACCTCGCCGGGGTCCTCGCGGCCGTGCTGGGCGCCGGCTCGGCGTGGTTCGCGGTGCGGCAGTACGAGACGCTGGGCCGCGCCTACACCTTCGCCGCCACCGAGCTGAGCGTCGTTCACGACCGGCTGACCCAGGCCGAGAGCGCCTCCTGGGCCCAGGAGGTCGCGGACGCGGAGGAGGCGATCAGCAGGGAGCACACCATGTGGCGGGCGTCGCGGGGAGCGGGCTGACGCGGGAAGGTGGGATCCGCGGCCGGTGGGCTCACAGTACGATGATCGGACCCCCGATATGCGGGGTCCCGTAGCTGAGGAGATGCGTGCCCGTGCCTGCCCGACGGCTTCCCTCGTGGGTCTGGGTGACCGGTCTGACGGTGGGCGCGGTCGTGGCGGTCACCGTCCTGACCGTCGAGGCGGACAAGGGGCCGCAGCCGACCGCCACGGCCGCCAGTCCGAGCGCCTCCGCGACCGGCACGCAGCCCACGCCCACCAAGTCCGCCGCGCCGACCGCGGTGCCGGACGGCTCCGGCACCGGGCGGCGCATCGTGTACTCCCTCGGGCAGAAGCGGGTCTGGCTGGTCGACGCGAGCGACGCGGCCCGCCGTACGTTCGCGGTGTGGCCGGGCACGGTCGATCCCGCCCCCGGCACCTACACGGTCGGGACCCGCACGGACGCGACGACCGGCTCGGACGGCGTGCAGATCGAGCACATCGTCTACTTCGCCACCGCGTCCGGCGCCAACATCGCCTTCTCCAGCGCGGTGGACGGCTCCTCGCCGCCCCCGCCGGCCGAGGGCGTCCGGACAGGCGGCATCCGCATGAAGACGGCCGACGGGGACGCGCTGTGGGCCTTCGGCGAGACGGGGACGACGGTCGTGGTGGTCAGCTAGCGGAGCGTGTGCCCCCGTCGCCGAGCGGCAGGTTCACCACCAGCAGCACGATCCCGCTGAACACGAACGCCCGGGTCGCCGCGTCCAGCCCGTTCCAGTCCCCGGACTGCCACATCGCGAACCACTCGCCGCCTATCGCGATGAACCCGGCACCGAACAGCAGCATGACCATCAGCAGGCCGTACGTCGAGATGCGCCGGGCACCCGCGTGGTCCCTGCGCACCCACAGCCACGTCCCGAAGAGGAGGACGAGCGCGGCGGCCGTCTCCCACACGATGATCGCGACATAGGCCGCGTCCTGCAGTCCCTTGCGGGTGATGGCTCTCCACATCAGGTCGTCGTCCTTGAACGTCGTATCCATGGCGAGCACATGCTGCACGAACTGCTGGTTCGTCCCGAAGTCGGTGATGTTCCCGAAGGCGACGAGGAGCATGTACAGGGCGACGGTGGCGGTGAGAAGGGCGGCGGTGAGGGAGAGAGCACTGCGTGAGGTTGTAGTGGCCATGGCGAGTATCTTCCCTTCACGGGGTGCTCACCCCGTACGCATTGAGCCAGAATCACGGCGGTCGGCATGCGTGACCGGAACGCCGAACGGACCGCGACGCCGAACGGACCGCGCGCCGCGCCCACTTGAGCAGCCGCGGGGAGAGAAGGCGCGGTGTCCCCGCAGCCGGGCGGAATGACTCGGCTGCGCTGAAATCTGGCCACACCGGACCCCTGCGGTTACTCCCGGCATACCGATTCGCCCCTGAACCGCCCGTCTCCGTTCGATTACAGTGCTGAGCTGTCGTACGTCTGGACGGTTGCCGTGGGAGGTCTTGGTGGGTGCGACAGCCGGGGCCGTCTGGGGGCGCGCCGAGCAACAGGACTTCCGGGGGCGGGTGCGCGGAACCCTGCTAGGGGCGGCTGTCGGGGACGCGCTGGGCGCGCCCGTGGACGGGCTCGGGCTGGCGGAGATCCGGGAGACGTACGGGGCGGAGGGGCTGCTCGACCTCGGGTTCGGGTACGGGCGGCGCGGCGCGGTCAGTCATCTCACGCAGCTCACCCTGTTCACCGTGGACGGGCTGATACGCGCTCAGGTGCGGCGCGACACCGGCGCCTGGCATCCGCCCACCGACGTGCACCGGGCGTATCTGCGCTGGGCCGCCACCCAGCGCGACTGGGGGCCCGACGAGCGGCGCAAGGAGGACGGCTGGCTCGCCCGGGAGGAGTGGCTGTACGCCCGGCGGGACCCGACCCGGTCCCTCCTCCTGGGGCTTGGCGACGACACCATGGGGACCCTGGACGCGCCCAAGAACCCCGGTGAGGCCGGCCCGGAGGCCGCCGCCCGGTCCGCGCCCTTCGGGCTGCTGGTGGGGTGGGAGCCGCAACTGGTCGTCCAGCTGGCCGTGGAGTGTGCCGCGCAGACCCACGGGCATCCCACCGCGTGTCTCGCGGCCGGCGCGTACGCCGTGATCGTGCACGCCCTCGCCCGCAGCGAGAGCCTCGACGGCGCCGTGCAGCGGGCGCTCGCGCTGCTCGCCGTCAGACCCGGCCACGAGCCCGTGTCGGACGGGTTGCAGCACGCGCTGGGCGCCGTACGGCAGGGGATGCCGGACGCCGCCCGGGTCGAGGAACTCATCGGGAACGGTACGGCGGAGGGGCTGCTGTCCGCCGCCGTGTACTGCGCGCTCGTGGGGGAGGACGTACGGCACGGGCTGTGCCTGTCGGTCAACCACGACGGGCCCTCCGCGGCCGCGGGCGCGCTCACCGGCGGCCTGCTCGGCGCCCTGCACGGCGAGACGGCCCTCCCGCCGGCCTGGCTGGCCGAGCTGGAGGGCCGTCCCACACTGCTGGAACTCGCGGACGACTTCGCGATGGAGATGACCCAGGGGCCCGCCCTGCACGGCCCGGCGGGCGCGTCTCCGGGATGGCTGGCCAGATACCCGAGGGCCTAACCGCCCACCAGCCGAGCCGCCCACCAGCCGAGCCGCCCACCAGCCGAGCCGCCCGCCCGCCGAGCCGCCCGCCCGCCGAGCCGCTAGGCCGCCGAGCCGCCGAGCCGCCGAGCCGCGGAGCTGCCGACCTGTCGAGCCGCCCGGCTGCCGAGCCGCCGAGCCGCTGACCTGTCGAGCCGTCTGGCCGCCTGGCCGTCGAGCCGCCGACCTGTCGAGCGCCGAGCCGCCTGACCTGACCGCCCGGCCGTCTGGCCGCCCGGCCGTCTGGCTGTCGAGCCGTCTGGCCGCCCGGCCGTCTGGCTGTCGAGCCGCCTTGCCGCCTGGCCGTCGAGCCGCCGACCTGTCGAGCGCCGAGCCGTCTGACCTGACCGCCCGGCCGTCTGGCCGCCCGGCCGTCTGGCTGTCGAGCCGACGAGCCGACGAGCCGACGAGCCGCCGACCTGTCGAGCCGTCTAGCCGCCTGACCGCCTTGCCGCCGAGCCTCCTGGCCGCCCGGCCGTCTGGCCGCCCGGCCGTCTGGCTGTCGAGCCGACGAGCCGACGAGCCGACGAGCCGACGAGCCGCCGACCTGTCGAGCCGTCTAGCCGCCTGACCGCCTTGCCGCCGAGCCTCCTGGCCGCCCGGCCGTCTGGCCGCCCGGCCGTCTGGCTGTCGAGCCGCCTTGCCGCCTTGCCGCCTGGCCGTCGAGCCGCCGACCTGTCGAGCGCCGAGCCGCCTGACCTGACCGCCCGGCCGTCTGGCTGTCGAGCCGTCTAGCCGCCGAGCCGCCGACCTGTCGAGCCGTCTAGCCGCCTGACCGCCTTGCCGCCGAGCCGCCTGGCCTCCGAGCCGTCTGGCTGTCGAGCCGACGAGCCGCCGACCTGTCGAGCGCCGAGCCGCCTGACCTGGCCGCCTGGCCGCCCGGCCGTCGAGTCGCCCGGCCGCGCCGGGCCGTCGGCCGCGCCGAGCGACCCGGTCACCCGGCCCGGCCCTCCGTCAGTCCTTCACCGGGGTTCGCACCGCGTCCTCCACGCCGTCCGCCGGCGTCGGGATCGCGGCCGCGGCGGCCCCGTCCCCGTCCGTGTTGATCGTCTCGATGATCGCGAGGCGTTCCGGGGTGTCCTCCGGCTTGAGGAAGCCGACGAGGATGTACAGGACCAGGGAGACGGCCAGCGGGATCGACACCTGGTACTGGAGCGGGACACCGCCGTCGACGTTCCAGTTGATCGGGTAGTTGACCAGCCAGAAGGCGAACAGACCCATGGACCAGCTGGTGAGCGCGGCCGTCGGGCCCGAGCGGCGGAACGGTCGGAGCAGGCCGAGCATCATCGGGATGGCCATCGGGCCCATCAGACCGGCGACCCACTTGATGACGACCGTGATGATGTCCTTGAAGGCGGGGGAGTTGACCTGGGTGGCCGCCGCCATCGACAGGCCGAGGAAGACGACCGTCGCGAGCCGCGCAGCGATCAGCCCCGAGCGCTGGCTCCAGCTCCGGGCCCGCGTCGAGATCACCGGCGCCACGTCCCGGGTGAAGACGGCGGCGATCGCGTTGGCGTCGGAGGAGCACATGGCCATGGTGTGGGAGAAGAAGCCGACGATGACCAGGCCCAACAGGCCGTGCGGCAGGAGCTGTTCGGTCATCAGACCGTAGGAGTCGGAGCCGTCCGGCTTCTGGGACTCCACCAGCAGCGGCGACATCCACATGGGGTAGAAGAGGACCAGGGGCCAGACCAGCCAGAGAACCGCCGACAGCCTCGCCGAGCGCTCGGCCTCCTTCGGGGTGGCGGTGGCCATGTAGCGCTGGGCCTGGTTGAGCATGCCGCCGTTGTACTCGAAGAGCTTGATGAAGAGGAAGGCCAGCAGGAACACCGCGCCGTAGTCGGCGACCAGCGGCTTCTCGTGACCCTGCAGCGCCGGCTGGTCCCAGGCGTCGATGAAGCCGATGTTCCTGTCACCGAGTTCCATGACCACGGCGACGAACATCGCGACACCGGCGAGGAGTTGGATGACGAACTGGCCCAGTTCGGTCAGCGCGTCCGCCCACAGGCCGCCGATCGTGCAGTAGACGGCCGTGATGGTGCCGGTGATGAGGATGCCCTGGTTCAGCGAGATACCGGTGAAGACCGACAGCAGGGTCGCGATCGCGGCCCACTTCGCGCCGACGTCCACGATCTTCAGCAGCATGCCGGACCAGGCCAGGGCCTGCTGGGTCTTCAGGTCGTACCGGTTCTTCAAGTACTCCAGCGGGGAGGCCACATGGAGCCGTGAACGCAGTCGGTTGATGCGCGGGGCGAACAGCTTCGAGCCGATGGCGATGCCGAGCGCGATCGGGAACGACCAGGTCACGAACGACGTCACGCCGTAGGTGTAGGCGATGCCCGCGTACCCGGTGAACATCACCGCGCTGTAGCCCGACATGTGGTGGGAGATGCCGGACAGCCACCACGGCATCTTGCCGCCGGCCGTGAAGAAGTCGCTGACGTTGTCGACCCGCTTGTGCGACCAGATGCCGATCGCAACCATCACGCCGAAGTAGCCGATGAGCACGGCCCAGTCGAGACTGTTCATGTGCCCCCTTCCAGGGTCCGCCTTGTGAACTCCGCCCAACTGGTTGGCACTTCGCCCGGGCGGGGTAGGGGCGAGACAGGCCGCGAAGTGCCCGCTCATCGTGGGTGGGTCGACGCGGGCACGACAAGCGAGCGTAAGGTCAAGGGGGAGTAAAAAAGTTCGGCGAGCTGACCCTGGTTCATGTTCATGAACACCCTCGAGGTGGCCGAAAGAGGACCTCAGCGCATCAGCTCCCCCGCGTTGACCAGCAGCGACTGCCCCGTGATGGCCCGCGCCCGGTCCGAGGCCAGGAACACCGCCGCGTCCGCCACGTCCGCGTCCGCGGCGAGCTCGGGCAGCGCCATCCGGCCACTGAGCCGCTCCAGCACCTCGGCCTCGGGCACGCCCTCGGTCTGCGCCGTGAATCGCACGTACGCCCGCACCGGCGGCCCCCACATCCAGCCCGGCAGCACCGTGTTGACCCGGATGCGGTACGGCCCGAGCTCCCGCGCCAGCGAGTACATCGCGCTCGTCAGCGCCCCCTTCGACGCCGCGTACGCCGCCTGCCGCACCTGCGACGGAGCCGCCACCGCCGACTGCGTACCGATGAACACCACCGCACCGCCGCCCGTTTTCAGCCCCGGCAGACACGCCCGCGTCATCCGCAGCGACCCCAGCAGGTTCACGTCGATCACCGACTGCCAGGTGGTGAAGTCGGCGTCCTCGAGGCCGCCGAAGCAGCTGTCCCAGGCGGCGACATGGACCACGGCGTCGATCCGCCCGAACCGCTCCACCCCCAGCCGGACCAGCGCCTCGCACTGCGCCTCGTCCGTGATGTCCGTCGCCCGGTACGCCGTGTGCGCCCCGTCGGGATCGATCTCGGCCGCGCTCTTGGCGAGGTTCGCCTCCGTCCGCGCGCCGAGCACCGCGTTCCCGCCGTCCCGTACGACGGCCGCCGCGACCTGATGGCCGAGACCGGCCCCGACGCCCGACACGACGACGGTCTTGCCCGAGAGCAGTGACATCGATGGCCTCCCTGTTCACCAGGCGGTTCACCCGGACCCTGGCGGATTAGCTGACGGGGCGTCAGAGTATGGGCGACCGCAGGAGGACGGAAGGGAAGACGGAAGAGGAGTGCCCATGTCCGAAGACACCCGCAGCGAGACCTACGCCGACCTGGCCGCCGTAGGCCCGTACGGAGTCCGCCCCGGCCACGCGCTGATCACCATGGTCGAACCCCACCCGGGCCACGAGTACGCCTACAACCGCTGGTACGAGGACGACCACTACTACGCCGGCGCGATGGCCATGCCCTGGATGTACGCGGGCCGCCGCTGGGTGGCGACCCGGGACCTGCAACTCCTGCGCCGCCCCGCGAAGTCGGCGATCGCCGAGCCGGTCACCGCCGGCTGCTACCTCTCGACGTACTGGATCACCGACGGCCGCTACGACGACCACATGCGCTGGACCGTCGGCATCAACAAGCGCCTCAACCGCGACGGCCGCGTCTACCGGGACCGCACCCACGTCTTCACCGCGTTCCAGGACCACGAGGCGACCGTCTACCGGGACGGAGCGGCGGGGCCGAGGGACTTCCACGCCCTCGACCACCCCTACACCGGCCTGGTCCTCCAGGTCGTCGACACCGAGTCCGCCGGGCAGCGGGCCGAACTGCTGGAGTGGCTGGTCTCCCGCCACCTCCCGAAGCGGGTCACGGGCTCCCCGACGGCCCTGGTGACGGTCTTCCGGCCGACCCCGCTCCCCGGCGACCGCATGTCCTACGTCAAGCAGGTCGAGGGCGTCGACACCCGCCTGACCCTGCTGTGGTTCCTGGAGGCGGACCCGAGGGAGTGCTGGGAGCCGTACTTCGCGGGGCTGGAGGAGGCGGTGGGGGAGTCGGGGCTGGGTAGGGTGGAGCTATTGGCGCCTTTCGTCCCCACAGTGCCGGGGACGGACAGGTACGTGGACCAGCTGCGCTGACCTCAAGGTTCACCCTTTACCCGACCGAGACGGGTGGTGGGTGCGCACAGGCCGGGGGTCTGGGGGCGGAGCCCCCCCAGAGACGCTCACCCCGCCCACGGTCACTTCAACTCATCGGGGCAGGGCGTCCCCCGCGGCACCGTGTAAGGCGCGGCAAGCCGATACGTCCCCGCCTGCGGAGCGACGAGCATCGTCCACTTGTCGCCCTCCGCGTCCTCCTCCGTCTCCATCAGGCAGCCGTTGACGTTGTCGTACGTCTTCGGCGTGCCGTCGGCCCGGTCCTTGGAGGCGTCCGTCTCCTGCGGCGGCTTCAGCTTGTTGCCCTCGGCGTCGACGATGCTCAGCCACGGCGAGTACGGGATGCGGATGAGGATCCGGCCCGCCTTCCTCACCCGCATGGTCATCTCGCCCTGCGCGGCCCGTTCGACGACCGCGTTCGGCTCGGCGAGCGGGGCCGGGTCGGTCACCCGGAACAGCTGCCAGTTGGCGTCGCCCCAGATCTGCTTCAGATACGGCATGCCCCGCTGGACCAGCTCCCGCTCCCGCTCGCCGCCGTCGCCGTCCGGCTCGTCCTTCGGCAGCACCACGAAGTGCACGGCCCAGCGCCCCAGCCACTCGTGGTAGTTCGCGGAGTTGAGCGTGTCGTCGTAGAAGAGGGGGTTGCGCTCCATGTCGGCCTGGCGGTTCCAGCCGCGGGCCAGGTTGACGTACGGCGCGAGCGCGGAGGCCTCGCGGTGCGAGCGGGCCGGAACGACCTCCACGCGGCCCTTCTCGGCGCCGACCTCCTGGAGTTCGTTGACGAGCGGCGCCAGCTCGCGCGCCCAGGACGCCGTGGGGGTCGTGTGGACGACGTCGTCGACCGACTTGAAACCGATCCACCCGGTGAAGCCGACGAAGGCCAGCACGATCGCGTACCACTTGCGGGTGCGCGGCACCGCGAACGGCAGTGCGGCCGCCAGCGCCACCCCCGCGAACAGCATCGCCAGACGCGAGATGTTGGAGCCGATCTGCGAGCTGACCAGCCACACCAGGACGATCGCGAGGGCGTACACCCCGGACGTGATCCGGACCGTCTTCCACTCGCGCGGGACGAGGAAGAGCACGAGGAGCGCGTACAGCAGCGGCAGTATCACCGAGCCGATCTTCATCGGCTGGGTGCCGGCGAAGGGGAACAGCCAGGCGGACACCGCGACGACCGCCGAGGGCGCGAGGCCCAGCGCCCAGGCACCCGGCCGGCGCTTCTGCAGGAACAGCGCCGCCGCCACGAGCCCCACGAACAGGCCCGCCACCGGCGACGACATGGTCGCGAGCGCGGCCAGCGGGGCCGCGCACAGGGCCTTCGCCCACCGCTTGTAGCGCCAGCGGTACGGCCAGCAGAACACGACGGCGACCGCGCCCAGCGCGAACATCGTGCCCAGACCGAACGTCACCCGGCCCGACGCCGCGTTGCACAGGAACGCGAACACGCCCGCGAGCGACGCCCACAGCGGGTTCTTCACCGAGCGGCTGCGGATGAGGACCATCGTCAGCAGCCCGGCCGAGACCGTGCCCGCGATCATCATCGTCGTACGGACACCGAGGACCGACATCAGATACGGCGACACCACGCTGTACGACACCGGATGCATGCCGCCGTACCAGGCCAGGTTGTACGCCGAGTCGGGATGCCGGCCGACGAACTCCGCCCACGCGTCCTGCGCCGCGAGGTCGCCACCGCTATTTGCGAACGTGAAGAACCAGACGATGTGCAGCACGCCGGCGAGGGCGGTGACGGAGAGGGCGGGGCGCCGCAGAAGACGCTCGCGGAGGGCGAGAAAGGCGTTCCTTGATCTGGCTCGGAAACCGGATCCGCCCGAGGAGGGCCTACGGCCGTCCTCGTGGTCCTCCGGCTCCGGTGCGGGCACGCGTATTCGCGGGCCGGTTCCCGGACCCGGATCGGTGTCGTCGGCGTGTGTCGGCTCCGCTGTGGCCACCTGAAGGCACTCCCCGTGGTGTCCCGTCTTCTGTTCTCGGCCGCGTCCCGTGAGCGACCTGCCCGATTCGTGACGCTAGCACGCAGTTCCCCGACCGGAACCCGGGCGGGCTCCGGTCGGGGAGGATGCGGCGCACTTATGGGCCCGGATCAGCCGAGACGCGTCAGCTTGTCCGTGTACCCCGGTTCGACGAGGTCCCGCTGCAGCGCGACCGGCACCTTGACCGCGCCGCCCGAGCCGTCACCCACGGTGAGCGTGCCGACCTTGGTGCCGGCCTTCGCGGTGTGCGGTACGTCGTCGGAGGCGAACGACAGCTTCACCTTGAAGCCGGCCCAGCCGACCGCGGTGACGTCCTTGGTGACGACGACCGGGGTCTGCCCGCCGAGCCCGTCGTCCACGTACCCGACGACGTCGCCCTTCTTGAGGATCTTCGCCGAGGTCATCGCGTCCTGCGCCGCCAGCATCGCGACCCGGCTGACGTCGTTGACGGTCTTGATGATCGGCGCCTTGTGCTGGCCGAGGATCGCGCCCACGAGGGTGACGGTCTCACCGCCGACCTCCTTGCGGGCCGCGAAGAGGAGGTTGCCGCCGGCGGCGGTCGTCGTACCCGTCTTGATGCCGATGGCACCGTTGTAGGGGACGAGATAGTTGTAGTTGTACCACTTCTGCCCGGACGGATCGATCCACTGGCCCATGGACGTGATCTCCATCAGGGCGGGCATCTTCACCAGCTCGTTGCCGAGCTTCACCTGGTCCTCGGCGGTGGAGACGGTGGTCTCCTTCAGGCCCGAGGCGTCGGTGTACGTGGTGTTCTTCATCCCGAGGTCCTTGGCGGCGTCGTTCATCTTCTTGATGAAGGCCGCCTCGGTGTCCGCGTCCCAACGGGCCAGCAGGCGCGCGACGTTGTTCGCGGACGGGATCATGATGGCCGTGATGGCCTGCCGCAGGGTTAGGTTGTCGCCCTGCTTGATGGTGTTGAGGGTGGACTCGCCGTCCTTGTTGTAGCCGCCCTCCTTCTCGGCGGTGGCGTCGACGGGGATGTTCGGCCCCTCCGCGCCCGACTTCAGCGGGTGGTCCTTCAGCACGACGTACGCGGTCATGGCCTTGGCGACCGACCCGATGGCGACCGGCGTCTGCTTGCCGAAGTCGCCCATCGTGCCGATGCCGTTGACGTCCATCCGGCCCTGGCCCTCGCTCGGCCAGGGCAGGGCGGCCTCGCTGCCCTCGAAGGTGTACGACTCGTCGGCGGTCAGCGTCAGCTCGGGGGCCGGAAGTGGGCGTACGGCCTGCACGATCGCAAACACGACCGCGAGCAGCAGCGCCAGCGGGGTCCAGATCTTGACCCGCCGCACGATCGTACGGACCGGCGTCTCCGGCGGCGGCGGCGTGTTCGTCAGCTCCGCCAGCAGGTCCAACGGCGGCCTCGGCGGCAACGGCTGCTGCGTCGTCCGCTCCGGACCGACCTGCGGCAGCGCGGAGGTGGCATCGGCCGGCGCCGCCTTGCGCGTCGCCGAGTCGTCCAACGGCTTCAGCGCGACGAACTTGCTCGTCCGCTCGGCGGGGGGCTCCGGCGCCTCCGGTGCCTCGGATGACTTGGATGCCTCGGGCTCGGGCTTCCTCGCGGCATCACCGAGCTTCAGCATGGTCGTCGGCTGATCCACGGCGGGCGCGGGGGGCCGTACGGCCTTGAAGACGGCGGTGGCCTGGTCGACGGAGGGCTTGGCGTCCTCGACGTCCTCCGAGGTGTCCGACTCGGGCGTGCCGGTGGCCTCGGCGTCGGAGGAGGGTTCGTCGTCGGATTCGGGCTGTGCCGCGCCGACCTCCGCCTCCGCCTCCGGCGATTCCGTACCCGCGTCCGCGTCGGTCTCGGCACCGTCCTCGGTGTCTTCGGCGTCCTCGGTGTCGGCCTTCTCGTCCGCCGAGGCCACCCACGCGGCCACGGCGTCACGGAGCCGGACGTCACCCGCTGCAGGGGCCTCGTCACGGTCGTCGGCGGCACCGGAACCCGCGTCGGCGGAGGAATGCCCGGCCTCGGCGTCCTCGTCCTGCGCGTCAGCGGCGTCGGCCTCCGGGGCCTCGGCCCGGGGGTCTGCGGCTTGCGTGGCCTCTGCGGGGTCGGCTTCAGGTGTCCCGGCGTCTTCGGTGCGGGGTTCCTCGGCGTCATCGGTGGCCTGTGCGGGCTCCGTCGCCGCGGGGTCGGTCGTCGGGGCGGTGGCGTCGGCCTCCGGCGCCTCGGCGTCTTCGGCGTCCTCGGCCCGGGGGTCCGTGGCTCGCGTGGCCTCTGCGGGGTCGGCCTCCGGCTCGGTGGCGTCCGCTGTGTCCGCGGCCGCCTCCGTGGCGGCCTGGGCGGCCGTTCCCGCCCTCTCGGCGCCCGTGTCCCCGGTCTGCGGCTCCGCGGCGTCCTGAGCGGGCTCCTCGGCCCTCTCCGGCTCCTCGGCCGTCTCCGGGGTCTCCTCGGCCGTCTGCGCGTCCGCGGTGAGCTCTCGTACCGAGAACACCCTCGTGGCCGTGTCGACGCCGCCACGGGCCGTGGAGGCGGTACCGGAGTCCCGGGCGACCGCGAGGCGCGGATCGCGCTTCTCGGGGGGTTCGGGACGCTGGGAGGACTCCGTCCTGGCCTCGGGAACCGGGCCCGCGCTCCCCGACGTCGGTTCTGCCGACGACTCGCGCTTCTTCGACCTGTCGGGGGACTCGCCCGCCACCGATGCCTCCTCCATGCGCCGCACGCGACCGTGTCCGTGCGCCTATCGAACCGTGAACCGCCGCCCGGAACACCGCTCCTGCGCGGTGTCCGAACCATGTACCAGTGTCCTGTGTGTGGGCTTGCCCAAGGCGGTAGACGAGAACGACATACCTACCGGTTCCCTTACAAACAGGTCACGCACCCTCGACAGACCAATGTGAGAGGGGTCACCCTGTCATTCATCCACGCGGGGAGGCATGGATGGGCAGGAGCCGCAGAACAATTCCGGAAGAGCTTCTGTTGCTGGCGCTGGACCCGACCACGGGTACCACTGCACAGCCGCAGTCGCTCGACCTTGGTCTGGCCGGAGCACAGCTAGTGGAGCTGGCGCTGGCCGGACGGATAGCCCCGGACGGGGATCGTATCGCCGTGGTGTCCCCACGGCCGACTGGAGATCCAACACTGGACTGCGCGTTGGAGTTGCTGCGAAGGCGTGGCGCTCCCGTACGTGCCGTCCACTGGATTGGCGGGCCGCGTCTCGGGCTCCGCCAGACCTACCTCTCGCATCTGGAGCGGTGCGGCATGGTGCATGCCGTGGCGGGACAGATGTGCGGAGTGCTGCCGACGACTCGCTACCAAGCGACGGAAACCGAGATCAGCCGGGAGATCAAAGCCCGACTGGACTCCGCGATCCGCACCGGCGTACCGCCGGACCCGCGGACCGCGGCGCTCGCTGCACTGGCGCACGCGGTCGGCCTCGGCAAGCACCTGTATCCCGGGAACGAGGGACGCTCGTCCCGATCCCGGCTGCGGGACCTGATCAGGCACGACCCCATGGGCGGCCTCGTGGCACACGCCGTGATGGACGTCCAGAACGGTGCGGCTGCCCAGCCGCGCCGCAACCCTCCGGCACCGGCCGGCCGCCAGGCCGCGCCCGGAGCCAGGCCCGCACCGGAACCCGCGCGCGGCGTTCCGATGCAACCGCGCCGAGGTTCGATGGCGCGCGTCGTGGCCCACTGAGCCGCAGTTCCACGACGGGCACCGCGGCAGCACGATCCGCACCACAGGGCACCACGCACCACAGGGCACCACGCACCGCCGAGCGCCGCACCGCAGTCCCCAAGACCGGTACGGGAGCCGCTGTTCCGCGCGGGGTGACAGAACCGTACGTCCGGACGACGACGCGGTTCCGCCGCCCCGCGCGGCCGTGTGTGCGGGAGCTGCGCATATCCACCGTTTCCCAGCGGTAGTAAGCCCCTTGGTGGCAGTCTGCTCAACAGCAGATACGCAAAGTGGCAAGTATGAGGCACGCAGCCGGAGGTGCACGTCCCGTGGCGTCCAATGTCAATCCCACCGTCAGGCGGCGCCGGCTGGGCCAGGAGTTGCGCCGCCTGCGCGAACTCAAGGGCATGACGGCCGAGGAGGTCGCCGAGCGACTGCTGGTGTCGCAGTCGAAGATCAGCCGGCTGGAGAACGGCCGGCGCAGCATCAGCCAGCGCGACGTGCGCGACCTGTGCGGGGTGTACGAGGTCGAGGACCAGCGCATCGTCGAGTCGCTGATGCAGATGGCGAAGGACTCGCGGCAGCAGGGCTGGTGGCATGCGTTCGGGGACATCCCGTACAGCGTGTACATCGGCCTGGAGACCGACGCCGAGTCGCTCCGCGTCTACGAACCCCAGATCATCACCGGGCTGTTGCAGACCCGCGCGTATGCCGAGGCCATCATCAGGGGCGGCTCGCCGGAGACGTCGGACACGGAGATCGACAAGCGGGTGCAGGTCCGGATGCGGCGGCAGGATCGTATCGCCGCGGAAGGGGAACCCCTGCGGCTGTGGGTCGTGCTGGACGAGGCGTCGCTGCGCCGGGTCGTCGGGAGCCGCCCGGTGATGCGCGAACAGCTGGAGCACCTCGCCGAGATGTCCCAGCGCCCGCACATCACCGTGCAGATCCTGCCGTTCGAGGTCGGCGCCCACCCCGGCATCAACGGCCAGTACTCGATCCTGGAGTTCGCGGACGCGGCCGACTCGAGCGTCGTCTACATCGAGGGCGTGACCAGTGACCTGTACCTCGAGAAGGCCCACGATGTGCAGAAGTACACGGTGATGTACGAGCACTTGAGGGCGCAGGCGCTGAACGTCGACCAGTCGACCCGGCTCATCGAGGACGTGGCCAAGGAGTACGCACGCTGAGCCTTCGCGGCGCCCTGTGAGGGCCCCTGGCGAACGAAAGGCCGCATGCTATACCCCGGCCGGGCCGCACTGGAAGACTCCCCTGGAATATGCCATCCGGAAGAGTGAACGACTGCTCCAGAAGAGGATGTGAGCGAGTAGCGTCGATCACGCCAACGATCAGCAAAGGTTGGCGGAAACCGAACTGCGCAACTGGCTTACGGAGCAAACATGGCAATTCTTCAGGGCGCCACGGACTCGTGGACGAAGTCCTCGTACTCCAACAACAACGGCGCCTGTGTCGAGGTCAAGTCGCCCACCGTCGCGGAGCTGGACGTCCGCGACTCCAAGGTCACCGACGGGCCGACCCTGGCCTTCCCCACCGAGGCATGGAACGCGTTCGTGGCCTCGGTCAAGGCGTAGGGAGCGGGTCTTTCTGATCCTCATTCCCAGCCGAACGCACGATCGACAACTGCACAAGCACCACTGTAAGAGCCCTCTCGACCAGCCCGCCGTCCTTGCCGAGGGGGCTCGGCTTGTGCCCGGACGCAGCCCTCAGCGCACCGGGAACGCCACGTCGCACACCGGGTCCTCGGGGCCCGCCGCGTCCCAGTCGGCGAAGTAGACCTCGCGGCACGGCCCGTCGTACTCCAGACCCTCCCGCTTCAGCCACACCTCCACCGCCTCGAACGCGGCCAGGATCTGCGGATGGGCCACCTGCGCCTTGGAGATCCGCGTACGGGCGAGCCGCCGGGCCGGTTCCCTCCGGACGCCGAACTCCCGCCCCCGGCCCTGCTCGGCCACCCACGCCCGCGCCGCGGCCTCGTCGGCGACCGGCACACACGACTCGGCCGGGCCGTCGCTCTCCATCGACACCTCGGAGTGGTAGACGACGAACGGCGCCGCCGTCACGCCCCCGCACCGCCGCGCCGCCTCCTCCAGGCGCCCCAGCGACGCGCCGATCCAGGCCGGCAGCTCGTCGGCCAGCGTGTGCCGGGTCTCGGTGATCACCACCTGCGCCGGTACCTCCACCGTCTCGACCACGAACTTTCCGTACATCTCGCAGCTCCTCCCCGACAGTCGTCCACGGAGGTACTCGACGAGCGTCCGCTGCCCGGCCACCCGCGCCTCGACGTCCGCCCAGTACGCGGCGAGCCGGTCGGCACTCTCGGTGCCCGCCGCCTCGACCACCTCGGCGATCCGCGCCAGCGGCATGTCGAGTCGGCGCAGCATCGCCACGAGCCGGGCCCGTTCCACCTGGCTCGCGCGGTAGTAGCGGTAGCCGCTGACCTCGTCGACGTGCGCCGGTGCCAGCAGTCCGAGCCGGTCGTACAGCCGCAGAGCCTTGGCCGAAAGCCGGGCCCGCGCGGCGAACGCGCCGATGGTGAGCAGGTCCTTGTCCACTGGGTCCACTGCGTCCACTGCGTCCACTGCGTCCACTCGGTCATCCTCCGTCGCCGGGCGGCTCTTCCGCCCGGCGACGAGGACGCTCGACCCTGCCCCAGGGGCAAGGTCAACCGGACCCCGGGAAGGTCAGCCGGCCAGCTGTGCCTCTACGGCCGCCACGACCTCGGCCGACTCCGGCTCGGTCTGCGGCGAGAAGCGGGCGACCACCTTGCCGTCCCGGCCGATGAGGAACTTCTCGAAGTTCCAGCGGATGTCCCCGCTGTGCCCCTCGGCGTCGGCGAAGCCGACGAGGCGCTCGTACAGCGGGTGCCGGTCCTCCCCGTTCACCTCGACCTTCTCGGTCATCGGGAAGCTCACGCCGTACGTCGCCGAGCAGAACTCGGCGATCTCCTCGGCGCTGCCGGGCTCCTGTCCGAGGAACTGGTTGCAGGGCACGCCGAGCACGGTGAGACCGCGCTCCGCGTACTGCGCGTGCAGTCGCTCCAGGCCGGTGTACTGCGGGGTCAGTCCGCACTTGGAGGCCACGTTCACCACGAGCACGGCCCGGCCGGCGTACTGGGCGAGATCCGCGGAGCCGCCCTGGAGGGCGTCGATCCCGACATCGAGGGGGGAAACACCGTTGCTGTCTACAGTCGTCATGCTCGGATGCTAGCTCCGCGAGGTGAAGCCCCGGCGACCGGTACGGAAGGAACGGCCCGGGCCGCCTCCGACCCGATCCGCACCCATCCGTTACGACCGGCACCCTTGACAGGGTGCGTACTGTTTCGCGACTTTTGGTCCTTGGGGCCGGACGCGGTCGACGCGTCATGGGGGAATACAGGGGGGCGGTCGCCCGTGCGAGCCATGAGCAAGGTCGAGTCGGACATATCGATCCACAGACCCGAGGAGCTGAGCGCCGAGCTCCGCGGGGCCTGGCACCGGGCGATGGACGAGTCGCCCGACTACGCGAACCCTTTCCTGGCACCGGAGTTCGCGGCCGGTGTCGGCATGTACCGCGACGGGGCGGCCCGGGTGGCCGTCCTGCACCAGCACGGGGAGCCGGTCGGCTTCCTGCCGTACGAGCGGGGCGCCTTAGGCGTCGGCCGGGCCATCGGGCTCGGGCTGTCCGACTGCCAGGCCCTCGTGCACCGCCCCGGCGTCACCTGGGACGCCCGGCTGCTGCTGCGGGCCTGCGGGCTGTCCGTCCTCGAGTTCGACCACCTCGTCGAGGAGCAGAAGCCCTTCGGCGGCTTCGTCACGGGGATGTTCGCCTCGCCGGTCCTCGACCTGAAGGACGGCGGCGACAGCACCTACCCGGAGTGGCTGCGCGCCACGTACCCGGGGCTCGCCAAGACGACGCTGAAGAAGGAACGCCGCCTGGGCCGCGATGTGGGCGAGATGAGGTTCGTCTACGACGAGCGCGACCCGCGCATGCTGCGCCGCCTCATGGAGTGGAAGTCCGCCCAGTACCGCAGGACGGGCCGGATGGACCGGTTCGCGCGCCCGTGGATCGTGGCCCTGGTGGAGCACCTGTTCCAGGTCCGCGAGGAGCACTTCACCGGCATCCTGTCCGTGGTGTACGCCGGGGACCGGCCCGTGGCCGCGCACTTCGGCCCGAGGTCGCGCACCGTGTTCGCGGCCTGGTTCACGGCGTACGACCCCGACTTCCACTACTACTCGCCCGGCCTGCTCATGCACCTGCGGATGGCCGAGGCGGCCGGCCGGGACGGCGTGCGGCTGATGGACATGGGGCGCGGCGACAAGGAGTACAAGGACTGGCTCAAGACGCGTGAACTGCGCGTGGGCGAAGGGTTCGTGACCCGGCCCCACCCGGTCGCGGCGGCACACCGGCTGTGGCGCCGGCCGGTACGCGGCCTGCGCAACACGGTCCTGGCCCATCCCGCCCTGCGGGAGCCCGCCGACCGCCTGCTGAAGACGGTCGGCACCCTGCGTACGTCGGCCCGTCCGGCGCCGGGCCGGGCGGCACCGCGCGCGCACTGAGCGGACGACCGGTCCGCCCGCTCCTTCTCCCGCCCCACCGCGTCCTTTCGCGACGGTGCCGGCGGCTCTGCACACGCGCACCGTCAGGCGCCATCCCGGGCCCCGCCACGGGCCCTACGACGACTTCTTCAACGGTCCCTCGCAGGGGCCCCTTCGACGGAAGAGGTGACGATGCCGATGCCGTACGGATCCCGGCTCGCCGCGACGATGACCCGGCGACTGGGACGGGAATGCGTCTACACGCCCTCGGCACGGCTGGCCCTGTACCTGGCGCTTCGGCGCTGGTGCCGGCCGGGCGGGCGCGTGCTGATGTCGCCGGTCAACGACGACGTGATCCTCTTCGTCGTCCTGGCGGCCGGGCTGCGCCCGGTGCAGGCCCCGGTGTCGGCCTGGGACGGCAACATCGACCCGTCCGCCGTACCGGAGGCCACCTGGCGGAACCTGGACGCGGTCCTGACCACGAACCTGTACGGGATCCCGGACCGGGTGGGTGAACTGCGCGCCCGTTGCGAGGCGTTGGGCATCCCCCTGATCGAGGACGCGGCCCACGCGATCGGCACGCACGTCGACGGACAGCCGATCGGAACGTTCGGCAGGGCGGCGGCCTTCAGCCTCTCCAAGCACGTGGCGGCGATGGCCGGCGGTTTCCTCGCCGTGGAGGACGCGCGCACCCGGCGCGAGATGGAGCTCCTGCGCGACGACCTCCTCGAACCGACCCGTCTGCGCGCCGACCTGGCCGCGGCCCTGCGCCCCCTGGCGCGCTCGGCCGTCCGCACCCTCCATCTGGTCCGGCCGGCATGGCGCACGATGCGGCGCCTGGGCCTCCTCGAACGCGACACCTTCCGCATGGCCCTGCACGCCCCGCGCCTGTCCGCCTCCGCACTCCGGGCGCCGAGCCTGACCGCGTACGAACCCTGGGTCCGCGTCGACCTGCACGACTTCCGTACCCGCCACGGGGCCCTGGTCCGCGGCCAGTTGAGCCTGCGCATGGCCCGCCTCGACACCAACCTCACCCACCGCAGGGCCGGCGTCACCCTCCTGTCCGGCACGGCCTGGGCCTCCCCGGCCCTGCGCGACCGGGCCGCGCACGAGGGCCCCTTCCCCCTCTTCCGCGCGCCTCTCCTGGTCGACGACCGCGACGCCCTGGTGGAACGCCTCGTGAACCACGGCATCGTCTGCGGCTACATCTACGACCCCCCGCTCGACGACTACGCGGGTGCGGAGTTCGTGGAACCGTCTCCCGACCCGGCCCCCGCCCGCTGGTTCGCCTCCCACGTCCTCCCGGCGGATCCCCTCCTCGCCCACCAGGTCACCAGCGCCCTGACCAGGGAACGAGCGAGGACCGCCCGTTCGCCCACCCCGGCCCCGGTCCCCGACACGAGGAGGCCGGGGACGCCGCTGGGACAGTGAGGCCGCGGGCGTGACGGTGTCAGGGCCGCGATGAAGCGGCAGCGTGCCGCCGTGCCGCCGCGTCCGGCCGACCGTCAGCCCAGCCGCCGTGAGGCCCGCTGCAGCAGGGTCCGCAGCAGGGCCGTCTCCTCGGTGCCCAGGGCGGTCACGATGTGGTCCTGTTCGCGTTCGACCGCAGCCGTCCAGCGGGTCAGCGCCTCGCTGCCCCGCTCGGACGCGAACACCAGAACGCGCCGCCGGTCCGCGTCGTCCACCCGGCGCAGGACGAGGTTGAGGGACACCATGCGGTCGACGACCTTGGTGAGGGTCGGTGCGGACAGCAGGGCGAACTCGGCGATCTCGGTCATGGGGCGGCCCTCGCCCCCGCCGAGGAACGACAGCACCCGCCACTCCTCGAGCGTCGCCCCCTCCGCCTTCAGCGCCTCACCGAGTCTTTCGCCAACGCCATCGCCATGATCACCGCCACCACGACGGGGGCGGGGTTCGCGGTGGTGGCCGTACTCCTCAACCGTGAGACGGGCACGATGTTCGGCACCGGCGAGTTCGCCCAGACCCTGGCCCTGGGGGTGGTGATCTTCATCGTCAACGGCACCCTGCTGGCGACCGGCCGGCTGAAGCCGTTCGCTCTCATCCCGGCGATGTTCTTCGGCTTCGCGTCGACCTTCGCCACGTACTTCGGCGGATTCGGCTATGACGCGGGGAACCTGGGCGCCTCCTTCGTCAGCGCCGCCGCCATGTGCGCCCTCGGCCCGCTCGCGGCCACCCTCGGACTGCGGCTGATGTTCACCCCGGCCGCCACCACGGCCGAGCCCGGGACACAGCACGAGACCAAGGAGGTGACCCCTGCGGCGAGCGAGGCACCGGCCTGACCCTCGTAGTCCTCACAGGTGTGGCGCGGCGGCCATGGGCCACCGCGCCACACGTGCTCCGGGTGGCCGGTGATCAGGCCGTACTGCAGGAGACCGTCGGCCAGGTCCAGTTGCCGTTGGGCTGGATGGTGACGCCGAAGGTGTTGCCGCTGCCGTTGGGTTTGGCGGTCAGCACCTGGGCGCTGGGGTAGCCGGCGCTGGTGTTCCAGGTGGAGAGGACCTTCGCGGGGGAGGGGACGTTCATGGTCACGGTCCAGTTGCCGGCGCCGGAGACCGCGACGTTGAGGTTGTAGCGGTCGCTCCACTGCTGTCCGGCGGACAGAGTCGCGGTACATCCGCTTCCGCTCCCCCCACCACCACCGGTGGTACCGCCCACCGTGATGTTGGAGCTTCCGCTGCTCTGGTATCCCTCGGTCGCGAGGATCATGTAGTAGTTGAAGCTGCCGAGGGGCATACCGGCGCGGGCCCAGGCGTCGAAGTGGTTGCCGGTGGTGATGGTGCCACCCGTCCGCTTCGCCTGCCGGACGCTCCAGTACTGGTCGAAGGTCCGAGTGCCCTCGACGGACGGGGCGTTGTACCGCGTCGTCTTGTAGATGTCGTACGTACCGCCGTCGCTGGTGACGGTGCCCATGTGCGTCCCGGTGGGCCGGTAGGTGCCCCAGTTGTCGACGATGTAGTACTCGACGAGCGGGTTCGACATCCAGCCGTAGAGCGTCAGGTACGCGTTGCCGGACGGGTTGAAGGTGCCGGAGTAGGTCACACTCCTGCGCCCGCCGGTGCTCCAGCCCTTGCCGGCGACGAAGTTCCCGGTGTTGCTCCAGGAGGTGCCGTAGTTGCCGCCGGAGCCCAGGTTCATGGAGACCGTGCCCGGGGCGTCGGTCCAGAACGAGTAGTAGTAGCCGTTGTTCGTGCCGGTCTGGTTCGTGTTGACGACCGTGTCGGCGTGAGCGGTGCCGGGCATGGTCAGCGCGGCGACAGCGACCATGACGATGGCGCAGGCGCTGCTGATGAGAAGCCGGAAGCGGCTGAGCGGTGCGGGTGCGTCGTTCATGTGCGTGTTTCCTCCTCGTCCTCGTGAAGGCCGTTCAACGGCGACAGTGTTGGTCTGGGCACGACAACTGTCAATTATTTCGGCAATGTAAGCGAAACATTCGCTGAGCCGACGGTGCGTGGAAGCTGAATATGGCCTGATGGGAGGCGATGAATGTCAGGCCCGGCGAGAGTCGGCCATCGAAAGGCGGCAGCTAATGATCAGCACGAGAGACGGAAACGTCGAAAGTTTCGAAGCCTTTCCGGATCACCACCCGCTGCGTACCGCTGGTTGCGACACGACGCCGCTGTACCGCAGGATGCCGACGGGGGTGGCTATGGAACGGAGATTATCGGTGCGGCTGCCGGCCGGTGACGACGAGGTATCCGTGGCCGAGGTGGAACGCGGACCGCGATCTTTCCGTCTTTCCCCGTCGGGCGGGCTGCTTTTCGCGAGGAGAAAGTGGCCTCCACCGGAAGGCGGCGCGCGAAACCCACCCTTACCTAGCCAAATCTAGAAAATCGGCCGAAAATTGAGACACATAACAACGAAGATATCTTCGCGAATAAGGCCCGGAAGCCCGCTCTCCGTGTGGCGTCAACCACGGGCGGGACTCTGGGTGGTGGTGGGTGTCGTCGCCCTCGGATTCCTCGTCGCGCTGGAGATCGCCGCACGTCACTACGGCCTGCCGGGGCCGATGACCTGCCAGGTGCAAGAGGTGATATTCCCGCCCAAGTCAGGCTTCCTGCTGTATGCCGGTATGGCCTTGATGATGGTGGTGCTCACCTGGCGGCAACGGTTCATCGCGTTCGGTACCGCGGTCGGAATAGACGTCGCCTTCTTGGTCGTCCGGTGGACGTTCGACGTCAAGGTGACCGACGGCCACCCCTTCGGCAACGGCGCGTTGTGGGTGATCCTGGGCTGTGCGGTCATCGCCGTCACCCGCCGCACCGGCCCGGAACGCGTCCTGCTCCTGAAGGGCGTCGGGCTCGCCCTGCTGCTGGTGGCCGGCCGCAAGACCGGCGACACCTGGCTGCTCATCACCTCGAAGACCCGCCCGATGGTGCTCGACCAGTACGTGGCAACCGCCGATCATGCACTGGGCAACCCCTCATGGCTGGTGGGCCGGATCGTCACGGCCACCGGCCCGATCGGCTTCAACATTCTCGACATCGTCTACGGCCAGCTCGCGGTGGCCGCGGTGATCGTCGCGCTCTACCAACTGCGTAACGTGGCGGTCGAGCGCCGCTTTCCGGGCCATCACCTGGTGCGCACCTTTCTGGTGATCGGCCTCCTCGGACCCGCCATCTACATGATCTTCCCGGTGGTCGGACCGATCTTCGCCTACGGCACCGGCGCCGAGCACTGGGCGTCGGTCAGCCTGTGGGCGAAAACGCCGCCCACCGGGCAATGGGCGTTGGCCAACCTGTGGCCGAACACGCCGCCGCCGATCACTGTCCCG
This sequence comes from Streptomyces sp. NPDC033131, assembly GCF_055578365.1. Taxonomy (NCBI): domain Bacteria; kingdom Bacillati; phylum Actinomycetota; class Actinomycetes; order Kitasatosporales; family Streptomycetaceae; genus Streptomyces; species Streptomyces sp. NPDC033131. The sequence continues at coordinate 115,654 of NZ_JBVIPA010000031.1, forward strand.
CAGCACATGCCGTTCGACGGGATCACCCCGCGCAACTGCATGCCCAGCCTGCACACGGCGTGGGCCACCGCGATATTCATCCATTCCCGTAAGGGCCCACGTCTTCTGCGATCCGCGGGAACGTTCTGGCTGATCGCCACGCTCACCGCGACGCTGGGATTCGGCTGGCACTACGGCGTGGATCTCCTCGCCGGCGTGGTGTTCACGCTCACGATCGAGGCCGCCCTGCGCTCGCTCGACCGCGGCTGGGACCGATCGGGGATCCAGCTGGTCGCTTACGGTGCGACCGTCTTCGCCGCGCTCCTGCTGTCGTATCGCTATCTGCCGTTGGAGATGGCCCAGCACCCGTGGGTGGCCGGACCGCTTCTCGTGCTGGCGATGACCTCAGTGGTCTACGGCTACGTGAGAACCACCGCCCTGTGGGAATCGAGAACCGCACCGGCCCGGCAGTCGGAACCGCAACCCGAACTGGTGTGAGAGGAGCGGCAACACGAGAGTGCCGCCGCCCCCCCATTCTTCGCAGGTGCGCAGGGCTTCGCGATCAGATGCCGGGCGCGGGCTGTTCCCGCAGGCGCCGCGCGCCGCTGCTTCGTCCAAGGCCCCGAAGCCGTTCGCCAACACCTTTCTGTAACCGTTCGAGTTCACCCCGTTGACACCCTGCAGCCTCACCCTTAACCTCACGCCAATATTTGGAACATGTGACGAGATTTCGAACAGTTGAAAGGCGATTGTCCTGTGCACCCCCGGAAGCAGCACGCACGTGGCCAAAAGGCCGTGGCGCGGCCTGGCGTACGTACAGGAGCACACCGGTAAAGGGACCACGAGACTTCGGCGAGCGCCGGATGCCGGGCCGCAGGACGCACTGACCGGCGAACTGCGGGCCACCGGAGGCGTCTGAGCACCGACTCAACCGACGTGCCGCGCGACCTGACCTCACCACCCTGTGAGCGAGGTCCGCCGGTTGTCCACTCGCCGTGAAACCTGAACGCCAAGACCCCCCCGAAGACCTCGGCGGCCACGTGCGGATCCACGAGGGTGCCGAGCTGATCCGCCCCGGCGCACCGCTCCGTCCTGAAGTCCGGCCCGTCCAGGGCACCCGGGCCCGGGGATCCACCCGTACGGCACCCCCATCTGCGGTCCCCCACCCATGGACACCGCCCGGGAGTACGTACCGCGCGCCCGACGCGCTCTGCCCACCTGCTCACCGCACGGCCCGCTCCACCGCTTTCCCCTCGGCGCCTGATACGCCGTCCTCTCCTCAACGACGAGACGAACAAGGAACGATCACCATGTTCAAGCGAAGAGCCGCTCTTGCCTTCCTCGGCGGAGCCGCCTCCCTCGCCCTCACCGTGTCCGCCTGCGGCGAGAGCGGCGAGGCCGGCTCCCAGAGCTTCTCCAAGGGCGGGACGGTCGGCATCGCCATGCCGACCCGGGCCTCCGAGCGCTGGCTCACCGACGGCAAGAGCGTCGTCCAGGGTCTGAAGGACAAGGGATACAAGTCCAAGCTGGTCTACGGCGACGACGACCCGAAAGCCCAGGTCGCGCAGATCGACAGCCTGATCAAGCAGGGCGTCGACGCGCTGATCATCGCGGCCATCGACGCCAAGTCGCTGAACGGCGTGCTGCAGAAGGCCGCCGACGCGCAGATTCCGGTGATCTCCTACGACCGGCTCATCATGGGCACGAAGAACGTGGACTACTACGTCTCCTTCGACAACGAGATGGTCGGCCGGCAACAGGCCCGCCACATCATCAAGAAGCTCGGCCTGGAGGAAGGCAAGGGCCCGTACAACATCGAGCTGTTCGCCGGCTCCCCCGACGACAACAACACCAAGTACTTCTTCGACGGTTCCATGGCGCTCCTGGAACCGTTCCTGGAGAGCAAGCAGTTGGTCGTCCCGTCCGGCGAGGTCGAGATGAACCAGATGACCACCCTGCGCTGGGACGGCCCCACCGCGCAGAAGCGCATGAGCCGCATCCTCGCCAAGTGGTACGACGGCAAGGACCTCGACGCGGTCCTGTCGCCGTACGACGGCATCTCCCGGGGCGTCCTGACCGCGCTGGACTCGTACGGCTACGGCTCCGACGGCAAGCCCCTCCCGGTCATCACCGGGCAGGACGCCGAGCTGGACTCGGTGAAGTCGATCATCGCGGGTCAGCAGTCGCAGACCGTCTACAAGGACATCCGCGCGCTCGGTGAGGCCGCCACGGAGATGGTCGACGACATCCTCACCGAGAGGCTGCCGAGGATCGACAACAGAACCGACTACAACAACGGCGTCAAGGACGTGCCCGTCCACCTGCTGCAGCCCCAGAGCCTCGACAAGTCCAACATCGACATCCTGGTCAAGGACGGCTACTACACCGCCGAACAGCTCAAGTAGCGACACGGCCCCTCCGCGATCCGCCCGCACGACGCTCGCCGGACCGCTCCCGGATCGATGACCCGACAGGAACGGCGCCGACGGCACTACGCTGCTGTGTCGTGCAGGAGACGCGCCTCGACACCGCTCGGATCAGGGCGGCCCGCCGGGTCATCGACCCGATGTTCCTCGACACTCCGCTGTACCGCTGCGAGGCGCTGGAGCCCGGCCTCGGGTGCACGGTGAGTATCAAGCTCGAAACGGCGAACCCGGTCCGCAGCTTCAAGGCCCGCGGCACCGAGGTCGTCGCGAGCCTGCTCGCCGGCGACGGCTCGCGAGCTGTGGTGTGCGCCAGCGCGGGCAACCTCGGCCAGGCCCTCGCGTGGTCCGGTCGCGGCCGGGGGCTCGACGTGACCGTCGTGGCATCCCGCTTTGCGACTCGCGCCAAGCTTGATCGCATCCGCGCGCTGGGCGCCCGGCTTGAACTGGTGGACGGCGACCACGAGTTGGCTCGCGACCGGGCGGCCGCCGTCGCGAGCCACGACGGCGTCCGGCTGGTCGAGGACAGCCTGGACATCGAGACCTGCGAGGGCGCGGCGACCATCGGCCTGGAACTGGTGGACACCGTGCCGTCGTTCGACGCCGTCCTGATCGCTCTCGGCGGCGGGGCGCTGGCCACCGGCGTGGGTCATGTGCTGAAGGCCCTGGCGCCCCA
>NZ_JBVIPA010000032.1:0-118007 GCF_055578365.1 Streptomyces sp. NPDC033131
CTTCCTGCGGCCCTGAGCCACCGTCCGGGTCTTGCGGATCTCGAACATCGCAACCCCTTGAACTGGGGGTGTTGCGACGATCGCTAGAACCTAAGGGGGGCGGCCGGGGCCTTCGTGAGTTGTGCGCGGGGCTCAGTGCCAGCTGTGCGGGGCGCGGAAGCCGGGCTCGCGCTCCAGGCGGCGCCAGCCTGCCTTCGGGCGGCCTCGGCGGGTCGGGGCGGCAGGGGCGGCGGCCGCGCGGGCCAGGAGGATGGCCGTGATGGCGGCGACTTCCTCGGGCTCGGCGTGGCCCTTCTCGACACGAATGTCATGCGTGGTCATGGGTGTCAGTCTCCGTGAGAGAGGTTTCCGCGGGGGAACCGCAGAGGTTCCGCAGGGTTACTGCGGGGGGTTGCCGTGCTTGCGGGAGGGCAGGTCGGCGTGCTTGGTGTGCAGCATCGCCAGGGACTTGATCAGCACCTCGCGGGTCTCCGCGGGGTCGATGACGTCGTCGACCAGGCCGCGCTCGGCCGCGTAGTACGGGTGCATGAGCTCGGACTTGTACTCCTTGACCATGCGGGCCCGCATGGCCTCGGGGTCCTCGGCCTCGGCGATCTGGCGGCGGAAGATCACGTTGGCCGCGCCTTCCGCGCCCATGACGGCGATCTCGTTGGTCGGCCACGCGTAGGTGAGGTCAGCGCCGATGGACTGGCTGTCCATGACGATGTAGGCACCTCCGTAGGCCTTGCGCAGGATCAGGGAGATCCTCGGCACGGTCGCGTTGCAGTAGGCGTAGAGCAGCTTCGCTCCGTGCCGGATGATCCCGCCGTGCTCCTGGTCGACGCCCGGGAGGAACCCGGGGACGTCCAGGAAAGTAATGATCGGGATGTTAAAAGCGTCGCACATCTGGACAAAGCGTGCAGCTTTTTCCGACGCCTCGATGTCCAGGACCCCGGCCAGGGACTGCGGCTGGTTGGCGACGATGCCCACCACCTGGCCGTCGAGACGGGCCAGGGCGCAGATGATGTTGCGGGCCCAGCGCTCGTGGACCTCCAGGTAGTCGCCGTCGTCGACGATCTCCTCGATGACCTTGGTCATGTCGTACGGCCGGTTGCCGTCGGCCGGGACCAGGTCGAGCAGGATCTCGCTGCGGCGGTCCGTCTCGTCGCTCGGCTCCACCCGGGGCGGGTTCTCGCGGTTGTTCTGCGGGAGCATCGACAGCAGGTAGCGCACCTCGGCGAGGCACGTCTCCTCGTCGTCGTAGGCGAAGTGCGCCACGCCGGACGTCTCGGCGTGCACGTCGGCGCCGCCGAGGCCGTTCTGGGTGATCTCCTCGCCGGTGACCGCCTTGACGACGTCCGGGCCGGTGATGAACATCTGCGAGGTCTCGCGGACCATGAACACGAAGTCGGTGAGGGCGGGGCTGTAGGCCGCGCCGCCCGCGCACGGGCCGAGCATCACCGAGATCTGCGGGATGACTCCGGAGGCCTTGGTGTTGCGCTGGAAGATGCCGCCGTAGCCGGCGAGCGCGGAGACGCCTTCCTGGATACGGGCGCCCGCGCCGTCGTTCAGGGAGACCAGCGGGGCGCCGGCCGCGATGGCCATGTCCATGATCTTGTGGATCTTCGTGGCGTGGGCCTCGCCCAGCGCGCCGCCGAAGATGCGGAAGTCGTGGGCGTAGACGAAGACCGTACGGCCCTCCACGGTGCCCCAGCCGGTGACGACACCGTCCGTGTACGGCCTCTTCGCCTCCAGGCCGAAGCCGGTCGCCCGGTGTCGCCGCAGTTGTTCGACCTCCCGGAAGGAATCCGGGTCCAGGAGGAGCTCGATGCGCTCCCGTGCGGTCAGCTTGCCCTTGGCGTGCTGCGCGGCGGTCGCCTTCTCGCCGGGGCCGGCCAGCGCCTGCGCACGGATCTCGTGCAGCTCGGCGACCCGCCCGCGGGCGTCCGTCGGTTCACCCGTCGGCTCGCCCGTCGCCTCGTCGGTCGACTCACCCGGCGCCTCATCCAAAACGGTCATGTAGCGACCTTACGAACACCACCAAGGAAAGCTCGCCGTCGACTCCGTACAGTCTCCGGACCGTTTCCTTGGTACCCCTGAACAGAACCGGGGCCACATGCAGCCCTTCTGACTGCTCAAGGGGCATCGTGCTTGTAGGGGTCGTACAAACTCAGCCAGTGAGAGTCACCTCACATTCGTGGGTGGCACATGCCCTCCCCGGAGTGACACGGAGGCGCAATCGGCGGCCTGTGGAGACCACCTCGACCGAGGGGTCCGCGCGGATCACCCCGCCCACCGGGTGGCCCCAGCCGATCTCCAGCGGCGCACCAGTGCGGGGCGGCGGGCTCGCTCACGCAGAGGTTGACTTGCACCTCGGGCTGAAGCCCGAGGATTCTGGCCTTCTCGATCGTTGCTGTGCCGCTACGCGGCACGGGGCTCGGTCGGGAATCCGTGGCTTCCTGTTTCTTCGCGCTGTGCCAGAACGAGTTCTGGTCTTACCGGCGCTCCGCAGGCCGATACCGCCAGTCCGGCGGCCGTCTTCACGTTGATCGCGGCGTTGATGTCCCGGTCGTGGACGGTGCCGCAGGCGGCGCACGTCCATTCCCTCACGTCGAGGGGTTTGGGCCCGTCTTTGACGCCGCAGGTGGAGCAGACCTGACTCGTCGGCTCAAACCGGCCGATCTTGATCAGGGCCCGCCCGTACCGTTGTGCTTTGTACTCCAGCATGTTCACGAATGAGGCCCAGCCGGCGTCGTGGACGGACTTGGCCAGTCTGGTGCGTGCCAGTCCCGTCACCGACAGGTCCTCCACGGCGATCCCTTGGTTCTCGGAGATCAGCTTCGTGGAGAGCTGGTGGTGGAACTCATGGCGGGCATCGGTGACCTTGACGTGGGCGCGAGCGACCTTGAGCCGGGCCTTGGCGCGGTTCTTCGAACCTTTCTGCTTGCGGGACAGTTCCCGCTGGGCCTTCTTCAGCTTCTTCTCCGCGCGGCGCAAGAACCGCGGGGAGTCGATCTTCGTGCCGTCGGACAGGACGGCGAAGTGCGTCAGGCCGAGGTCGATGCCGATGGTGCGGTCGGTGGCGGGCATCCGCTCGGCATCCGCCTGTGGGTCGGTGTCGATGACGAAGGAGGCGAAGTACCGCCCGGCGGAGTCCTTGATGACGGTGACCGAGGTGGGGGTGGCGGGCAGCGTGCGGGACCACTTCACCTTCACCGGACCGATCTTCGGCAGGTTCAGCCGGCCGCTGTCGGTGAGGTGCCAGCGGGCGTTGGCGGTGAACCGGATCGACTGCTGGGCGTCCTTGCGGGACTTGAAGCGCGGGGCGCCCACCTTGGGGCCCTTGCGGGTGCCCTTGAGGGAGGCGAAGAAGTTGCGGTACGCGGTCTCGACGTCGCGCAGGGACTGCTGCAGGACGACCGCGGAGACCTCGCCCAGCCAGGAGCGTGAGGTGGTCTGCTTCGCCTGGGTGATCAGGCGGGTGGACAGCTCGCCGATCTTCGGGAACGGCTGCTGGGCCTTGCGGGCGTCCTCGCGGGCGCGCACCGCGTCGTTGAACACGACGCGGGCGCACCCGAACGCCTTCGCCAACGCCCCCTGCTGACCGGGGTCCGGGTACAACCTGAAGGCGTACCGGAGTTGCATGACAGCCACGATACATACTTGGGTTATGGGTGAGATGCAGAAGATCAGAACTGGTCGGCACATACTTTCGTGATGCATGTGCACTTGGTCTTCGTGACCAAGTTCCGGCACAAGGTGTTCACCGATGCCCACTTGAGGCGCATGGAGGAGATCATGCGGTCGGTGTGCGCGGACTTCGAGTGCGATCTGGTGGAGTTCAACGGCGAGAACAACCACGTCCACCTCCTGGTGAACTTCCCGCCCAAGGTCGCCGTCACCAAACTGGTCAACTCCCTCAAGGGTGTCTCCTCGCGCCGTCTGCGCCTGGGGGCACCTCCCGACCGAAGGCTGGGGGAGAGTTCCCCGGCCTGGACGGCACTACTGGAGGGCCAACAAGCTGTGGTCAGGCTCCTACTTCGCAGGCACCGTCGGCGGCGCCCCGCTCACCGTGGTCAGGCAGTACATCGAACAGCAGAACCGGCCGGTGTGAGCACAGCCCGGCTTTGCCGGGACCAGCGATCACGACGCTCCGCGCCGCGGGTGGTGAACATGCCGTGTCCGGCTCCGCCGGACCAGACGCGGCGACGCTCCGCTCGCAACCATCAGATTCGCTTCACCACCGGGCTGAAGGCCCGATGCACTGGAATGAACCTCGTAGCGGTGCGGCCTCGGCGGCGGACCAGCACGCTCGCACCGGCGGACGCGGTCAGCCCGCCGGCCGTGCGGAAGCCGCGGGCGAGCTCGCCGGTTTCGGCGAGGCGGGAGGCGTACGGCTCGGTGGCGGGGTCGTAGCCGGTGCCGAGGGCGAGGTCGAGCCAGCGGCGGCGGAGGGTGTCGTAGGGGTCGGCGGCCGCGTCCGCAGGGAGCCGGGGGGAGCGGCGGCGATGGTCGTCGCAGGCAGGGCGGCGGTGAACAGGAGGGCCCGGCGGGTGGGGCCGGGCAGGGCGGAGGCTCGGCGCTGGGGATCCATGACCGTTTCGTCTACCACTTCCGTGCCATCGGGCAACACTCCGCCGAAAAGGTTGAAGCGTCACCGGAATAGGTCTACGGTCGTCACTGTTGACCTGGTTGAACGTTCAACATCATCCCGTCGATCTCGCTAGGAGCACGTCATGGGCATCTTCGGCCGCAAGGACAGCGCCGACACGACCGCCGCGGCGCCCGCCGCCGTGAACCCCGACCTCGCCGCGCTGACCGGCGACTACACCATCGACCCGTCCCACACGACGCTCGGCTTCGTCGCCCGGCACGCCATGGTCACCAACGTCAAGGGCAAGTTCCTCGACTTCAGCGGCTCCCTGCACCTCGACGGCGGCGACCCGTCCGCGTCCACGGCGTCCATCGACGTCAAGATGGACAGCATCGACACGGGCTCCGCGGACCGCGACGGTCACCTCAAGGGCTCGGACTTCTTCAAGACGGACGAGTTCCCGACGATGACCTTCCGCTCGACCTCGGCCGAGGCCCTGGGCGGCGACGACTACCGCATCACCGGCGACCTCAGCGTCCTCGGCGTCACCAAGCCGATCACCATCGACCTCGAGTTCAACGGCGCCGCGAAGGACCCCTTCGGCAACGAGCGCGTCGGCTTCGAGGGCAAGGCGGAGATCATCCGCTCCGAGTGGGGCCTGACCTGGAACGCGGCGCTGGAAACCGGTGGCGTCCTGGTCTCCGACAAGATCAAGCTGAACTTCGACATCTCGGCGATCAAGAACGCCTGAGCCTGCCGGCGGCTGCCCGAGGAAAGCCGCAACCCGGTGAGCCGTCGAGACACATGAGCACTGAGCGCGCCCGCCCTCCGGTCCCCACGGACCGGGAGGGCGGGCGCTCGGCGCGTCATCCCCTTGCCAGTCTGCCGACGACGGCCGCCAGTTGGGCATCGCGGCTGTCCGGCGTACGGGCCCGCAGGACGGGGAGCATGGCCAGGTACCGGTCCGTCTTGCCGAGGCGCTCGAAGGCGGCCTTGGCGCGGGGGTTCCGTTCCAGGGCGGCGGTGAGGTCGTCGGGGACGGTGGCCTCGCGTTGCGACTCGTACGCGGCGGCCCATCTGCCGTCGGCCTTCGCGGCCTCCACCTCGGCGAGTCCGGCGGGGCGCATGCGGCCGCCCGCCGTCAGTTCCTCCACGCGCCGCACGTTGACCATCGACCACAGGCTGCCGGGGCGACGCGGGGTGATCCGCTGCAGGTAGTGCGTGGCGTCGAGCGCCTTGCGCTGACCCGTGATCCAGCCGTGGCAGAGGGCCACGTCGTTGACGTCGGCAGCGGTCACGGAGGGCAGGCCCGAGGACTTCTTGGCGACCTTGACCCACAGGCCCGGATGGGGGGCCGGGTGGGCGGTGAGCCAGTCGTCGAGGGCGGTCGTGCTGTCGAAGGCTCGGGGCTGCGGGTCCTCGGGGATCATGGGGACACCGTAGGCGGCGAGTCGATGGCGCGCGGCTGGTGAGCGCTGTGCGCGTGGCCGAATCCCACCCCTTGTGCGGGCACTCACGGGGTTCTCATAATCCAGCAACAGATTTGACCTGCGCATGCCAGTAAGAGGCACTTCTTTGTTGCCGTTAATGACATGCTCACGTCAATTCTGTGTCTCCTCGTACGTCTCGCACCGTCCCCAGGTCAACCCCCCACGGAAGGCATCACGTTGAAGAGACTCCTCTCGGCACTCAAGAGATGCGCGGCCGTCGGTGCCGCCGCCCTCGCGATCGCCAGCCTTCAGCCCGTCTCGGCCGCCAACGCCGCCCCCGCCCCCGTCGTCGGCGGAACCCGCGCGGCGCAGGGCGAGTTCCCGTTCATGGTCCGGCTCTCGATGGGCTGTGGCGGCGCGCTGTACACCCAGCAGATCGTGCTCACCGCCGCGCACTGCGTGGGCGCGACCGGCAACAACACCAGCATCACCGCCACCGCCGGTGTCGTGGACCTCCAGTCCACCACCGGCCGGGTCCAGGTCAGGTCCACCAAGGTGTACCGGGCCCCCGGCTACAACGGCACCGGCAAGGACTGGGCGCTCATCAAGCTCGCCGCGCCCATCAACCTGCCGACGCTGAAGATCGCCACGACCACGCAGTACAACACCGGCACCTTCACCGTCGCCGGCTGGGGCTCGGCCTCCGAGGGCGGCGCCCAGCAGCGGTACATGCTCAAGGCCAACGTGCCGTTCGTCAGCGACGCCACGTGTCGTTCCTACAGCGGCTACAGCGGCCTCGTCGCCGCCGAGGAGATCTGCGCCGGCTACGCGGCCGGCGGCGTCGACACCTGCCAGGGCGACTCCGGCGGCCCGATGTTCCGCCGGGACAGCGCCAACGCCTGGATCCAGGTGGGCATCGTCAGCTGGGGCATAGGCTGCGCCCGGCCCAACGCCCCCGGCGTCTACACCGAGGTCTCCACCTTCGCCTCCGCGATCGCCTCGGCCGCGTCCACGCTCTGACGCACGCGCGCCTCACCTCGTCACCTCGTACGACCGGGCCCGGCGCTGTCCTGCGCCGGGCCCGTTCCGTAGCGTCAGAACCTGCGCCGGAGCGTCAGAACCCGCCGCCGAAGTCCCCGCCGCCCCCGCCGAAGTCGCCGCCTCCGCCGTAGTCCCCGCCGCCGAAGCCGCCGCCGAAGTCGTCGGTGTGGAAGTCCGCGCCGGACACGTCGCCGCCCTCGTAGCCGCCGGCGCCGAAGTCGCCGTAGCCGGAGCCGTAGTCGGCGGCGTAGGCCGGGGTGGCCATCATGCTGCCGAGCATCGTGCCGATGAGCAGGCCGGGCAGGATGCCGCCGCCGAAGTAGCCACCCGCCCAGGGGCCGTACGCGGGGCCCGCGTCCCAGTAGGGGCGGCGGCCCTGTTCCGTGTCGACCTCGCGGACCACCGGATCGCGGCCGTCCGCCAGGCGGGTCCGGTCAGCCGCGCAGACCGGGACCTCGCGCGGGGTGCCGTCCACCGGTGTCCAGGTCGCGTCGGCGACCGAGGGGCCGTGGCGCGGGTCGAAGAAGCAGGGTGCCCGGCGTTCGGGCAGCGGCCGGCCCTCGCGGCGGGCGGCGAGACCGGCCAGCGAGAAGCGGCCGTCGTCGATGGACTGGGTGACGGCCCGGACGTCCTCCGGTTTCGCGGCCTGGGCCATGAACGTCTTCGCCTTCTCGTAGGAGTCCAGCCCGCGTTCGTAGTCCTCGCGCATGGCGTCGGTGGCGCCCGGCTCCCCGGGATGGAAGTCGAGACGGTCCAGCTCCTCGCCGAAGGCGGTGATGTCCTCGTCGACCACGACGCGCAGCCTCTCCAGCGCGGCCCGCTGCGCCTCCTCGTGCCGGCGCCGCCTGCGCCGTACGAGCGCGTACGCTCCTCCGCCGCCCGCCACCAGGACCACACCGGCGGTGATCAGTCCGGCGGTGGACCCGCCGCCGCCGTCGCCGGAGGTGTCCCAGCCCGCCGGGGCCGAGCCGCCCATGTTCGTCAGGGCGCGGTCGGTGAAGTCGTCGATCTGCGTCTCGGCGGCCTTCTCCGTCCCGACACTGCTGACGAGGTTCCGTACCGCCGTGGGCGGCAGGACCGAGGAGTCGGCGCGGGCGTCGAAGTCGTCGCCGACGCGGATCGCGTACAGGCCGGTGATGCCGGTGGCGGTGCGCAGGTCGGTGAAGAGCTGCTCGGTCGGCTGGTCGGCGGGCAGGACGGCGACGAAGAGGGGCTTGTCGGCATCCTTGATCTGCTCGGCCAGCGCGTCGGCGTCGGCGGCGGAGAGCTGGTCGGAGGCGGCCGGTGCGACGTACACCGGATCCTCGCGCAGGGCCTCGGCGATCGTCGAGACGTCGGTGGCCGCAAAGGCGCGCGGGGCGCCCGCCGTCAGGACGGTCAGGGCCGTCAGGACGGCGAGCGCCAGTGCGGCGAGCAGTCCGGCAAGGCTTCGGGCCGATAGGGCGACCTTCATACTTCGAAGCTACCCGAAAGCCGACGAAAAAGGTCCCTTCGGACCGGCGGGAACCCGGTCGCTCAGGCCGCCGCCCGATAGGCCGCCGTCAGCTTCTCCACCGCCTCTCCGTACCGCCCGGTCAGCAGCAGACGGTCCGCGTCGGCGAAGGGCTTCGCGACCGCCGCCGTGACGTCCTGTCCCACCTTCTGCTGAACGATCAGCCGGGCCCTGGTGACGAGCGCACGGCCGGTCTCCTCGGCTCCGGCCCGCTCGGCCGCCCCGGCCGCGACGCCGAGTGCCTTCAGGGCCGTCGCGCCGCCCTCCGGGACCCGGCTCAGGGTCGTGAGTCCCCAGCCGTAGGGGAACTGCGGGTCGTAGGCCGCGTCGCCGACGTTGATCGGCAGCTGCGCCTGGGACTTCGGCCAGGTCACCGGGAGCTGTCCGGTGAAGGGCCGCCTGCCGTACAGGACGTCGGCCACGCCGTCTCCCTGCGTGCCCGGCAGCCAGGAGGCGACCAGGGCGTCGATCTCGCCGAGCCGGTCCCCGAGGAGCTGGGGGCGCCCGGAGACGATCAGCACCGCGCACCTCATCGCGGCGCACACCGTGTCGACGGCCGCCCGGTCGGCGGCGGACAGCTCCAGGTCGTGGCCGTTGCCGACGTCGCCCATGCCTTCGGCGTACGGGGTCTCGCCGACGACGACCACCCCGACGTCGTGGCCGCCCGTCGGTGCCGAGGCGTCCTTGGAGTAGGTGACGTCACCGCCCGCCTCGCGCATCCCTTCGAGGATGGTCGTGCCGGGGGTGATGTCACCGGAGGAGCCCTGCCAGGTGACGGTCCAGCCGCCGCTCTGGTTGCCGATGTCGTCGGCGTTGGACCCGGCGACGTACACCTTCTGGCTCTTCCGCAGCGGCAGCAGCCCCGCGGAGTTCTTCAGCAGCACCTGCGACTCGGCGACCGCCTGACGGGCCACGGCGCGGTGCCCGGCGGAGCCGATCCGGGACGCGCCGCTCGTGTCGGCGTACGGCTTCTCGAAGAGCCCGAGCTTGAACTTCTGGGTGAGGATGCGCGACACGGCGTCGTCGATCCGCCGCTCGCCGACGCGGCCCGCCTCGATCTCGTCGAGGAGTGTGGCGTGGAAGTCGCGGTACGCGTACGGGACCATGATCATGTCGAGGCCCGCGTTGACGGACGTGCGGACGTCGGAGGCGTAGTCGCCCGGGAGCTGGTCGATGGCCGCCCAGTCGCTGATGACGAAGCCGTCGAAGCCCATACGGCCCTTCAGGACGCCGTTCAGCATGTCGGCGCGGGCGTGCATCTTCACGGGCCCCCGGCCGTCGCCGGCGATGTCGAGCGAGGAGTAGGACGGCATGACCGTGCCGACGCCTCGGTCGACGGCCGTCTCGTACGGCGCCAGGTGGACGGTCTCCAACTGCCGCCGGGTGACCTTGGTGACGCCCTGGTCGATGGTGTACGTCCCGGTCGTGGACGAGCCGTACTCGGTGCCGCCGTCCCCGACGAAGTGCTTGGCGGTGGCGAGGACCTTGTCGCCGTCTTTCAGATCACTGCCGTCGGCGGCGCCCTGGAAGCCCTGGACGACCGTCTCCATGGCATCGACCAGTGCCGGGTCCTCGCCGAAGGCCTCGTAGGAGCGGCCCCAGCGTTCGTCGCGGGTGACGCACAGGCAGGGGGCGAAGTCCCAGGGGATGCCGGTGGACCGGACCTCGGCGGCGGTGACGGCGGCCGTCCTCTGGGCGAGCCGGGGATTCCTGGACGCTCCGATGCCGATGTTGTGCGGCATGATCGTCGCGCCGACCAGGTTGTTGTGACCGTGCACGGCGTCGACGCCGTAGATCAGCGGGATCTGGAAGCGGGTCGCCTGGGCGCGCAGTTGGAACGCGTCGATCATCTTCGCCCACGCCTCGGGCGTGTTGGGCGTCGGTGTCGAGCCGCCGCCGGACAGGAGCGAGCCGAGGTCGTACGCGGCGATGTCACCGGGGTTGGTGACCGCTCCGCGCTCGGCCTGGGTCATCTGCCCGGCCTTCTCCTCGAGGGACATGCGGGACAGGAGGTCGGCCACGCGCTTCTTCACCGGCAACCTGGCGTCGAGATACGGCAGTCCGTGCGCGTCGATCACGATCTGCGGTGTCTCGGACGGGGGTTTGGCGCCGTTGACGGTCAGCTTGAGCGGGATCGTCTCGGCGGACTCCGCCTGCTTGTCCTTCAGGGTGCGGACCTCGACGGTGCGGGAGGTGCCGGAGGCGGTGCCCGCGGGGAAGGTGAACTCGCCCTTGAGGGGCGTGAAGTCGCCGTCGGAGCCCGTGCCGGCCGAGGTGGTCTCGTAGGCGATGGTGACGGGCTCGTCGATCGGGGCGGAGCCGGTGGTGCCGACGGTGAGCCGGACGTCGGCCGTGCCGCCCTCCCGCACCGGATACACGGCGGCGTCGGTCGTCACGCTCGCGCGCAGCGACTGGTCGGCCCTGCCGTACAGCTCGACGCCGTCCAAGGCGAAGTCGCCCTTGACGCCGACGGGAAGGGTGACGGCGTATCCCCACGTCTCGGTCAGGCCGAGGATCTGGTCGATGCCGCCGACGGGCTGGTAGTCCGTGCGGTACGCGAAGTCGGTGAAGGGGATCTCGATCTGTTTCCAGCCGCTGAAGTCGTCCGTGAAGGACGTCGTCCAGAGCTCGGAGGCCTCCCCGTCGGCGCCGCCGTCCTTGATCTCGAAGGCGATCTTCCTGCCGTTGTTCCGCCCGTCCCACCAGAGGCGGACGCCCTGGTGGGCGGACCAGTCGTGGGCGGGTTCGGCGAACGCGAAGTCGTGGGTGAAGCCGCCGTAGCCGCTGATGTCGTAGGTGCCGGTGAGCACCTTGTCGCCCTCGGGGGCGTCGTCGCGTGCGGTGAGTGCGAGGGCGGGCGGGTCGTCGGTGTCGCTGCCCCAGGTGAAGATGCCTCCGGCGGGCGGGGAGGCGAAGGGGACTTCGCCTTCGAAGCGGTCGACGGGGACGGGCGCCGGGTCGTCGGCGGCTTGCGCGGACGCCAGCGGAAGCAGTCCGGTCAGCAGGGCGGCGGAGGCTAAGAGGGCGGTTCTTCGCATGGAACATCCCCTGGCTCTCGTGGTCCAACGGTGTCTCGTGCATCGACGTGCGGCTCAGCACACGCCGTGAGTGAACCGGTGCCCCAGGAAGCCGTCAAGACCACGTCAGGAGGGGCGGCACTCCGCTGCCCGGCCGGGCACGGGCCGACGACCGGGCGTCGAGCCTCGGCGAGTCGGAAACTCGCCGAGGACTCCTGCTGAGCGGCCCGCTACTCGGCCGGCTCGACCCCCGCCCGCAGCAACCCGTACGTGTAGGCGTCCTCCAGGGCCTGCCAGGACGCGGCGATCACGTTCTCGGCCACGCCGACCGTGGACCACTCGCCCGCGCCGTCGGAGGTGGAGATCAGGACGCGGGTCGTGGACTGGGTGCCGTGGACGCCCTCCAGGATGCGGACCTTGTAGTCGACGAGGTCGAGCCTGGCGAGCTGCGGGTAGATCTGTTCCAGGGCGACGCGCAGGGTGCGGTCGAGGGCGTTGACCGGGCCGTTGCCCTCGGCCGTGGCGACGATGCGCTCGCCCTTGGCGAAGAGCTTGACGGTGGCCTCGTTGGCGTGGATGCCGTCGGGGCGGTCCTCGACGATCGCTCGCCAGGACTCGACCTCGAAGTACCTGAGGGGCTTGCCCTCCACCTCGGCCCGCAGGAGGAGTTCGAAGGACGCGTCGGCGGCCTCGTACGTGTAGCCCTTGAGCTCGCGCTCCTTGACCCGGTCGACCACCCGCTGGATCAGCGCGCGGTCGCCGCCGAGGTCGACGCCGAGTTCCTTGCCCTTGAGCTCGATCGACGCGCGGCCCGCCATGTCGGAGACCAGCATCCGCATGGTGTTGCCGACCTGCTCGGGGTCGATGTGCTGGTACAGGTCGGGGTCGACCTTGATGGCCGAGGCGTGCAGGCCCGCCTTGTGGGCGAAGGCGGAGACACCGACGTACGGCTGGTGGGTGGAGGGGGTGAGGTTCACGACCTCGGCGATCGCGTGCGAGATGCGCGTCATCTCGCGGAGCTTGCCGTCGGGCAGCACCTTCTTGCCGTACTTCAGTTCCAGGGCCGCCACGACCGGGAACAGGTTGGCGTTGCCGACCCGCTCGCCGTAGCCGTTGGCCGTGCACTGGACGTGGGTCGCGCCCGCGTCCACCGCGGCGAGGGTGTTGGCGACCGCGCAGCCCGTGTCGTCCTGGGCGTGGATGCCGAGGCGGGCGCCGGTGTCGGCGAGGACCGTGGCGACGACCGCCTGGACCTGCGCCGGGAGCATGCCGCCGTTGGTGTCGCAGAGGATGACCACGTCGGCGCCCGCCTCGGACGCCGCCCGTACGACCGCCTTGGCGTACTCCGGGTTTCCGCGGTAGCCGTCGAAGAAGTGCTCGCAGTCGACGAAGACGCGGCGGCCCTGCCCCTTCAGGTGGGACACCGTGTCGCGGACCATCTCCAGGTTCTCGTCGAGCGTGGTGCGCAGCGCGAGTTCCACGTGCCGGTCGTGGGACTTGGCCACCAGGGTGATGACGTCGGCTCCCGAGTCCAGGAGCGCCTTGACCTGGGGGTCCTCGGCGGCCTTGGCGCCGGCCCGGCGGGTGGCGCCGAAGGCGACCAGCTGGGCGTGCCTGAAGTCGATCTCCTGCCGGGCGCGGGCGAAGAACTCGGTGTCGCGCGGGTTGGCGCCGGGCCAGCCGCCCTCGATGAAGCCCACGCCGAAGTCGTCCAGGTGCCGTGCGATGGCCAGCTTGTCCGCGACGGTGAGGTTGATGCCCTCCCGCTGCGCGCCGTCGCGCAGGGTGGTGTCGAAGACGTGGAACGAATCGTCGAGCTCGCTGGTTTCGGTCATGGTGTCAAGGCTCCTGTGTCGGATCTCGGTCTGTACCGGAATGACCGGCTCCACCGTCCTCACATGGTCCCTCGCACTCTCGCCTCCGGCTGCGGGTGGGCCAGAAAAGCGAAAAACCTCTCGCGGGTGCGAGAGGTCTGCGCGCGGGTCGAAGACGACGGTGTCCGCCCGTACCTGGTCGTACGTGGCGGTCACTGCGGACCGGCGCGCCTGCTGCCAATAATCGTGGCGAACGAGAGCACGGAGGCAGTCTGGCACAGACCGTCCCCGTGCTCACCGTCTGTCTCAGGATGCGAGCACTCGGTTGATCACCGCAGGTGGCGCACGAAGACGTGCGTGGTGTCGGCGGAGTCACCGGGCACGAGGTCGGCGGCGCTGCTGCTGAAGGCGACCTGGCGGCCGTGCCGGTCGATCACCGGGAAGGACACCCCGTAGGAGCCGCTCGGACCGCCCTGCACCGAAGGGCTGGCGAGCACGGTGCGTCCGGTGCGCAGATCGCGTACGTACGCCTGGCTCGCGTGGTTCGGGCCGGCAGGGTCGGACGAACTGAACACGAGGAACCGGCTGTCGGCGCTGAGCCGGGGCTGGGCGGTGGAGGCGGCCGGGTCGGCGGCGTCGATCCGCTGCACCTTCCCCGTCTTCAGGTCGCGGACGAAGGCGTTGTGTCCGTTGTTCGTGTCGCCCGGCGTCAGCTGCGAGTCGAGCGAGTTGAAGACCGCGTACCGGCCGTCGGCGCTGACCTGCGGGAACTCGGTCTGCGCGTCGGAGGTCCTGCCGTCGGGTGCCTTGTCGGCCTGGAACAGCTCGCCGCTCGGCACATCACGGACGTAGGCGTCGCTCCAGTCGCCCCGGGTGGGGTACGGGACGAAGAACTGGTAGCCGACCCGACTGCCGTCCGCGCTGATGGTCGGACGGGTGGCGGCGGATTTCCAGGCGTTCTCGCCGGGCACCTGGCTGATCCGGACGGCCTCGCCGGTCACGCGGTCGACGCGGTAGACCCGGTTCGAACCGTCCCCCGCCGGCGCGTCACCCGTGCGCAGGGCGACGAAGGCGACATAGCGGCCGTCGGCGCTGAGGGCGGGGCCGCTGCCGGCGCTGTACCCCGTGTCGACGGCGTCGTCGATCCGCTGGAGGGCGCCGGTCTTCAGGTCCTTGACGAAGACGTGGTTGTCGGCGGTGTCGTAGGTGGCGTTGGAGGTGAACGCCAGATACCGGCCGTCGGCACTCAGGGAGACGTCCAGGACGTGAGCGTTCCACGGGCTGCCGTTCTCCGCGGTGCTCGCCAGGCGGGTGGTGCCGGTCCTCAGGTCGCGGACGAAGGCGTCGGCGGTGCCGTTGGTGTCGCCCGCGACCAGGTTGTCGGCGTCGGAGACGAAGGCCAGGTGACGGCCGTTCGCACTCAGACTCTGGCCGTCGGAGGCGCCGTTGCCGTCCGTGCGGTCAGGGGCCACGCTCGCCTTCTCCGTGTACGGGACGCCGGGTGCGGCGCTCACCGGGGATCCGGTGAGCGCCATGGCGGCGGTGGCCGCGACGACGGTGGCCGCCGCCGAGGCGGTGCGGTGCTTCTTCGTGCGCATGGTTGTTCCCCCGTTGGTTTTGTCCATGGTCGTTTCCCCGTGGTCGTTCGTCGTCATTGCACTGTCCGCAAGAAGACGCCCGTCACCCCGTTCGTGTCCCCCGCCACCAGATCGGGTGACGCCGGCTCGAACGCGACGGCCGTGCCGTCGGCGTTGACGGACGGGTGCCCGGCCGGGAGGTCGTTGCGGGCGCCCCAGCGGTAGACGCCGATCAGCTCGTCGGTGCCGGTGGCCGTGTCGCGGACGTACAACAGCCGGAAGTTCTCGTCGCCGTCGCGGTTGCCGATGGTGTACGCGACGTGCGTGCCGTCCGGGCTGATCGACTGCGCGCGGCCCGACTCGTCGGAACCGGGCGGGTTCTCGGGCCGCAGCCGCTCCGAGCGGCCGGTGGCGCGGTCGTACAGGTACGGGGCCAGCAACCGGGTGCCCGCGGAGTAGGCGATACGGCCCCGTCGGCGCTCGGCAGCGGCGAGTCGTAGGTCTGGCCGCTGCCGAGATCGACCCTGGTGATCCCGCCGGTGGCCAGGTCCTTCACGAGCAGGCACGGCGAGAAGTGCGCGCAGCCGAAGCTCGGCGCGTCGGACGTGAACGCGACCCGCCGGCCGTCGGCGCTGATCGCGGCGCCGTCGGACGGCCCGTCGGCCTGGGTGCCGTCGGCGGCGGTGCTGACCCGTTCGACGTGCGTGCGGTGCCTGCGGTGCCGCGCCGGCACTCGGATCGGCGGCTCCGGCGAGCACCAGCAACAGCACCGCGCCTGACGAGCCTCTGGACACATGTACGGCTCTGGACATGTTCCCCCCGTGGTCCCCGTGGACGCTTCACCCCCGGCCCCGCGCCAAGGGCTCCGTTCGAGGCAAACGCACCGGCGGCCACCGGTCAATCGGCCTTATTGCGTACAACCCGGGCGGGAGGTCACGCGTCCGCGAGGAGGCTTTCGTCCAGGAAGTCCCGACCGTGGCCGAGAATCGTCCCCCGGTGACGGGTGCGTGTTCGTCGGCCGCCGGCCCTGGCTTCCTGTCGTCGGGGGCGGCGCCGGGGCGGGCCGGCTCACCCGGCGGCGACGGGGCGGGAACGCGTGCGGGCCGCCGCGGACACGGAGTCCACGACGGCCCTGGCTTCTGGTGCAGGACACTAGCCCAGCTTGTGCATCCAGCCGTGCCTGTCCTCCGCCGTCCCGCGCTGGATGTCCAGCAGGGCCTGGCGCAGCCGCAGTGTGACCTCGCCGGGCTCGCCGCCCGCCTGCTGCCACTCGGCGGTGGCGCGCTTGACCGTGCCGACGGGGGTGATCACGGCCGCCGTGCCGCAGGCGAAGACCTCGGTGAGGGTGCCGGCCTCGGCGTCGCGCTGCCACTGGTCGACGGAGACGCGGCCCTCCTCGGACTCGTAACCGAGGTCGCGGGCGACGGTGAGCAGGGAGTCGCGGGTGACGCCCTCCAGGATGGAGCCGGTGAGGGCGGGTGTGACGATCTTGTCGCCGTACACGAAGTACAGGTTCATGCCGCCGAGTTCCTCGACCCACGTGTGCTCGACCGCGTCGAGGTAGCAGACCTGGTCGCAGCCCTTGGTCGCCGCTTCGGCCTGGGCGAGCAGGGAGGCCGCGTAGTTGCCGCCCGTCTTCGCGTCGCCCATGCCGCCGGGGACGGCACGGACGCGGTCCTCGGAGAGCCAGATGGAGACCGGCTTGACGCCACCGGGGAAGTAGGCGCCCGCGGGGGACGCGATGACCAGGAAGAGGTACTCGTTGGCGGGCTTCACGCCGAGGCCGACCTCGGTCGCGATCATGAACGGGCGCAGATAGAGGGACTCCTCGCCGCCGTGTGCCGGGACCCATGCCTGGTCCTGGCGCACCAGCGCGTCGCACGCCTCGATGAACGTCTCGACCGGCAGCTCCGGCATGCCGAGGCGGCGGGCCGAGGACTGGAAGCGCCTGGCGTTCTTCTCGGGGCGGAAGCTGGCGACGGAACCGTCGGGCTGGCGGTAGGCCTTGAGCCCCTCGAAGATCTCCTGCGCGTAGTGCAGGACCATGGTCGCCGGGTCGAGGGAGATCGGCGCGTACGGGACGAGCTGGCCGTCGTGCCAGCCTCGGCCCTCCGTCCACTTGATGATCACCATGTGGTCGGTGAAGTGGCGGCCGAACCCGGGGTTGGCCAGGATCGCGTCGCGCTCCGCGTCGGAGAGTGGCGAGGCCGAGGGCTTGAGCTCGATCGTGGGCGTCGTCATGAGTGGTTGTCCTTCACCGGTCGGATAGTGACGGGCCGCGCTCACGCCCGTACTGCCAGTGGCCAGTGCTAGGACGTCCGAGCATTCCCTCATTCCGCGGCTCCGCGTTCGATTATCTCGCGACGGAGGCCGTGGACGAAAAACAGCGTGAAATGCGGCCCAGGGGATGATGGTGGCACCCCGGCGGGGACATGCGAAAGCCGCCGGGTGGTGAGTGACCCGGCGGCTTCGAGAGGTTCGCGAGAGCGCGGCGGGTCAGCCGGCTACTCGTACGGCGAGCGCGTCGCCGATCTCGGAGGTGGAACGGGCGGGCTTGCCGGTGCGCTCCGCGAGGTCGGTGGAGACGGCGTCCTCGATGCGGGCGGCCTCGGACTCGTAGCCGAGGTGACGCAGCAGGAGGGCGACGGACAGGACCGTGGCGGTGGGGTCGGCCTTGCCCTGACCGGCGATGTCCGGGGCCGAGCCGTGGACCGGCTCGAACATGGACGGGAACTCGCCGGAGGGGTTGATGTTCCCGCTCGCGGCGACGCCGATGCCGCCGGAGACGGCCGCGGCGAGGTCGGTGATGATGTCGCCGAAGAGGTTGTCGGTGACGATCACGTCGAAGCGCTCGGGCTGCGTGACCAGGTAGATGGTCGCGGCGTCCACGTGCATGTACTCGGTGGTGACCTCGGGGAACTCCGCCGCCACCTTGTTGAAGATGTTCGTCCACAGGTGACCCGCGAAGGTCAGCACGTTGTTCTTGTGGATCAGCGCGAGCTTCTTGCGGGGGCGCGCCTGGGCGCGGGCGAAGGCGTCGCGGACCACGCGCTCGACACCGAAGGCCGTGTTGACGGAGACCTCGGTGGCGACCTCGTGCTCAGTGCCCTTCCTGATGGTGCCGCCGTTGCCGGTGTACGGCCCCTCGGTGCCCTCACGGACCACGACGAAGTCGATCTCGGGCTCGCCGGCGAGCGGGGTGGCGACACCCGGCAGCAGCTTCGACGGACGCAGGTTGACGTGGTGGTCGAAGAGGAAGCGGAGCTTCAGCAGGAACCCGCGCTCCAGGACACCGGACGGGACCGACGGGTCGCCGATCGCGCCGAGCAGGATGGCGTCGTGCTGCTTGAGGGCCTCGGCGTCCGCGTCGGTGAGGGTCTCACCGGTGGCGTGGTAGCGCGCGGCGCCGAAGTCGTACTCCTTGGTCTCCAGCTTCACATCCTGCGGGAGGACGGCGGAGAGGACCTTCAGGCCTTCGGCCACGACTTCCTGCCCGATGCCGTCACCGGGGATCACTGCGAGATTGAGGCTGCGAGACATGTCGGCACCGTACTCCCTCGTCCCATGTGATGACACGCACTGTCCGCGATACGGACACGCAGACGGCGGACAACGTCATCCTGTCGGACTGCGTTCACCCGTACGTATGGCGGGTGTTGGGCTGCGCTGGGAAGTTCACCACCATGGAGACCCCCGACTTCGGCATCCCGCCCGCGCTCGCCCGCCGGATGAGCATGGCGGAACAGCACGAGTACCTGCGCACCAAGCTGTCCAGGCGCCGCACGCTGGTGACGGCCGGCGCGGTGGCGGGAGGGCTGCTGACCGGCTGTTCGGGCGGCGGCTCGCCGGAGACGACCGCCGGCACGACGGCCGCGACGGCCGCGTCCCGGGTGCACGGCTCCGTCGTCACCCCCTTCGGCCGGCATCTCGCCTTCGGCGCCGACCCGAAGACGCAGATGCGGGTCTCCTGGCAGGTGCCGCTCGCGGTGCGCAAGCCGTACCTCCGGATCGGGACCCGGCCCGACGGCCTCGACCGCCGGATCGACGCCGAGGTCCGCGACCTGCACACGCCCGGGCTGACCGGGGTGCGCCCGGCGCTCGACCAGTACTACCTGCACGCAGCCCTGGACGGCCTGCGCCCCGGCACGACGTACTACTACGGCGTCGGCCACGACGGCTTCGATCCGGCGTCACCCGGGCACAGGAAGACCATCGGCACCTTCCGCACCGCCCCGGCGAGCCCCGAACGGTTCGTGTTCACCGCGTTCGGCGACCAGGGAGTCGGCAAGGCCGCGGCTGCCAACGACCACGTGCTGCTGCGCCAGGACCCCGCCTTCCACCTCCACGCCGGCGACATCTGCTACGCCGACGTCAACGGCCGCGGCGAGAAGTCCGACGGCTACGACCCCGCTTTCTGGGACCTGTTCCTCCAGCAGAACGAGCCGGTGACGAGGTCGGTGCCGTGGATGGTGACGACCGGCAACCACGACATGGAGGCCTGGTACTCGCCGGACGGCTACGGCGGCCAGCTGGCCCGCTGGTCCCTGCCGGACAGCGGCTTCGACCCGCGCGCGGCCCCGGGCGTGTACGCGTTCACGTACGGCAACGTCGGCTTCGTGGCGCTGGACGCGAACGACGTGTCGTACGAGATCCCCGCCAACTTCGGCTACACGGAAGGCAAGCAGACGGCCTGGCTGGACCGGAAGCTGGGCGAGCTGCGGGCGGACGCCACGGTGGACTTCGTCGTCGTCTTCTTCCACCACTGCGCGTACTCGACCTCCACGCACGCCTCCGACGGCGGGGTCCGGGCCGAGTGGCTGCCCCTGTTCGCCAGGCACCAGGTGGACCTGGTGATCAACGGGCACAACCACGTCTACGAGCGCACCGACGCGATCAAGGACGGCGAGGTCGGCAGGCCGGTCCCGATCGGCGCGTCCACGGACCCCACGCGGGACGGGACGGTGTATGTCACGGCGGGCGGCGGCGGCAAGGACCTGTACGGCTTTCCGACGGGCGTCAAGGAGAGCTACGAGGGGCACGTCACGGGCCGCGAGCCGGTCGAGACCTTCCGGTGGACGAAGTCGAAGGAGTCCGAGAAGGAGACCGTGGAGTGGTCGCGGGTGCGCTACCGGGGCTTCTCCTTCCTCTCGGTGGAGGCGGAGAGCGGGGCGCGGCCGCGTCTCACGGTGTCGGCGCTGGCGCAGAGCGGGGAGCGGGTCGACCATTTCGAGGTGCGGCGCGGCGTCTGAGACCGCGCCGCACCTCGCGGGCGCGGCTCCCGGCTTATCTGCGGACTGGGCCCGGCTCAGTGGCCCGTCGAGCCGCCGTTGTCGCGGCGGTCGAGGGCGGCCTGGAGGGCAGCCGCTGCGTTCTTGCGGTCGGACTCGCTCGTACGGGAAATACGGCGGACTCGGCGGCGGGCGGTCGTCTCGGCCATGGGAAATCGACTCCTTCGAGTTTCCTGGAGTGCACAGGGGGTTGCGAGACGCCGGAAGGGGCGGGGAGCGGACCGCAGGGGTTGCCTGCAACGGGGCCCGGCTCACGACCGCCATTCGCTTGGTCGAGCGAGACGTTCGGCTCCTACAAAGCTAAGCGAGGAGCGCGCGCCTGTCTCCACAATTACTCGGACTTCCTACTATCTGAGACGGCGCATGGGCTGTGCGCTGACTCACACCGCGCTGAACCGCCGTTTCGCCCCTGTCCGCAGCTCTCGCACCAGGGCCCGCACGGACACGCGGACGGGCCGGGTCGATGACGACCCGGCCCGTTTCCCCGTGGGGGAGGTCAGCCCATGTGCGGGTAGGTGTAGTCGGTCGGCGGGACCAGCGTCTCCTTGATGGCCCGGGTCAGCGTCCAGCGCATCAGGTTCTGCGGGGCGCCCGCCTTGTCGTTGGTGCCCGAGGCGCGGCCGCCGCCGAAGGGCTGCTGGCCGACGACGGCGCCGGTCGACTTGTCGTTGATGTAGAAGTTGCCGGCCGCGTAGCGCAGCCTGTCCATCGTGTACGCCGTCGCCGCGCGGTCGGCCGAGATGACCGCGCCCGTGAGCGCGTAGGCGGACACCGACTCCATCTGGGTCAGCATCTCGTCGTACCTGTCGTCCTCGTAGACGTGCACGGCGAGGATCGGGCCGAAGTACTCGGTGGTGAAGACCTCGTTCGCCGGGTCGCCGCACTCGATGACGGTCGGGCGGACGAAGTAGCCGGTCGAGTCGTCGTAGGACCCGCCCGCGACGATCGTGCAGGCGGGGTCCGCCTTCGCGCGGTCGATGGCCGCCTTGTTCTTGGCGAAGGCCCGCTCGTCGATGACGGCGCCGATGAAGTTGGACAGGTCGGTGACGTCACCCATGGTGATGTAGTCGACCTCGGCGGCGAACTCCTCGCGGAAGCCGCTGTTCCAGATCGATGCCGGGATGTACGCCCGGGAGGTCGCCGAGCACTTCTGGCCCTGGTACTCGAAGGCACCGCGGGTCAGGGCCGTCTTCAGGACGGCGGGGTCGGCGCTCGGGTGGGCGACGACGAAGTCCTTGCCGCCGGTCTCACCGACCAGGCGGGGGTAGGAGCGGTACTTCTCGATGTTGGCGCCGACGGTCTTCCACAGGTACTGGAACGTCTTGGTCGAGCCGGTGAAGTGGATGCCGGCCAGGTCGCGGTGGGCCAGGGCGACCTCGGAGACCTCGATGCCGTCACCGGTGACGAGGTTGATGACGCCCTTGGGCAGACCGGCCTCCTCCAGGAGCCGCATGAGCAGCACGGCGGCGTGGGTCTGCGTCGGGGACGGCTTCCACACGACGACGTTGCCCATCAGGGCCGGGGCCGTCGGCAGGTTGCCGGCGATCGCCGTGAAGTTGAAGGGCGTGATCGCGTAGACGAAGCCCTCGAGCGGGCGGTGGTCGAGGCGGTTCCAGACGCCCGGGGAGTTGGCCGGGGGCTGCTCGGCGAGCAGGTCACGGGCGTACTTGACGTTGAAGCGCCAGAAGTCGACCAGCTCGCAGGGGGTGTCGATCTCGGCCTGCTGCGCGGTCTTGGACTGGCCCAGCATGGTGGAGGCGGCGAGCGTCTCGCGCCAGGGGCCGGCCAGCAGGTCCGCCGCGCGCAGGATGATCGCCGCACGGTCGTCGAACGACATCGCACGCCAGCCCGGCGCGGCGGCGAGGGCCGCGTCGATGGCGTCCTGGGCGTCCTGCCGGGTGGCGTTGCCGTAGGTGCCGAGGACGGCCTTGTGGTTGTGCGGCTGCACGACGTCGAAACGCTCGCCGCCACCGAGCCGCTGCTCGCCGCCGATGGTGCACGGCAGGTCGACCGGGTTCTCGGCCAGCTCCTTCAGCCTGGCCTCCAGCCGGGCACGCTCGGGCGAGCCGGGGGCATAGCCGTGCACCGGCTCGTTGACGGGGGTGGGGACCTGGGTCACAGCGTCCATGGGTTCCGTAACTCCTTACTGAGCGGTGTTGCGAGCGGTGTGCGGCTCAGTCCTTGGTGAGGATCGAGCGGGCGAAGAAGCGCAGGTTGGCCGGCTTCTCCGCCAGGCGGCGCATGAAGTAGCCGTACCAGTCGGTGCCGTAGGCGGTGTAGACGCGCATCCGGTGGCCCTCGGCGGCGAGCCGCAGGTGCTCGTCGCCCCGGATGCCGTACAGCATCTGGAACTCGTACTCGCCGGGCTTGCGGCCGGAGCGCCGGGCGAGTTCCTGGGCGATGGAGATGAGGCGCGGGTCGTGGGACCCGATCATCGGGTACCCCTCCCCCTCCATCAGGACCTTCAGGATCCGGACGTACGCCTTGTCGATCTCGTGCTTGCGCTGGTACGCGACCTCGGCGGGCTCCTTGTACGCCCCCTTCACCAGCCGGACCCGGCTGCCGTTCCCGGCGAGGCGGCGGGCGTCGGCCTCGGTGCGGAAGAGGTAGGCCTGGATCACGCAGCCGGTCTGCGGGAAGTCCTTCCGCAGCTCGTCGTGGATGGCGAACATCGAGTCGAGGGTGGTGTGGTCCTCGGCGTCGAGGGTGACGGTCGTGCCGATGGCGGCGGCCGCCTCGACGACGGGCCGGACGTTACCGAGAGCCAGCTCGTGACCTCCGGCCAGTGCCTGGCCGAACATCGACAGCTTCACCGACATCTCGGCGCGGGCGCCCAGCTCCAGCTGCTTCAGCCGGTCGACGAGCTCCAGGTACGCGTCCCGCGCGGCGGCGGCCTGCCCGGGCGAGGTGATGTCCTCGCCGACGACGTCCATCGTCAGCTCCAGGCCCCGGTCCGTCAGCGACCGGACGACGGGCACGATCTCGTCGACCGTCTCGCCCGGGATGAAGCGGTCGACGACCCGCTTGGTCACCGGGGCCGCCGAGATCAGGTGGCGCATCCGGTCGCTGCGCGACGCGGCGAGAATCACGGGACCCAGCACGGGGAACCTCCACATACCAACCCAGACGAGGCCGTTTCCCTACGTTCCGGGAACGGCACGGAGAACCACCGTGAAACCTAAGGATCCCTCCGATCGTCTGCCATCGACAGCTGTCACGCATCCATGCCCCGGATCTCAGACAGATGTATGAAGGGCTTGCGGAAATACGGGAGAATGCCCGGGTGACGTCGGATTACAAGGACCACAAGGGCGACTACCAGGAACTGGTCGACGAGGTCTCGGAGATCCTCGGCGCCCCGGCGACGCTGGAGAGCCGTGACTTCGAGCTGATCGCCTTCGGCGCGTACGACAGTGAGGGCGAGCTCGATGCCGCCGCCCTGGACCCGGTGCGCACCCGCTCGATCCTGACCCGCCGCTCGACGGCCGAGGTCCGGACGTGGTTCGAGGGCTTCGGCATCACGCGGGCGACCGGCCCCGTCCGCATCCCGCCGACGCCGGAGGCGGGGGTGTACCGGGGACGCGTCTGCCTTCCCGTACGCCATCGGGGTGTCGTCCTCGGGTACGTCTGGCTGCTGGCCGACGACCCGGGACCCACCGAGCGGCAGCTGACGGCGGCCATGGAAGTGACCGCCCGCATCGGCGCCCTGCTCGCGGACGAGGCGCAGCACGGGGCGGACCTCTCGCGGGAACTGAGGGCGGTGCTCACGGCCGAGCGCGACTGGCAGCGCGACATGGCCGTCGCCGAACTCCGCACCGCCCTCGGGCCGCGCACCGACACCCTGCACACCGTGGTGTGCGTGGCCCCCTGGTCCGCGACCGGCCCGGACGACGCCCCTTCGGTCCGTACCGTGCCGGGCGCGACCGCCCTGTGCACGGTGCCGTGGGGGACGACGGCCACGTCGCTGGCCCTGCTGGTGCGGCTGCGCTCGGCGGACGTCCTGACACCGGCCACGTCGGCGGCGGGGCGGCTGCTGGAGCGGGCGCACGGCGCGACGGCCGCCGCCGGCGTCGCGGCAGCCCGCGCCGGGCTCGCGGAACTGGGCACGGCCTGGCAGGAGGCCTCGGCCGCCGCCCGCGCGGCCCTGGCGGAACCCCGCCTCGGCCCGGTCGCCGAGTGGGCGTCGATCGGCCCGTACCGCCTGCTGACGGCCCTGCCCCCCGAGGCGGCCCACGACCCCGCCGTACGCAGGCTCCTCTCCCCCGCCCACCGCGAACTGGCCCGCACGGCCGAGGTCTACCTCGACTGCGCGGGCCAGGCGGGCCGGACGGCGGCGGAGCTGGGGATCCACCGGCAGACCCTCTACTACCGGTTGTCGCGGGTCGAACAGCTCACGGGGCTGGACCTGGACGACGGCGAGGACCGGCTGCTGCTGCACATGGCGTTGAAGGGGGCGCGGCTGTAACCGGCCAGGCCGCCGGGACGGCGGTGCCCGGCGCGACGAGTGTGACCGACGCGCAGGCGATCCACACCAGGTGAGCGCGGGAGCGGAGGACGCCCTCCTGCCAGGACCCGCCCGGAGCGGCACTCGAACACGGGCCGCACCGCGGCGATCCGCACCGCCGCGGCGTGACGGCGAGGACCGTCCGTGACCGACTCGCAGCCGATGGAGACCGGGCGAGGAGAGGGCGACGTCCCCTCCCGCCAGGACCCGCCCGGAGCGGCACTCGAGCACGGGCCGCGGCGTGACGGCGAGGACCGTCAGGACCGGAACGGCCACCGGAGGTCGCCGACGGCCACGCCCAGCGGCACGACGACGGCCAGGAGCGCTTCGGCGCGGCCGAGCGCGCGGAAGACGAGACGGCCGATGCCGAGCCCGATCCGGATGGTCACCCCCGGGCGCCCCGGAACTTCAGCGGCGCTTCCAGGAAGGAGATGACCGGCACCATCCCGAGCCGCACGAGGACGGCCGCGGCGGCCACGGCCACCAGAGTGGCGTGCATGCGCGGTGCACCGTCGTGCGGTCGCTTCCGACAGCCGCGGGGAGCGCTCTACCGGCCGAGCCAGAGGTCCGGGCCGAAGACCTCGCAGGGGATCCTCTCGGCGGGCACGGCCGCGCCGCAGCAACTCGCCTCCGCACCGACACATGAACGGCAGTGGCCCGCACAGGTAGGCCCCCGGCGCCGCGACACCCGGGGCAGGCCAGGGAGTTCGGCTACCGCGGTGGAGGGCCTGCCAGGGAGATCAGCACCGGTCCGGTGGGCGACGTGACGAGGTCGGCCACCGTCAGCGGGTCGAGGGTGGCGTAGAACGCCTCCTGGGCGTCGCGCAGGGCGTGCCGCAGGCGGCAGGCTCCGCGCAGGGGGCACGGCGGGTCGTCGCAGGAGACGACCTCGCCCCCGCCTTCGAGTTCACGCACCAGCCAGCCCACCGAGGCCCGGCGGCCGAGGCCGGTCAGGGCGAGGCCGCCGCCGCGGCCCCGCCGGGCCTCGACCACCCCGAGGTGCTGCAGGCGCGTGATCGCCTTCGCGGCATGCGTGTGCCGCACGTCCATGGCCTCGGCCACCTCGCGCGTGGTGAGCACCTCGTCGGCGGGGCAGACCGCGAGGCGCATCACGGAACGCAGCGCGAGGTCGGTGAACCTGGTGAGTCGCACAGTCCGGACGCTAACAAATGCGAATGTTAGATTCGTGTTTGATGACGGCCCTGGCGGTCTGGAGTACGTCACGGACGGCGGCTTCGGATGTGATCGGACGGCGACAGGAGTGACGGTGGCAGACGGCGGTTCCCCGGACCCGGCCGACGGGGCGCCGGTGCCTCGGGTCCTGTTCGACACCGGAACGCTGGAGGCGCTCGACCCGGCATCGACAGGCGCCGTGTGGCGGCTGGCGGAGCCCGGCCGCCAGGTCGACGCCAACGTCGTCCGGATTCCGCCCGGGCGGCGCGTCGATCCCCACACCGAGCCGGATCTGGACGTCCTCCTGCTGGTGGTGGCCGGAGACGGCACCTTGATCACCTCCGACGGACCGTCCCCCCTGAGCGAAGGCAGCCTCGCCTGGCTGCCCCACGGCTCCAGCCGGGGCCTGGCCGCGGGCGAGCGGGGCATGGCGTACCTGACCGTCCACCGGCGCCGTCCCGGCATGTGGATCCGGCCCGCCGAAACCCGGGAGTGAGCAGGCCGTTCGGCGTCCGGCGGACACCGGACGGTCGCCGGACGGGCAGCGGGCGGTCGCCGGACCGGCAGCGGGCGGGCAGTGACTGGGGTGATTATTGAAAACGATTGTCATCGTGCTACGGTCACCGCACTCACCCCTGACCGCCCCTTTACCCGGAGGGTCCCGTGCGCCTGCCCGCCCACCGCCTGCTCCCCGCCACCGCCCTCACGGCCGCCTCCGCCCTGCTCACCGGCTGTTTCGCCGGCACGGAGTCGGCCACGGGTGACGAGGGGGACGGCAGGCGAATACGTGTCGCGATGATGCTCCCCCCGCGCTCCGGGCTGTCCCCGCTGTCCGACGACGCGTTCAAGCTGTCCCGCTGGTCGACGGCCGAGACGCTGGTCAAGCTGGACAAGGAGGGAGACGCCGCACCCGCGCTGGCCACCAGGTGGACCCAGTCGGGGAAGAGCTGGACCTTCACCGTCAGAGACGGCGTCACCTTCCACGACGGCACACGGCTGACCGCCGAGACCGTCGCCCGCTCCCTCACCACGGCCGCCGGCGCCGCCCCCAAGCCCCGCATCCTCGACGGCGTCGAACTGACGGCGAAGGCCGAGGGCCAGGACACGGTCGTGGTCACCACCGGCGTCGAGGACCCCCTCGTCCCGCAACGCCTCAGCTCCCCGCAGCTGTCCATCCTCGCGGCGAAGGCGTACACCGGGAAGACCGTGAACCCCGTCGGCGCCGGCACCGGCCCCTTCGAGCTGACCAAGGTCCACGGCACCTCGTCCGCCACCCTCGACCGGTACGGCGACTACTGGGGCGACAAGGCCAAGTCCCCCGGAATCGACGTCAGGTTCGTGCCGGACGGCACCGCCCGCGCCGCCGCCCTGCGCAGCGGCGAGGCCGACATCGTCGAGGCGGTCCCCGTGTCGCAGGCCGCGCTGCTCGACGAGGACCTGATCACCGAGGTTCCGATGCCGCGCACCAACACCCTGTACCTGAACACCGGGAAGGGCGCCTTCAAGGACGCCTCGCTGCGAGCCGCCGCCCGCGAGGCGATCGACGCCGCGACGATCGTGAAGAGCGTGTACGAGGGCCGCGCGGACGTCGCCGAAGGGCTGCTGGGGCCCGCGCTGCCGTGGGCGGCCGGACTGCGCGCGCCGGTGTCCCGCGCCAAGGCGGGCGACCCGTCCGGGAAGACCATCACCATCGGCACCTTCACCGACCGCGCCGAACTTCCCGAGGTGGCGGCCACCCTCCAACAGCAGCTCCAGAAGGCCGGCTTCAAGGTGAAGCTGGACGTCCGCGAGTACGCCAACATCGAATCCGACGCGCTGGCGGGCGAGTTCGACGCGTTCATCCTCTCCCGGGCCACCGTCCTCGACTCCGGCGACCCGGCCGCCTACCTCCACAGCGACTTCGCCTCCGACGGCTCCTTCAACATCTCCCAGCTCGCGAACCCCACCGTGGACAAGGCGCTGACCGAGGCGGGCGGCACCAAGGCCGGTGACACCCGCCGCAAGGCCGTCATCGAGGCCGAGGCCGCCGTGCTCGCCACCGACGCGGCCGTGCCGATGCTGCACGAGCGGGTGGTCCAGGGCGACGCCGCCGGGGTCGTCGACGCCGCCCACGACCCCCGCGAGCGGGAGCTGGTCACGGCGGACACGCACCTCAGGTGAAGCTCCGCACCAGAGCGGCCGGGGCGACCCGGGCCCTTTGCCTGCTCGCCGTCCTGACCACCGTGGGCCTGCTGCCCTGGCTCTCCGGCCGCGACCCCGCCCTGACGGTCCTGCGGGCACGCTCCGCCGAACAGGAGCCGACCGAGGAGGCCCTGGAGGCCGTCCGACAGGATCTCGGTCTCGACGCCGGTCCCCTCTCCCTGCTCGGGAGCTGGGCCTTCGACCTGCTGCACGCGGACCTCGGCACGTCCTGGGTCTCCGGCACCGACATCCTGCCGTCCGTCGTCTCCGGGCTCCAGGTGTCGCTGGCGCTGATGGGGGCGACCTTCGCGGTCGCGGTGCTGCTGGCGTGCGCGCTGGTGGCGCCCGTGCTGGTGCGGGGGCGGGGCTCGTCCGGGGCGTGGGCCGCGATGCTGGCGGCCGTGCCCGAGTTCCTGCTGGCCACCGTCGCGTTGCTGGTCTGCGGGGTGTGGCTGGGGTGGCTGCCGACGTCCGGCTGGCAGGGCCCGCAGTACATGGTCCTGCCCGCACTCGCCCTCGGCGTCCCCGCGGGCGGTCTGCTCGGCCGGCTGGTCGCGGACGCGCTGCCCGCCGTGCTGGACGAGCGGTGGGTGGAGCTGTGGCGAGGAGCCGGAGTGGGCCGCGGGAGCGTCTCGGCAGCCGCCCTCAAGCGCGTACTGCCGCCGCTGGTACCGCAGTTCGGGATGGTGGCCGTCGGGCTGACCGGTGGCGCGGTCGCCGTCGAGACCGTTTTCGCCGTACCCGGCATCGGCCGTACGGCGCTCGGCGCGGCCAAGTCACAGGATCTGCCGCTGCTCCAGGGCGCCATCCTCGCCCTGCTGCTGCTCGGTCTGGTCACGGGCGCGATCGCGGCGCTCGTACGGCGTCGGCTGCTGGGCCCTGCCCTGCGGGACGCCGGGCTGTCCCTGCCGCCGGTCCGGCCGGTCCGCGCGCACCCGGCGATCCCGGCCGCCCTCGCCGTCCTGCTCGCGACGGCGATCGGCTGGGGTCTGCTGCGCGACCCGTACGTCCTCGACCCGGCCGCCCGGCTGGCCGCGCCCTCCTGGTCACACCCCCTCGGCACCGACGGCCTCGGCCGGGACGTGCTCGCCCGGCTCGGGCACGGTGCCGCCCCGACGGTCGGCACGGCGGCGGCCGTGTGCCTGCTGAGCCTGCTCCTCGCGCTGGCCCTCGGCTTCCTGCCCGGTGTCGCGGCCGGCGCGGCGGACATCGCGAACGCCCTGCCCCCGGTGATCGTCGGCATCCTGGTCGCCGCGGTGTCCGGCCCCGGCACCGGCGGAGCGGCCCTCGCGGTCGCGCTGATCTCCTGGCCGCCCCTGGCCGCGCACGCGGCGGCGCTGGTGCAGGAGGTGCGGGCGTCCTCCTTCCTCACCGCGCAACGGGCCCTCGGCGCGACCCCGCTGTGGATCCTCACCCGGCACGTCCTCCCGTCGGTGGCGGCGCCCGTCGCCCGGCACGCCCTGCTGCGCCTGCCCGGCATCGCCCTCGCCCTGGCCTCCCTCGGCTTCCTGGGCCTCGGCGCCCAGCCGCCCGCCCCCGAGTGGGGCCTGCTCCTCGACGAATCCCGCGCGTACGTGGAACGCGCCCCGTGGGCGGCCCTCGCCCCGGCGGTGGCTCTGGCCGTGCTGGCGGGGCTGGCGGTGTCGGGAGCGGCGTACGCGCACGGCCGGCGAGTCACCCGCGACACCCGGAAGGCGGCCCCCGTTGGAGTCTGAGGCACTTCTCTCCGTACGCGATCTCCGGATCGCCTTCGACGGCGTCGAGGCCGTGCGCGGCCTGTCCTTCGACGTCCGCCCGCGCGAAGTGCTGGCCGTCGTCGGCGAGTCGGGCGCGGGCAAGTCCCTCACGGCGCGGGCCCTGCTGGGCATGCTGCCGCCGGGTGCGACGACGAGCGGGAGCATACGGCTGCGCGGCGAGAGTGATCTCGCCGCCCAGCGCGGCCGCCGCATCGCCCTCGTGCCGCAGGACGCCCTCTCCGCCCTCTCCCCCGTGCACAAGGTGGGCGACCAACTCGCGGTCGCCGTACGGTCGGTGGCCGGAGTGTCCCGCAAAGAGGCCCGGGCCCGGGCGGTGGCCGCGCTCGACCGCGTCGGCATCGCGGACGCCGCCCGCAAGGCGCGCGCCTACCCGCACGAGTTCTCCGGCGGCATGCGGCAGCGGGCGGTCATCGCCATGGCGACGATCAACGAACCCGACGTCCTCGTCGCCGACGAGCCGACCACCGCGCTGGACGAGGAGCGCAGGGACCAGGTGCTCCGAGTGCTCGGCGAACAGCGGGAAGCGGTCGGGGCGGCGCTCGTCCTGGTCACCCACGACCTGGACGTCGTACGAGAGCACGCGGACCGCGCGCTGGTCATGTACGCCGGACGCCTGACCGAACTCGGCCCGGCACACGAGGTGTTGAGCCGCCCGTCCGCCCCCTACACGGCGGGTCTGCTGGCGTCCCTGCCCCAGTTCGCTCCCGCCGGGCGGCGCCTGCCCACCCTTCCGGGCACCCCGCCCGCGCCGGGCATGCTGCCGCCGGGCTGCGCCTTCGCCCCGCGCTGCCCGCTCGCCGCGGACGCCTGTCACCACGAGGAACCGGAGCCGCGCCCGGTGGACGGACGGCTGGTCGCCTGTCATCGCTGGGCCGACGTCCCGCACCCCGCCGTCGAGTTGTTCCTGGAGAAGCCGTATGCCTCTTCTTGACGTCCACGATCTCGTCGTCCGCCACGGACCGGTCACGGCGGTGGACCACGTCTCCTTCGCCCTGCACGCGGGAGAGACGCTGGCCCTGAACGGCCCCTCCGGCTGCGGCAAGTCCTCCACCGCCCTGGCGGTCCTGCAACTGCGCCGCCCGGACAGCGGCGAAGTGCGCTTCGAGGGCCGGGAGCTGACCACTCTCACCGAACGCGAACTCCGCCCGCTGCGCCCCCGCATGCAGCCCGTCTTCCAGGATCCGTACGGCTCCCTCAGCCCCCGCCACCGCATCCGCGACGCGGTCGCCGAACCGCTGAGGGTCCAGGGCCGCTGGAACCCGGACGACGGGCCCGCCCGGGTGGCCGACCTCCTCGACCGCGTCGGCCTCGACCCGTCGTACGGCGACCGCCACCCGCACGAGCTCTCCGGCGGCCAGTGCCAGCGCGCCGGCATCGCCCGCGCCCTGGCCTCCGAGCCGCGCCTGCTGGTCCTCGACGAACCGGTGTCGGCCCTCGACCCGTCGGTCCGGGCCGGCGTGCTGAACCTGCTCGCGGACCTCCAGGACGAGCTGGGACTCGGCTACCTGTTCATCTGCCACGACCGGGCGGTCGTACGGCACTTCGCGGACCGGGTGCTGGAGATGCGGGACGGACGCGTCAGCGCTTCGTGACTCCGGCGATCACCTGGCGCAGGCCCTCGGCCAGCTGCTCGGCGCCGGGAGCGGTCTTCGGGTCGAAGGTCCACTGCGCGATGAGGCCGGTCATCAGGGTCAGGTAGAACGCGCCGAGGGTGTCCACGGTCTCGTCCGAGACGTCCTCCTCCCGGCCGCCCATCAGCAGCGGGATGAGCCCGCGTGCCGCCTCCCGCTGGGCCAGCGCCAGGTGATCGCGCACCTCGGGCATCTCGTCGCCCATGACCAGGACCTCCATGCTGAGGTGCCAGATCGACCCCGGATCCCGCATGGTGCCGACGATGTTCGACCACACCCCCTGGAACCGTTCGACGGATCCGGGCTCGGTGGCAACGGTGGCGATCCCGTCCCCCTCGAAGGCATCGCCCATCGCCTCGACCAGCGCCACGTAGGCCTGGGCGAGCAGTGCGCCCTTCGAGCCGTAGTGGTAGCCGATCGACGCCAGGTTCGTCCCCGACTCCTTGACGATGTCCCGCGCCGTCGTCCGCGCGAACCCCTTCTGCAGCAGGCAGCGCTTGGCGCCTTCGAGCAGATCCTCACGGTGTCCCATGCAGAGCAGCGTACCCGGACCCATACAACCGTCCTAGACAACCGACCTATACACCCGTACTAGACAAGCGTTTAAGACGCTCGTACAGTCCTCGCCATGACGAATCCGACGAGCACTTCCGCGGGCTCCCGTGCCGGGCGCCGCGAGTGGACCGCCCTCGCCGTGCTGATGCTTCCGCTGCTCCTGGTCTCCATGGACGTCTCGGTGCTCTACTTCGCCATCCCGGCGATCAGCGCCGACCTGGAGCCGAGCGGCACCCAGCAGTTGTGGATCTTCGACATCTACGCGTTCGTGCTGGCCGGTCTGCTGATGACGATGGGCTCCCTCGGCGACCGCATCGGCCGTCGCAGGCTGCTGCTCGGCGGCGCGGTCGCCTTCGGCGCCGCCTCCCTGCTCGCCGCGTACGCGAACAGCGCCGAGACCCTCATCGCGGCCCGCGCGATCCTCGGCATAGGCGGCGCGACCCTGATGCCCTCGACGATGGCCCTGATCCGCACGATGTTCGTCGACCCCGCCCAGCGCGCCAAGGCGATCGGCATGTGGTCCGGCGTGATGACGGCGGGCATCGCCCTCGGCTCGGTCATGAGCGGTGTGCTGGTCGAGTACTTCTGGTGGGGGTCGGTCTTCCTGGTCAACCTGCCCGCGATGGTGCTGCTGCTGATCCTCGGCCCGGTCCTGCTGCCGGAGTCGCGCGACCCCGCCCCCGGCCGCTTCGACTGGCCGAGCGTCCCGCTGTCGATGGCCGCCGTGCTCCCCGTGATCTACGGCCTGAAGGAACTGCCCTCCGAGGGCTGGAACGTGCGGTACGTCCTCTCGATCACCGTCGGCCTGCTCTTCGCGGCCCTCTTCGTCCACCGCCAGCGCACGGCCGCCTCACCGATGATCTCCCCCGCCCTGTTCCGCGGGCCGGGCTTCGCTCCCGCCGTCGTCCTCAACATGATCTCCGCGTTCGGGATGCTGGGGTCGGCGTTCTTCACCACGCAGTACCTGCAGTCGGTGCTCGGCAAGAGCGCACTGGAAGCGGCTCTGTGGGGCCTGCTCCCCTCGGTGCCGATCGGCCTGGTGGCCCCCCTGGCGACCGCCCTGGTCCAGCGGGGCGTGCAGCGCGCCCACGTCGTGACGGCCGGCTTCGTCATCGGCGCCGCCGGCTACGGCATGCTCGCCCTCGCCGGTACGGACTCGATGTGGCTGGTGCTGGCCGCCTGCGGGGTCCTCGCCTCCGGAATCGTCATGGTCATCTCCCAGATGACGGACCTGGCCATCGGCACGGCCCCCGTCGAACGCGCGGGCTCCGCCTCCTCACTCCTGGAGACCGGCACGGAGTTCGGCGGCGCCCTCGGCATGGCGGTGCTCGGCTCCATCGGTACGGCGGTCTACCGGCACGACATGCCGAGCTCGGCGCCCGACGCGGCCAGGGAGACGCTGGGCGGGGCGCTGGCGGCCGCCGAGCACGTGCCCGGCCTGGCGACGGCCGCCCGCGAGGCGTTCACCAGCGGGATACAGGGGGCGGCGATCGCGGGAACCGTGGTGCTCGCCGGTGCCGCCGTGGGGGCGGCGGTCGCGCTGCGGAGGGTGCGCCCGGACAGCAGAACGCCGGACGAGCCGAGTCACCTCAGCCCGTCCGGCGTGTGAGAGCAGCCTCAGACGAGGTTCACCGCGCGGGCGGACGTCGCGCCGATCTCCTCCGCGACCTCCGCCAGCACATTGGCGGGCACGGTGTCGTCCACGGTCAGGACGGCCAGCGCCTCGCCGCCCGCCACCGCACGCGATACCTGCATGCCGGCGATGTTGATGCCGGCCTCGCCGAAGACACGGCCCACGGTGCCGACGACACCCGGACGGTCCTCGTACTTGAGGACGACCATGTGGTCGGCGAGTGCGAGATCCACGTCGTACTCACCGACGGCGACGATCTTCTGCAGGTGCTTCGGGCCGGCCAGCGTGCCGGAGACCGACACCTCCTCGCCGTTGCCGAGCGTGCCGCGCACGGTCACCACGTTGCGGTGGTCGGCCGACTCGGAGCTGGTCGTCAGGCGCACCTCGACACCGCGCTCCTGCGCGAACAGCGGGGCGTTGACGTACGACACCGTCTCGTCGACGACGTCCTCGAAGACACCCTTGAGGGCGCTGAGCTCCAGC
Organism: Streptomyces sp. NPDC033131; assembly: GCF_055578365.1. Lineage (NCBI taxonomy): Bacteria > Bacillati > Actinomycetota > Actinomycetes > Kitasatosporales > Streptomycetaceae > Streptomyces > Streptomyces sp. NPDC033131. Next base: position 34,150 of record NZ_JBVIPA010000032.1, read on the forward strand.
ACCTTCACGTCGTGCTGGGTGATCTCGCCGTACACCTCGACGTCGAGGCGGACCGCGACCTCACCGGCGAGCGCGGTGAAGATCCGGCCGAGACGCTCGGCGAGCGGCAGACCCGGCTTGACGTCCTCGGCGATGACCCCGCCCTGGACGTTGACCGCGTCCGGGACCAGCTCGCCGGCCAGGGCCAGGCGCACCGACTTCGCGACGGCGATACCGGCCTTCTCCTGCGCCTCGTCGGTCGACGCCCCGAGGTGCGGGGTGCACACGACCTGGTCCAGCTCGAACAGCGGGGAGTCCGTGCAGGGCTCCTTCGCGTACACGTCCAGGCCGGCGCCGGCGACGCGGCCCTCCTTGAGCGCCGAGTACAGCGCCTCCTCGTCGACGATCCCGCCGCGCGCGGCGTTGACGATGCGCACCGACGGCTTGACCTTGTGCAGCGCCTCGTCACCGATGAGACCGAGGGTCTCGGGGGTCTTCGGCAGGTGCACGGTGATGAAGTCGGCGACCTCGAGCAGCTCGTCCAGCGACAGCACCTTGACGCCCATCTGCGCGGCCCGCGCGGGCTGCACGTAGGGGTCGTAGGCGACGACCTTCATGCCGAAGGCCGACATCCGCTGGGCGACGAGCGCGCCGATGCGGCCCAGACCCACGACACCGAGGGTCTTCTCCGCGAGCTCGACGCCCGTGTACTTGCTGCGCTTCCACTCGCCGTTCTTCAGCGCCGTGTTGGCCTGCGGAATGTGGCGGGCGGTGGCGAGCAGCAGACCGCAGGCCAGTTCGGCGGCGGTCACGATGTTCGAGGTGGGGGCGTTGACGACCATCACGCCGGCCTTGGTGGCGGCGGAGACGTCGACGTTGTCCAGGCCGACGCCGGCTCGTGCGACGACCTTCAGCTTGTTGGCGGCGGCGACGGCCTCGGCATCGACCTTGGTGGCCGAGCGGATCAGGATCGCGTCGACGTCGGCGATGGCCGGAAGCAGCTCGGCGCGGTCGGCGCCGTTGCAGTGCCGGATCTCGAAGTCGGGGCCAAGCGCGTCGACAGTGGCGGGCGACAGCTCTTCAGCGATGAGTACGACAGGTTTCGAGCTCACGTGAGTCCTCACATGTCCAATGCGGACGGCCGTCCCGACGGCCGCATGCGGTGGAGGGTTGCTAGCCGCGTGGAAGACGCACGACGCTGTGGGCCTGACGCGTATGTAATGCAGCAGTCTAGTGCCGCGACGGAAGTCGTCTTACGCCTCCACGGAAGGATCACTCGTCCGTGGCTGGACACCGTGGACAAGCGGCTACCCGTGGTTCGGCGACGGGGCCGCAACGACATCGCCGCGACCCCGCCCCTGCGGCTCACGCCTCGTCGTTCACCCACGACATGAGCTTGCGCAGCTCCTTGCCGGTGGTCTCCAGCAGGGACTCGGAGTCCTGCTGCTTGTACTCGTTGTACTTCTTCAGACCGCCGTGGTACTCGGCCATCCACTCACGCGCGAAGGTGCCGTCCTGGATCTCGGCGAGGACCTTCTTCATCTCGGCCTTGGTGGCGTCCGTGATGATCCGCGGGCCGGTGACGTAGTCGCCCCACTCGGCGGTCTCGGAGATGGACCAGCGCATCTTGTCCAGGCCGCCCTCGTACATGAGGTCGACGATCAGCTTCAGCTCGTGCAGGCACTCGAAGTACGCGATCTCCGGCTGGTAGCCGGCCTCGGTCAGCGTCTCGAACCCGGCCTTGACCAGCGCGGCCGTACCACCGCACAGAACGACCTGCTCACCGAACAGGTCGGTCTCGGTCTCCTCGGTGAAGGTCGTCTTGATGACGCCGGCGCGGGTGCCGCCGATGCCCTTGGCGTAGGAGAGGGCCAGCTCGAAGGCGTTGCCGGTCGCGTCCTGCTCGACGGCCGCGATACACGGAACGCCGCGGCCCTCCTCGTACTGGCGGCGCACCAGGTGGCCCGGGCCCTTGGGGGCGACCATGCAGACGTCGACGCCGGCCGGGGGCTTGATGAAGTCGAAGCGGATGTTCAGGCCGTGGCCGAAGAAGAGGGCGTCGCCGTCCTTGAGGTTGTCCTTGATGGACTCCTCGTAGACCTGGGCCTGGATCGGGTCCGGGACCAGGATCATGATGACGTCGGCCTCGGTGGCGGCCTCGGCCGGACTCACCACGCGCAGGCCCTGCTCCTCGGCCTTCGCCTTGGACTTGGAGCCCTCGTGCAGACCGACACGCACGTCGACACCCGAGTCACGGAGCGACAGCGCGTGGGCGTGGCCCTGGCTGCCGTAACCGATGACCGCGACCTTGCGGCCCTGGATGATGGACAGGTCGGCGTCGGCGTCGTAGAACAGCTCGGCCACTTTGGGTTCTCTCCTTGTGTGCAGGTGTTGCGTCCCACCGTATGACGGGGGACGGAAGTGACGTTTCGGGGTCTCGGTATACGGGCGGCCGGTGGACGCCGACCGCCCGTTCCCTCTCCTAGGCGGACCGGTCCAGGGCGCGCAGCGACCGGTCGGTGATCGAACGCGAACCTCGGCCGATCGCGATCGTGCCGGACTGGACGAGCTCCTTGATGCCGTACGGCTCCAGCATCTTCAGCATCGCCGACAGCTTGTCGCTGCTGCCGGTGGCCTCGATGGTGACGGCCTCCGGGGAGACGTCGACCGTCTTGGCGCGGAACAGCTGGACGATCTCGACGATCTGGGAGCGCGTCTCGTTGTCGGCGCGCACCTTCACCAGAACGAGTTCGCGCTGAACGGCGGATCCCGCCTCCAGCTCGACGATCTTCAGCACGTTGACGAGCTTGTTGAGCTGCTTGGTGACCTGTTCGAGGGGCAGTTCCTCGATCACGTTCACCACGATGGTGATCCGGGAGATCTCGGGGTGCTCCGTGACGCCGACCGCGAGCGAGTCGATGTTGAAGCCGCGGCGGGAGAACAGGGCGGCGATCCGGGCGAGGATGCCGGGCGTGTTCTCCACCAGGACGGAGAGCGTGTGCTTGGACATGTCTCTTGGGTCTTCCTCGCTCAGTCGTCTTCGTTGTCGCCGAAGTCGGGGCGGACGTCCCGAGCGGCCATGATCTCGTCGTTGGATGTGCCGGCGGCGACCATCGGCCACACCATGGCGTCCTCGTGGACGATGAAGTCCACGACGACCGGGCGGTCGTTGATGGAGTTGGCCTCTTCGATGACCTTGTCGAGGTCGTCCGGGGACTCGCAGCGGATCGCGTAGCAGCCCATGGCCTCCGACAGCTTCACGAAGTCGGGGACGCGGGTGCCGGCGCTCGGCTGCTTGCCGTCGGCGTCGGGGCCGGAGTGCAGCACGGTGTTGGAGTAGCGCTGGTTGTAGAAGAGGGTCTGCCACTGGCGGACCATCCCGAGGGCGCCGTTGTTGATGATGGCGACCTTGATCGGGATGTTGTTCAGGGCGCAGGTGGTGAGTTCCTGATTGGTCATCTGGAAGCAGCCGTCGCCGTCGATGGCCCAGACCGTGTGGTCCGGGGCTCCGGCCTTGGCGCCCATCGCGGCCGGGACCGCGTAGCCCATCGTGCCCGCGCCGCCGGAGTTCAGCCAGGTCGCCGGCTTCTCGTACTGCACGTAGTGCGCGGCCCACATCTGGTGCTGGCCCACGCCCGCGGCGAAGATCGTGCCCTCGGGCGCGAGCTGTCCGATGCGCTCGATGACCTGCTGGGGCGACAGCGAGCCGTTGTCGGGCTGGTCGTAGCCCAGCGGGTACGTCTCGCGCCAGCGGTTGAGGTCCTTCCACCAGGCGCTGTAGTCGCCCCGGTGCCCCTCGCTGTGCTCCTTCTGCACCGCCTGGACCAGATCGGCGATGACCTCGCGGGCGTCACCGACGATCGGCACGTCGGCCGCGCGGTTCTTGCCGATCTCGGCCGGGTCGATGTCGGCGTGGACGATCTTGGCGTGCGGGGCGAAGCTGTCCAGCTTGCCGGTGACGCGGTCGTCGAAGCGGGCTCCGAGGGCGACGATCAGGTCGGCCTTCTGCAGCGCGGTGACGGCGGTGACCGCACCGTGCATGCCCGGCATTCCCACGTGCAGCGGGTGGCTGTCGGGGAATGCGCCGAGCGCCATCAGGGTGGTGGTGACGGGCGCTCCGGTGAGTTCTGCGAGGACCTTCAGTTCGGCGGTGGCGTTGGCCTTCAGGACGCCGCCGCCGACGTACAGCACCGGCCGCTTGGCGGCGGTGATCAGCTTGGCGGCCTCACGGATCTGCTTGGCGTGCGGCTTGGTCACCGGGCGGTAGCCGGGCAGGTCCATGACCGGCGGCCAGGAGAAGGTCGTCCGCGCCTGGAGGGCGTCCTTGGCGATGTCGACCAGGACCGGGCCCGGGCGGCCGGTGGAGGCGATGTGGAACGCCTGCGCAATCACCCGCGGGATGTCCTCGGCCTTGGTGACCAGGAAGTTGTGCTTGGTGATCGGCATGGTGATGCCGACGATGTCCGCCTCCTGGAAGGCGTCCGTTCCGATCGACGCGGAGGCGACCTGGCCGGTGATCGCGACCATCGGCACGGAGTCCATGTGGGCGTTGGCGATCGGCGTGACGAGGTTGGTCGCACCGGGGCCGGACGTCGCCATGCAGACCCCGACCTTGCCGGTGGCCAGAGCGTAGCCCTCGGCCGCGTGGCCCGCGCCCTGCTCGTGCCGGACCAGAACGTGGCGCACCCGGGTGGAGTCCATCAGCGGGTCGTACGCCGGGAGGATCGCACCGCCGGGAATCCCGAATACCGTCTCGGCGCCGACCTCCTCGAGAGAGCGGATGAGGGACTGCGCTCCCGTGACGTGCTCGGGCGCGGACTGGTGTCCTCCGGAACGGGGCCGCGGCTGCGGATGATGGGCCCCGGTGGCCTGCTCGGTCATCGGCATTCTCTTCTCGATGCTGAGGGTTTTTGCGAAGTTTGTGCGGTGTACGGCTTTTGTACGACAGGTCTCTGTGCAACAAAAAACCCCTCGTGCCGTGAGGCAAGCGAGGGGAGCGCGCCGGGTGCGGTCGCTGGGAGTTCCGGGTCCGTCCGGAGGTCACCAGCGTCAGCCGACGCGCTTTCCAAGTACGAGAATTCGGGTGCGCATGGCACAGACCCTCTCCCCGGCGCGCACTCACTGTCAAGTGGGTGGGACGGGAGTCTCATTATGTGAACGGAGGGCTGTTCCGCCACCGAGGACCGCGGGCACACCACTGGTGTACACCCCCGCCCCGCCCCCCGCGAACGCGGGCTCCGCCGGTCCGTGCGGGACCGGATAGTGGCCGGATCCGAGCGCTCTGCGCAGCCGGTACTCGTCCAGCGGGCCGGAGAACGCCATGCCCTGTCCGTGCGTGCACCCCATCGCGCGCAACGCCACGACCTGCTCGGGCAGGTCCACGCCGTCGGCCACGGACTGCAGCCCGAGATCGCCGGAGATCCGCAACAGGCCACTGGTGATCTTGTGCAGCCGGGCGGACTCGACGACTCCCTCGACCAGACCGCGGTCGAGCTTCAGTACGTCGACGGGGAGCCTGCGAAGGGCCGTGATGGCCGCGTATCCGCTTCCGAAGCCGTCGAGGGCGATCCGGACGCCGAGCCTGCGCAAGGCGCTCAGACGGCGCTCCAGCTCGTCCAGCGGGACCCTGGGGTCGGTGTCGGACAGCTCGATCACCAGCGAACCGGACGGCAGCCCGTGCCGGGTCAGCAGAGCCTCGATCGAGCCGAGCGGCATCGAGCGGTCCAGCAGCCGGCGCGCGCCCATTCGGACGGTCACCGGCACGGACAGGCCGTTCGAGGCGCGCTCGGCGGCCTGCTCGACGGCCTCCCCGAGGATCCACCGGCCCAGCTCGGCGGTCTTCTCGCTGTCCTCGGCCACCCGCAGGAACTCGGCGGGCGTGAACAGCACGCCCTGCGAGGAGCGCCAACGCGCCTGTGCGGCGACCGACGTGATCCGGCCGTCCTCCAGACACACCACCGGCTGGTGCAGCAGGGTGAACTCGCCGTCGTTCAGGGCGGCACGCAGGCGCGTGGCCAGCTCCGCCTTGCGTACGACGTCCTGCTGCATCTGCGGGGCGTACAGCTCGACGCGGCCCTTGCCGCCCGCCTTGGCGCGGTACATGGCCAGGTCGGCGTTGCGCAGGATCTCGCCCGCGCCGAGGCCCGGCTCGGCGAAGGCGACGCCGATGGAGGCGTTGACCCGGACATCGTTGCCGTCGATGAGGTAGGGCTGGGAGAGCGTGATCCTGAGGCGGTCGGCGAGGTCCAGGATGTGACGCTCCCGGGCGGGGCGGTCACGGGCGCCGTCCCCGACGATCAGGGCCGCGAACTCGTCGCCGCCCAGCCGGGAGGCGGTGTCCCCGTGCCGGACCGCGTCCTGGAGTCGGCGGGCGGCCTGGACGAGCAATTCGTCGCCGGCCTGGTGTCCGATCGTGTCGTTGACGGCCTTGAAGCCGTCGAGGTCGATGAAGAGGACCGCCGTGCCGCGCAGGGCGGCGCCCCGGTCGGAGGAGCGGCGGCCGGACAGGGCATGCTGGACGCGCCGGGTGAACAGGGCGCGGTTGGGCAGGTCGGTCAGCGGGTCGTGCTCGGCGTTGTGCTGGAGCTGCGCCTGCAGGCGCACCCTTTCGGTCACGTCCCGGCTGTTGAAGATGAGGCCGCCGTGGTGCCGGTTGACGGTGGACTCGACGTTGAGCCAGCCGCCGTCGCCGGAGCGGAAGCGGCACTCGATGCGCGTGGTGGGCTCCTCCTGCGGGCTGGCGGCGAGGAAGCGGCGGACCTCGTGCACCACGCAGCCCAGGTCCTCCGGGTGGATGAGGCCGGCCAGTTCCGTGCCCACGAGCTCCTCCGCGGGGCGGCCGTAGACACCGGCGGCGGCCGGGGAGACGTACCGGAGGATGCCGTTGGGTGCGGCGATCATGATGACGTCGCTGGAGCCCTGCACCAGGGAGCGGAAGTGGTTCTCCTTCTGCGCCAGCTCCTGGGTGAGGGTGATGTTGTCGAGCAGCATGATGCCCTGGCGCACCACGAGGGCGAGCACGACGGTGCCGCCGGTGAGGAGCACCACGCGGTCGACGCTCCTGCCGCTGAGGACGTTGTAGAGGATCCCGAGCGTGCAGACGGCGGCGGCGAGGTAGGGCGTGAGGGCGGCCAGCGAGCCGGCGATGGGCCGGGCCGCCGGATACCGGCTGTGATCGGCTCCCGGCGCGGGCGGGCGGTGATGCGGGCCCGTGCGCTGTCCAGGCAGGTGTTCGTGCACCACGCGCGTGTGCCCCTCCATCCGGCGCCGGTCGGGGCGCTGCCTCAGGGGGTCCGGCCGGCCGCGCCGCGGGGCCGCCCAGGGGGCGTAGGCGAGCAGCAGCGAACCGGCGAACCAGCCCGCGTCGAGCAGCTGCCCGGAGCGGTAGGTGTGGTGCAGCAGCGGTGAGGTGAACAGCGCGTCGCACATCACGGTCAGGGCGAGCGCCCCGATCGCGGTGTTGACCGCCGTACGGTTCACCGCCGAGCGCCGGAAGTGCAGCGCGAGCACCATGCTGACCAGGGCGATGTCGAGCAGCGGATAGGCGAGCGACAGCGCGGTGTGCGCCACGCTCGACCCCTCGGACTTCGCCGCCTGCGCGAGGGCCAGGCTCCAGGACAGGGTGAGCAGCGAGCCGCCGATCAGCCACGCGTCCAGGCCGAGGCAGACCCAGCCCGCCTTGGTCACCGGCCGCTTGGCGAGCACCAGCAGTCCCACGATCGCGGGCGGCGCGAAGCACAGGAAGAAGAGATCAGCGGAGCTGGGGCTGGGCACGGGCCGCTGCAGGACGACTTCGTACCACCCCCAGATGAGGTTGCCGACGGCCGCCATCGCCGAGGAGAGGGCGAAGAGCAGCCAGGCGGGCCGGAAGACGATGCGGCGCCTGCGGGCGTAGAGGAAGCAGGACACCGCGGCGGCGCCCGCCGCGGCGCTCAGCCCGAAATCGCCCATGATCAGGGCGAGTTGGCGTGACCCCCAGCCGAACGCGGAACCGAGGGCATATCCCGCGCACACCAGGGCCAGCGCGAGTTGGCGGACCGTGCTCGACGCGCGGCCGAGGGCCGGTGGGCGGGCCGCCGGCCTCACCCCCGGCGCGGGCTGTGCCCGCCGCGCCCCGTCAAGGGCGGTCGTGGAAGGCGGGGGCGAACTCACCGGGCCCTCCCGGTCCGCGCCGCTCCAGGGTCCCGGGGGTCCCGGTGCGCTGGGTGCGCATGCCTCCTGCGGCTGCTGTGCCTGCGGTGGTGATGGCTGTGGTGGTGATGGCTGTGATGACCGTCGTGCTGACCGTGATGACCGCCGTGGCTCCCGTGATGGCCGCGCCTGCGCGCAGCCGCGTGCCAGGGTCGCCGCCGACGGCCCCGCCGCGTCGGATCGCTCGTCCATAGGCCGTGCATCGCCCGTCGCCCCCCTCACAGTCTCAAAACGTCCATCCCCAGCGCCGAACGGTGCGGCGCAGCCCCTGTCGGGACGATACACCAGTCTCGTCACTCAGGGACATAGTTCCTCTACGCTCCGTGACGACCAGCGGCGATGCGAGCACGGACCGCGTCCGTGAGGTTGCGGAGGGTACCGGAAACGGATGACACGCTTGTTGCGCCGGTCGTGCGGGGCGTACGCGCGGCGCTCATCTCGCAGGCGTCACGCGCCCGTTGGGCCTGTCGTAAGGATCACGTTGCGCAGGGGCTCCCGGTTCACGAATCGGCTCAACTGGTCCACCAGCAGTCGCTTGGCGCGGGGCAGGAACGCGGAGGTGGGCCCTCCGACGTGCGGGCTGACGAGCACCCCGGGCGCCTGCCACAGAGGGTGCCCCGGGGGCAGCGGTTCGGGGTCGGTGACGTCGAGGGCGGCGGTGATACGGCCGCTCTCCAGCTCGGCGAGCAGCGCCTTGGTGTCGACGACCGGGCCCCTGGCCACGTTGACCAGCAGCGCACCGTCCTTCATGCGGGCCAGGAAGTCGCCGTTCACCAGGTGACGGGTGGTCTCGGTGAGGGGCGTGGCGAGGACGATCACGTCCGCCTCGGGGAGCAGGGCGGGAAGTTCGGTGAGCGGATGCACCGGACCGCGCGCCGTGGTGCGCTCGGAGCGCGCGACGCGCGCCACCCGCGCGACCTCGAAGGGAACGAGCCGGTCCTCGATCGCTGATCCGATCGAGCCGTACCCCACGATGAGGACGTTCCGGTCGGCGAGCGCGGGCCGGAACCCGCCGCGCCACTCCCCCTTGTCCTGGGCCCGCACGAAGTCGGGGACGCCGCGCAGCGAGGCGAGGATCAGGGTGAGGGCGAGCTCGGCGGTGCTGGCTTCGTGCACCCCGCGCGCGTTGCACAACCGCACGCCGGCGGGCAGGTACTTGAGGCCCGGTTCGATGGCGTCGGTGCCGGCCGACAGTGTCTGCACGACCTGCACCGAGCTCATGCGGGGCACCGGCCGCAGGACGACCTCGACGGGCTTCATGTAGGGGACGACGTAGTACGCGCAGTCGGCCGGGTCTGCGGGAAAGTCCTCACCACCGTTCCAGAAGCGGTAGTTCGGGCCTGCGGGGAGCCCTTCGATGTCTTCCGGCGGAATGGGGAGCCACACGTCTGCAGTCATGGTCAGGAGGCTATGTCAGGCACTACCGGGCGCAGAGGTTAGGTTGGGGGACCAGGAGAGGGAGGGTCACGGCCAGGTGGAGCGCAGGACGATCGGCGCGGCGGCGCTCACGGTGGGGGCCGTCGGACTCGGGTGCATGCCGATGAGCTGGGCGTACAGCGGTTCGCGGCAGCGTGGTGACGAGTCGCTGCGGGCCGTGCACCGGGCGCTGGACCTGGGCTCGACCCTCCTGGACACGGCGGACATGTACGGCCCGTTCACCAACGAGCTGCTGCTGGGGCGGGCACTGAAGGAGCGTCGCCGAGACGCCTTCGTGTCGACCAAGGTCGGCCTGCTGGTGGGCGAGCAGCACATCGTGGCCAACGGCCGCCCCGGCTATGTGAAGCGTGCCTGCGACGCCTCCCTGCGCCGCCTGCAGACGGACGTCATCGACCTCTACCAGCTCCACCGGGCGGACCCCGAGGTGCCCGTCGAGGAGACCTGGGGTGCGATGGCGGAACTCGTCCAGGCCGGAAAGGTACGGTCGTTGGGGCTGTGCGCGGTGGGCGCGCGGGGCGGCCGCAGGTCCGGGGCCCGGTTGCACGACGCGACGATCCGGCAGTTGCAGCGCGTCCAGCAGGTCTTCCCGGTGAGCGCGGTGCAGGCCGAGCTGTCGGTGTGGTCGCCGGAGTCGAAGGAGTCCCTGCTGCCGTGGTGCGAGGCGCGCGGCATCGGCTTCCTCGCGGCGATGCCCCTCGGCAACGGGTACCTGACCGGCACTCTCACCCCCGGCGGGGGATTCGAGCCGGACGACGTGCGTGCCCGCCATCCCCGCTTCACCGCGGAGATGATGGCCGCGAACCAGCCGATCGTGGCCGGCCTGCGCCGGGTGGCCCGCCGCCACGGCGAGGAGGTCACCTGCGCCCAGGTGGCCCTGGCCTGGGTGCTGGCGCAGGGACGGCACGTGGTCCCGGTGCCGGGCTCCAAACAGGAGCGCTGGGTGACGCAGAACGCGGGGGCGGCGACCCTGCGCCTGACGGCCCGGGACCTGGCCGAGGTGGCGGAGCTGCCGGGGGCGCAGGGGTCCTGGGAGTAGGGATCGAGGTTCACCGCCTTGCGTTTTCGGGGGTCGGGTTGCGGTGATCGGGAACCTGTGAGGCGCGAGCGGTGTATGACAAGGAGAACCTGCCGCGAGACCGCCCCGTCGAAGGGACCATGATCGTGCAACGTCGAGCTGTGTCGGCCGTATTGGCCGCGACCGCGCTCGTGCTGACGGCCGGCTGCTCCTCCGACAGCGGAGGTGAATCGTCCAGCGGCAGTGACAGCGCCCCACCGAGCAGTACGACACCGGGGTCGTCGTCGCCCGCGGAACAGACCGCCGACCCCACACCTCCCGCCAAGGGCTCGGTGAAGGTCGTCCGCACCGTCGCCGAGGGCCTGAGCACCCCCTGGGGCCTGGCCCCGATCCCGGACGGCGACCTGCTGGTCTCCTCCCGCGACGAGGCCACCCTCACCCGGGTCGACGAGGAGACGGGCAAGAAGACCGAGCTGGGCGAGGTGCCCGGGGTGTCCCCGGCCGGCGAGGGCGGTCTGCTGGGCATCGCCCTCTCCCCGGACTTCGCCTCGGACCACATGGTGTACGCGTACTTCACCTCGGCCTCCGACAACCGCATCGTCCGCATGCTGTACGACGAGGAGAAGCCGGCCGGCGAACAGCTGGGCGCACCGGACACGGTCTTCAAGGGCATCCCCAAGGGCGTGATCCACAACGGCGGCCGGATCGCCTTCGGGCCGGACAAGATGCTGTACGCGGGCACGGGCGAGAGCGGTGACACCGGTCTGTCCCAGGACACCAAGTCCCTCGGCGGCAAGATCCTGCGCATGACCCCGGAGGGCGAGCCCGCTCCGGGCAACCCGTTCCCCGACTCGCCGGTGTATTCGTACGGCCATCGCAATGTGCAGGGCCTCGCCTGGGACGACAAGCAGCGACTGTTCGCCTCGGAGTTCGGCCAGGACACCTGGGACGAGCTGAATGCGATCAAGCCCGGCGACAACTACGGCTGGCCGGAGGCGGAGGGCAAGTCGGGCGGCTCCGAGTACCACAACCCGACAGCCCAGTGGGGCACGGACGACGCCTCCCCCAGCGGTGTCGCCTACGCGGAGGGTTCCGTCTGGATGGCGGGCCTCAAGGGTCAGCGCCTGTGGCGCGTTCCCCTGAAGGGCACGGAGGCCTCGGCCGAACCGCAGGCGTTCCTGGAAGGCGAGTACGGCCGGCTGCGGACGGTGGTCGCGGCGGGCGGCGACAAGCTGTGGCTGGTCACCAGCAACACGGACGGCCGGGGTGACCCGGAGGCGGGCGACGACCGGATCCTGGAGATACAGGTCAGCTAGGGCCTGTGTCGTCCGTGGAGGAGTCTTCCTCGTCCGGCTGTGGCGGCCGTACGACGACTTTCCCGGACGTGAGGTCTATCGGCCCGCGTCCGGGGTCGGCGTCGCCGATGTCCTCCCGGGTGAGCTCCAGCCGTTTCTGCTCGTCGCGGGTGTGTTTGCGGCCGGGGGCGAACAGTTCCTCGAAGGGGTTGAACACGGAGTCTCCCTCAGCCGGTGTCCTGTCCAGCGTAGGCCTCAGGGCGCCGTCCGCATCGTGAGCGTTTTCTCGGACGGGAACAGCCCCAGCCGATGCGCCACCGCCGCCGCCTCGCCGCGGCCGGAGACACCGAGCTTGGCCAGGATGTTCGAGACATGCACGCTGGCCGTCTTCGGGGAGATGAAGAGCACCTCGGCTATCTGTCGGTTGGTGCGGCCCGCGGAGACCAGCCGCAGGACGTCGCGTTCCCTGCCGGTGAGGCCGAGGGTGTCGGCCGGGTCGGCGGCGGGCGCCTGCTCGGAGGACCGGTTCAGGGGGAGGCGGGCGCGTTGGGCGAGGAGCATGACGGAGTCGGCGAGCGGGCGGGCGCCGAGGTGGCAGGCGACGGCGTGGGCCAGGCGGAGAAGTTCCGTCGCGCCGTCGCGGTGGTCGGCGCCCTCCTCCGACAGCAGCAGGGCCTCGGCCAGGCGGTGGCGGACGCGGGCGAGGTCGTAGGGGCGTTCCAGGACCTCGAAGGCGGTGACCACCTCCGTCCAGGTGTCCGCGCAGGCACCGCCCTCGGCTCGGAGCACTTCGGCGCGGACCCAGCGTTCGTAGGCCTGCCAGACGGGGACGTGAGTGGGCAGGGACTTGGCCGTGGTGCGGATGCGTTCGAGGATCTCGGGGCGGCCGGGGCCGGCGGCGGGCAGGGCGCGGGCGTCGGCCTCCGCGGCGGCCGCGCTGAGCAGCATCCGCCAGACGTAGCGCTGGGTGGCGGGTGGGAAGCCGGCGTCCATGGCGCGTGCGAGTTCGGCGCGGGCGTCCAGGAGGCGGCCCTCGCCCGCGGCGATGCCGATCGCGATGCGGACCAGGGGCAGCTCGTGCTGGGGTGCGCGGTCGTGGTTGCCGAAGTGGCCGCGCGCGGCGGCCAGATGGCCGGCGGCGGCGGTCAGCTCTCCTGCGGCCAGGGCGAGTTCGGCGCGGAGGGTGGCGTGGAAGCCACGGGGCTTCGCGCTCTGGCCGACGCGTTCGGCCTTGGTTCCCGCTTCGGCGGCGCGGTCCCAGCGGCCCAGGGAGTACAGGGTCTCGGCGTAGTTCCCCCAGATCCAGGCCTCGGAGTCCAGCAGCCCGAACTTCTGGGAGTAGGCGAGGCCTTCCTCCAGGATCGGAACGGCCTGCGTGGAGCGGCCGACGGATTCGAGGGCGTCGGGCAGGTTCACATAGGCGCGGGCCGCGATGGCGGAGATGCCGTACTCGACGGTCCGCTGTTTGACCTCGGACATCTCGGCGAGACCCGCCTCGACGTCACCGGCCTCGACCATGAGCCCGCCGAGTGTGAGGCGGGCGTTCATCTCGGTCTCGCGGACGCCGACCATGCGCGCGTACTCCACGGCGCGTTCGGCGGCCGTGAAGGCGTCGGGTCCCGGGGCGTGCACCATGGACCAGTTGGCGACGTTGGCGAGGACCTCGGCGTGCACCTCCGACGGCGGCAGACCGCGTACCAGATCCTGTGCGGTGGCCAGTTCGGCCCAGCCGTCGCCGCGGGACAGCGCCTGGATCAGACGCGAGCGCTGGGTCCAGAACCAGGCGGCGCGCAGCGGGTCGTCCTCGTCCTCCAGCAGCCGCAGCGCCCGCTTGGTGATCTTCAGGGCGCGTTCGCGTTCCGAGCACAGCCGTCCGGCGACCGCGGCCTCGGCCATCAGGTCGAGGTAGTGCAGCGGGACGGCGGCCGGGTCGCAGCCGCCGGAGGTCCCCCCGCGCCTTCCGGGCAGTGCGGGAGCGTGGATCTCGGTGTAGTCGGTGGGCCGGAGCCTGCCGCGGACCTCTTCGGGGGTGGCGTCCCACAGTTCCATCGCGCGTTCCAGCAGCCGCAGTTGTTCGGAGTAGGCGTGCCGGCGGCGGGCGGTGACGGAGGCGTCCAGGACGGCGGGCAGAGCCTTGGCGGGGTCGTGGGCGTGGTACCAGTAGCTGGCCAGGCGCATCACGCGTTCACCGGCGGGGACGAGCGTGGGGTCGGCCTCCAGGGCTTCCGCGTAGCGGCGGTTCAGGCGGGAGCGTTCGCCGGGCAGCAGGTCGTCGGCGACGGCCTCGCGGACCAGGGAGTGGCGGAAGCGGTAGCCGTCGCCGTCGGGTGCGGCGAGCAGCAGGTTGGCGTTGACGGCGGCCCTGAGCGCCTCGATGAGGTCGTCCTCGGCGAGCCGGGCGACGGCGGCGATCAGCCGGTACTCGACGGTGGAGCCGCCCTCGGCGACGATCCGGGCGACCCGCTGGGCGCTGTCGGGCAGGCTCTCGACGCGGACCAGGAGCAGGTCGCGCAGGGAGTCGGTGAGACCGGTGCGGCAGCCCTCGTGGGCGGCGACGGCGAGTTCCTCGACGAAGAAGGCGTTGCCGTCGGAGCGTTCGAAGATGTCGTCGACCTGGGCCGGGTCGGGTTCGTGGGCGAGGATGCCGGCGATCTGGCGGCCGACCTCGGCGCGGTTGAAGCGGCCCAGTTCGATGCGGTGGACGGTGCGCAGCCGGTCGAGTTCGGCGAGCAGGGGGCGCAGCGGGTGGCGGCGGTGGATGTCGTCGGCGCGGTAGGTGGCGAGGACGACGAGGCGGCCGGTGCGCAGGGTGCGGAAGAGGTAGGCGAGGAGGTGGCGGGTGGAGGCGTCGGCCCAGTGCAGGTCCTCCAGGGCGACGACGACCGTGCGGTCGGTGGCGACGCGCTCCAGGAGGCGGGCGGTGAGTTCGAAGAGGCGGGCCATGCCCTCCTCGTCGTGCCGGCCGGGGGCGAGCTCGCCGAGTTCGGGCAGCAGCCGGGCGAGTTCCTCCTCCTGTCCGGCGGCCGCGGCGGCCAGTTCGTCGGGCAGTTCGCGGCGCAGGGCCCGCAGGGCGGTGGAGAAGGGGGCGAACGGCAGCCCGTCGGCGCCGATCTCGACACAGCCGCCGAGCGCGACGACGGCACCGCCCCGGCAGGCGGCGGTGGCGAACTCCTCGACGAGGCGGGTCTTGCCGACGCCGGCCTCACCCCCGAGCAGTAACGCCTGCGGCTCGCCCGCGGCAGCGCGGGCGAGCGCGTCGTTCAGCGTGTCCAGCTCATCGGTGCGACCGACGAACACCGGACTGACGGACCTGGTCTCCACGGGCCCGAGCATCGCACGCGGGTCCGACAGTGCGGCACCGGTTTTCGCGGGGAGACCGTCCCCCGCCCCGGCGGTCATGCCGTGCGCGGGAACCGGTGCCTGCGGGGGCGGCCGGTATGCACCTCGCCCTCGGCGGCGCGTTCGGCCGCCTCGCGGCGGGCGGCGCGGCGGCCGCGGACGGCCTCCCGGGCCAGGCGCTCGCGCTCGGCCCTGCGGATCAGTTCGGCGGAGCGGAGCCGGACGATCTCGTACTCGTACATGGTGTGTCCCCCTGTGTCCTGGTGAGGCGCCGGTTTCGGCTTCGCTTGCTGCGATGTCTCCACCTTCGTCTCCCAGGCGGGTCCGCCACATCGGGAGAGTTCCGCATCTTCGGCGGCGGGCAGGGCCTTAGACGTGCGTGAGGGGCCTTAGGAGGGCCGTAAGACGCTCACGGCATTCCTAAGACCCCTCGGGTCACGCGGTGTGTCAGCTCGCCGACGGCAGTCCCAGCAGGAAGTCCGTGTACTTCAGGACGGCCAGGAGCAGGCCGATGACGCCGAGCGCGACACCGCCCCAGGCGACCGACTTGATCCACACGGCCTGCGGCTTTCCGGGCGTCCCGAAGGCGGGGCGGGCGAGGACCACGGCACCGACGATCAGCGCGGCGAGGGCGAACAGGCCGGCCCACAGCGCGGTGGTCTTCCAGGCGTCGCCGTACACCTCCTTGACCTGCGTGGCGACGTTCGCGGTGGACGAGGTCCCCAGCTGGCCGATGAGGGTCTCGCGGGCGGCGGCGATGGTGGAGATCCAGCCGCCGGTGAGCGAGACGACGCCGAGCGCGGCGGAGACGACGGCACCGGCACCCTGACCCACGCCCGTCGGGCCTTCCGCCACGACCGGCTCGAGCTCCTCGTCCAGGTCGTCGGCGTCGGTGCCGGCATCGGCCTCGGCGGCGGCCTCGGTCTTCGTCACCTCGTCGGTCTTGGTGAGGTCGGTGGCGCCCGTCTTCTCCTCGTCGGTCGTGGTCTCGGCACCCGTCGTGGCACCGGTCTCGTCAGCTGTCTTGGTTCCCATGTCCGGCACCGTACGGATCCTGTCTGAGAGGTTTCTTAACGTTGGCTGTGGGCGGTACGCGCGCGTGCGTCCCGCCACTCGGGCGCGAGAACGGACCACACCTCGAGGTCGTGCCGCACCCCACGATAGGGGTGCGTCTCGCGCCGGACTCCCTCCAGGGTCATCCCCAGCCGCCGGGCCACGTTCAGGCTGGGTGTGTTCCCCGCGGCGGCGATCCACTCGACGCGGTGGATACCGCGCTGCTCGATCGCGAAGTCGATGAGGACCCGCATCGCCCGGGTGACCAGGCCGCGTCCGGTGCCGGCGGGCTCCAGCCAGCAGCCGACCTCGCAGTTGCCGGTGTCGGCGTGGAAGTTCAGGAAGAGCACACCTCCCACGAGCTGCCCGTTCAGCCACAGGCCGTGCAGGGATCCGGTGTCGGCGGCGCGCATGTCGGCGTACCGCTGGAGCGTCTCGCGCGCGGAGTCCACGTCCGTCGCCTGGGAACCGAAGGCGATGAACTGTCCGATGAACTCGCGCCCCCGGTCCAGGTGCGCCAGGAACTCCTCGGCGTGCCACGGCTCCAGGGGACGCAGCTCGGCTCCGTCGTCACCCAGGGATATCGCGTACATCCTCTTTTTCCCGCCCCTTCGCCAGTACGTCCGCCGCCTCGGCGTCCGTCGCGGCGGCCAGCCTTTCATGGGCGGCACGGCACTCGGGCGGTTCGATGCTGAGGCGGGGCATACGGCGGTCCAGCCAGCGCGGCAGCCACCAGTTGGCGCCGCCGAGCAGGTGCATGAGGGCCGGCACCAGCAGCGTACGGAGCACGAAGGCGTCGAGGGCGACGGCGGCGGCGAGCGCGATGCCGAACATGGCGATCACGCGGTCGCCGCTGAGCACGAAGGCGAGGAAGACGGAGATCATGATGACCGCGGCGGAGTTGATCACCCGGCTGGTCTCGGCGAGGCCGACGCGGACGGCCCGCCGGTTGTCGCCGGTCTCCAGCCACTCCTCGTACATCCGGCTGACCAGGAAGACCTGGTAGTCCATGGAGAGCCCGAAGAGGACGGACACCATGATCACGGGGAGGAAGGGCTCGATCGGCCCCGCCCGGCCGAGCCCGAGCAGTTCGCTCCCCCAGCCCCACTGGAAGATCGCGACGACGACACCGAAGGCGGCGGCGACGGCGGCGACGTTCATCGCGGCGGCCTTCAGCGGTATGCCGACGGACCGGAAGGCGAGCAGGAGCAGCAGACAGCCGAGGCCGATGACGACGCCGACGAACAGGGGCAGCTTGCCGACGATGACGTCGGCGAAGTCATCGTAGCCGGCTGTCACCCCGCCGACCTGCACGTCGAGGGCGGTGCCCTTCTCGGCGCGCGGCAGGACCTCGGTGCGCAGCCGGTCGACGAGGTCGCTGGTGCGCTGGGACTGCGGCGACGACTCGGGGACGAGCGTGAAGTACGCGGTGTCGCCGCCGGTGTCGTACGTCACCGGTGTCACCGACGCGACGCCCTCGGTGGAGCGGATCGTCGCGTCGAGGTTGTCGAGGGCGAGCTTGTCCTCGGCACCGCCGACGTGGGTGACGAGGGTGAGGGGGCCGTTCACGCCGGGTCCGAAGCCGTCGGCGAGGAGGTCGTAGGCCTGGCGTGTGGTCGACGCCTGCGGGTTGTTGCCCTGGTCGGAGGTGCCCAGGCGGAGTCCGAAGGTGGGCAGGGCGAGGACCGTGATCACGGCCAGGGCGAGCGCGCCGAGCAGCTTGGGGTGGCGCTCCACGAACGCCGACCAGCGGGCGGCGAGCCCGGTCGGCAGCTCGGGCTGGGGCCCGTGTTCCGCGAGGTGGCGCCGCTCGCGTCGGCTGAGGGCACGCATGCCGATGAAGGACAGCAGGGCGGGCAGCAGGGTCACGGAGGCGGCGACCGTCAGGACGACGGTCAGCGAGGCGGCGATCGCGACGCCGTTGAGGAAGCCGAGCCGCAGGATCAGCATCCCCAGCAGGGCGATGCAAACGGTGGCACCCGCGAAGACCACCGCGCGTCCGGTGGTGGCGACGGCGTTGGTGACCGCCTCCGTCACGGACAGTCCGCGTTTGAGGCCGCGCCGGTGTCTGGTGACGATGAACAGCGCGTAGTCGATGCCGACCCCGAGCCCGATCAGCATCCCGAGCATGGGCGCGAAGTCGGCGACGGTCATCACGTGCCCGAGCAGCCCGATCCCGGCGTACGCCGTGCCCACGCTGACCAGCGCGGTGGCGATGGGCAGCAGCGAGGCGGCGAGCGAGCCGAAGGCGAGGAACAGGACGACCGCGGCGACGACCACGCCGACCACCTCGGCGAGGTGGCCGCCGGACGATTCGGTGAGCCCGATGGCGCTGCCGCCCAGCTCCACCTGGAGCCCGTCGGTCTCGGCGTCCTCGGCGGCGCTGACGACGGCCTGTGCCTCGCCCTGGTCGATGGTCTCGGCCGGATCGTCGAAGGTGACCGTGGCGTACGCGGTGTGTCCGTCCGCGCTGATCCGGGCGGCGCCCTGCTCGGCGTAGGGGCCGGACACGTCGGCCACGCCGGGCAGGGCCTCGATCCGGTCCAGGGTGCGGGTCATGACCTGTTCGACGTCGGCGGCGCGGACGGTGCCGGACGTGGTGTGCCAGACCACGGTGTCGCTGTCGCCGCCGAGGTCCGGGAAGCCGTCGCGCAGCAGTTGGGTGGCGCGGCCCGATTCGGTGCCGGGGACCTCGTAGTCGTTCGAGTAGGCGGAGCCCGCGACGGCGGCGGCTGTGCTCACTCCGCCGAGGGCGAGGAGCCACAGGAGAACGACGACGAGGCGTCGTTGGACACACCAGCGTGCGAGGGCTGCCACGAACGTGCTCCCGGGGGGTTATTTGTGGATCTTTGACC
Source organism: Streptomyces sp. NPDC033131 (assembly GCF_055578365.1). Taxonomy (NCBI): domain Bacteria; kingdom Bacillati; phylum Actinomycetota; class Actinomycetes; order Kitasatosporales; family Streptomycetaceae; genus Streptomyces; species Streptomyces sp. NPDC033131. The sequence goes on from NZ_JBVIPA010000032.1 coordinate 53,313, forward strand.
GGGAACAGTCGTTCATAAGACGTCATTCGATTACATGATGTGAACGGCCCGCAAAGAACGCATGAGCAATGTGAGGACCACTCTTGCAGGCGAAAGTGATCGTTTGCCTCGTTCGTGGGCTTGTTCACAGGAGTGGGAGGCAGATCACAGGACAGTAACGGGCAGTCTGTCACCTCAGTCGAACTGGTCGCCCAGCGCCATCACCATCACACCGCCGACCAGCAGCCACAGGGCCCGCCGGGTGCGCCCCCGGGACCCGAGGACCGACGCCAGCCCGCACACGGCCGCGCCGAAAGCGTAGGCGGCCGGGACCAGCGTGGGTGCGGAACCGGTCAGGCGTAGCGTCGACGCGGCGAGGCCCGCGAGCGTCAGCACCGCCCCCGTCGCCGCCGCCGTCCAGCGTGCCCGCCGGGCGTCCTCGGCCGGGTCTCCGACGTCGGGCATCTCGGAATCACCGCGTCCGCTCATGGCGGGCGAGCGTAGCGCGTCCCGCCGGGAAACCCGGATGCGGGGCCTGGCGGCCGACTGCTAGCTTCCGCGGGTCCCTCGTCCTCGCGGCCCCTCGCCGCCGGCCTGAGCAGGTGCGTTGTTTGAGCGTCCGACCGAGCTCCTCCGTATCCCTTTCCGCTTCCCCGGACTCAAGGAGCCCGTTCACCGATGCCAGACAACACCCAGAAGTCCTCGAATGAGGACCTCGCCAAGCGGCTCAGCAGCGCCCGCTACCCGCGCAGCAACGGCTACGACGTCCGCTGGACCATCGAGAACCAGATGGGCCCGCACGCGCTGTGGCTGCTGGAGTGGCTCGCGCCCGCTCTCGGCCTGGACGCCCTGCGCCCCGGCGCCCGCGTCCTCGATCTGGGCTGCGGCCGGGCCATGACCTCGGTCTTCCTGGCCAGGGAGTACGACGCCCAGGTCACCGCGGCCGATCTGTGGGTCGCGCCCGACGAGAACGCCCGGCGGATCGCCGAGGCCGGTTTCGCCGACCGTGTGCTGCCCGTGCACGCCGAGGCGCACGACCTGCCGTTCGCCGAGGGCGGCTTCGACGCGATCGTGAGCATCGACGCCTACCAGTACTTCGGCACCAACGACCTCTATCTGCCCACGCTGGCCCGGCTGTTGAAGCCGGGCGGGCGGATCGGTGTCGTCGTGCCCGCGCTGCGGGAGGAGCCGGCGGGCGCCGAGCCGCCGGAGCACCTGAAGCCGTTCTGGGACCCCGGCTTCTGGGCCTTCCACACGCCCGCCTGGTGGCGCCGCCACTGGACCCGCAGCGGGACCGTGGAGGTCGAGACCGCCGACTGGCTGGAGGACGGCTGGAAGGACTGGCTGCTGTGGAGCGAGGTGTGCGCCGAGGAGAGCCCGAGCGAGTTCATGGCGGGCATGGCCCGTGAGTCGGTGGAGCTGCTGCACGCCGACGAGGGCCGCGCACTGGGCTTCGCGCGCGTGGTCGGCCGCCGTCGGTGAGGAACGCCGGTCGACACGCCGGTGAATGACACACCGGGGGGACGCATCGCGGCCGATGCGTCCCCCCGGTGCTCACTGCCAGGGGGCCGACGAGGGACTCAGCCCTCGCTGACGCCCAGCTTCTCCAGAATCAGTTCCTTGACCCGAGCCGCGTCCGCCTGCCCGCGCGTGGCCTTCATGACCGCGCCCACCAGGGCACCGGCCGCGGCCACCTTGCCGCCGCGGATCTTGTCCGCGACGCCCGGGTTGCCGGCGATGGCCTCCTCCACGGCGGTGGTGAGAGCGCCCTCGTCGGAGACGACCTTCAGACCGCGCTTGTCGACGACCTCGTCCGGGGTGCCTTCGCCCGCGAGGACGCCTTCGATGACCTGACGGGCCAGCTTGTCGTTCAGGTCGCCGGAGGAGACCAGCTTGCTGACGCGGGCGACCTGCTCCGGCGTGATCGCCAGCTCGTCGAGCGAGCGACCCGACTCGTTGGCGCTGCGGGCCAGCTCACCCATCCACCACTTGCGGGCGGAGGCCGCGTCGGCACCGGCCTCGATGGTCGCGACGATCGGCTCCAGCGCACCGGCGTTGAGGATCGCCTGCATCTCGGTGCCGCTGATGCCCCACTCCTCGCGCAGGCGGTTGCGGCGGACCAGCGGCAGCTCGGGCAGACCCGACCGGATCTCCTCGACCCACTCGCGCGAGGGGGCCACCGGCACCAGGTCCGGCTCGGGGAAGTACCGGTAGTCCTCGGCCTCCTCCTTGACGCGGCCCGAGGTCGTCGACCCCGTGTCCTCGTGGAAGTGCCGGGTCTCCTGGATGATCGTCCCGCCGCTGTTCAGCACGGCAGCGTGCCGCTGGATCTCGAAGCGGGCCGCCCGCTCCACCGACCGCAGCGAGTTGACGTTCTTCGTCTCTGACCGCGTGCCGAACTTCTCCCGGCCGTGCGGGCGCAGCGACAGGTTCACGTCGCAGCGCATCTGGCCCATTTCCATCCGGGCCTCGGAGACGCCGAGCGCCTTGATGACCTCACGCAGCTCACGGACGTAAGCCTTCGCCACCTCGGGAGCACGCTCGCCCGCGCCTTCGATCGGCTTGGTGACGATCTCGATGAGCGGGATGCCGGCGCGGTTGTAGTCCAGGAGCGAGTGCGAGGCGCCGTGGATACGGCCCGTCGCGCCACCGACGTGCATCGACTTGCCGGTGTCCTCCTCCATGTGGGCGCGCTCGATCTCCACGCGGAAGGTCTCGCCGTCCTCCAGCTGTACGTCGAGGTAGCCGTTGAAGGCGATCGGCTCGTCGTACTGGGAGGTCTGGAAGTTCTTCGGCATGTCCGGATAGAAGTAGTTCTTCCGGGCGAAGCGGCACCACTCGGCGATCTCGCAGTTCAGCGCGAGACCGATCCTGATCGCGGACTCGACACCGGTCGCGTTGACGACCGGCAGCGAGCCGGGCATGCCGAGGCAGGTGGGGCAGGTCTGCGAGTTGGGCTCGGCGCCCAGCTCGGTCGAACAGCCGCAGAACATCTTCGTCCTGGTGCCGAGTTCGACATGGACCTCGAGGCCCATGACGGGGTCGTACGACGCCAGCGCGTCCTCGTACGACTCCAGGTCGGTCGTGGTGGTCACGGTGAAACTTCCCTCTCAGCCCAGCAGGACGTCGTCGTCGCCCAGCCGCTTCAGCTCGCGGTAGAGGATGGCGAGACTGGTGACGATGGCGACGGCGGACACGGTGGCGTCGATCAGGACCAGGGTGTCCTTGTCGGCGCGGGCCTTCTTCAGCCGCTTGGCGACGCCGAACGCGCCGAACGCGGTCCCGGCGATGGACAGGTACGTACCGGACTTGGACTTCTTGAAGCCCTTGGCCTTGGTCAGTGCACTCACAGCGACGGAGCCTCCTCGATCAACGGGTGACCCCACCTTTCCACGAAGGCGGCCTCGACGGCGGCGCCGACCTTGTAAAGCCGCTCGTCCTTCAGCGCGGGGGCGATGATCTGCAGCCCGACCGGAAGGTTGTCCTCCGGGGCGAGACCGCAGGGCAGCGACATGGCCGCGTTGCCCGCCAGGTTGGTCGGGATGGTGCACAGGTCCGCGAGGTACATCGCCATCGGGTCGTCGGCGCGCTCGCCGATCGGGAAGGCGGTGGTCGGCGTGGTCGGCGAGACGATCACGTCGACCTGCTCGAAGGCCTTCTCGAAGTCGCGGGTGATGAGCGTACGGACCTTCTGGGCGCTGCCGTAGTACGCGTCGTAGTAGCCGCTCGACAGGGCGTAGGTGCCGAGCATGATGCGGCGCTTGACCTCGGGGCCGAAGCCCGCCTCACGGGTGAGGGAGGTGACCTCCTCGGCCGAGTGGGTGCCGTCGTCGCCGGTCCGCAGGCCGTAGCGCAGGCCGTCGAAGCGGGCCAGGTTGGACGAGCACTCGGAGGGCGCGATGAGGTAGTACGCCGACAGGGCGAGGTCGAAGGACGGGCAGTCCAGCTCGACGATCTCGGCGCCCAGCTCCTTGAGGAGGGCGACGGACTCGTCGAACCGCTGGATGACGCCGGCCTGGTAGCCCTCGCCGCGGAACTGCTTGACCACGCCGACGCGCATGCCCTCGACGCTGCCGTTGCGGGCGGCCTCGACGACCGGCGGGACCGGGGCGTCGATGGAGGTGGAGTCGAGCGGGTCGTGCCCGGCGATGACCTCGTGCAGGAGGGCCGCGTCCAGGACCGTACGGGCGCAGGGGCCGCCCTGGTCGAGGGAGGAGGAGAAGGCGACCATGCCGTAGCGGGAGACCGCCCCGTACGTCGGCTTCACGCCGACCGTGCCGGTGACGGCGGCCGGCTGGCGGATGGAGCCGCCGGTGTCGGTGCCGATGGCCAGCGGGGCCTGGAAGGAGGCGAGCGCGGCGGAGGAACCGCCGCCGGAGCCGCCGGGGATCCTGGTGAGGTCCCAGGGGTTGCCGGTCGGGCCGTAGGCGCTGTTCTCCGTCGACGACCCCATGGCGAACTCGTCCATGTTGGTCTTGCCGAGGATGACGACGTCGGCGGCCTTCAGCTTCTTCGTGACGGTCGCGTCGTACGGCGGGATCCAGCCCTCGAGGATCTTCGAGCCGACGGTCGTCGGGATGCCCTCGGTGGTGAAGATGTCCTTGAGCGCGAGGGGAACGCCGGCCAGCGGACCGAGCTTCTCCCCCCTGGCCCGCTTCTCGTCGACGGCACGCGCCTGGGCGAGAGCGCCCTCGCGGTCGACGTGCAGGAAGGCGTGCACCTTCTCGTCGACGGCCTCGATGCGGGCCAGGTGGGCCTCGGTGACCTCGACCGCGGTGAGCTCGCCGGAGGCGATCTTCGCGGCGGTCTCGGCGGCCGTGAGCTTGATGATGGTGACGTTGTCCGTCATGGCGGTTAGTCCTCCCCCAGGATCTGCGGCACCTTGAAACGCTGCTGCTCCTGGGCCGGGGCGCCGGAGAGCGCCTGCTCGGGGGTGAGCGACGGACGGACCTCGTCCGCGCGCATGACGTTCGTCAGCGGGAGCGGGTGCGAGGTCGGCGGTACGTCTTGGTCGGCGACCTCACTGACGCGGGCGACCGCGCCGATGATGTCGTCCAGCTGTCCCGCGAAGTGCTCGAGCTCTTCGGGCTTCAGCTCCAGACGCGCCAGCCGGGCGAGGTGGGCGACCTCCTCGCGCGTGATGCCAGGCATGCAGCGATCCTCAGGGGTGAGTGAGTGTGGTTTGGGGCCAATCCTATGCGGCGGCGGCCTGTGGCCGTTAAACGGTTACGCGAGCGCTCGTCACCCGCCGTCTGCCGCCGACTTCCTGTGGCCGCCGAGGGTGCTCAAGAAGCTACTCCGCGGCCGGCAACGCCGCCCGCGGCCGCTGCCACCCCCGCGACCCCCGCGCCCGCAGCCACGCCGTCGTCTCCCCCGGCGGCATCGCGGCCGCGACCAGCCAGCCCTGTACGGCGTCACAGCCCATGTCCCGCAGCCGCTCCCAGGTCTCGTCGTCCTCGACGCCCTCCGCGACGACGAGCAGGCCCAGGGAGTGCGCGAGGTCGACGGTGCAGCGCACGATCTCCGCGTCCTCGGTGTCGACGGCCAGCCGGGCGACGAACGAGCGGTCGATCTTCAGTTCGCTGACGGGGAGCCGGCGCAGGTGGACCAGCGAGGAGTAGCCGGTGCCGAAGTCGTCCAGGGACATCTTCACGCCGTGGCCGGTCAGCGCGGCGAGGGTGTCGGCGGCGCGCTGCGGGTCCTCCAGGAGGACGTGTTCCGTTATCTCCAGTTGGAGCGCTCCCGCCGGGACGCCGTGTCGGGCCAGCCGGGCGGCCACCGAGCCCGCGAAGCCGGGCGTGTGGACGTCGCGCGGGGAGACGTTGACCGCGACCGGGACGAACAGCCCCTGTGAGCGCCACTCGGCGACCTGGGCGAGGGCCGTGTCCAGCACGTACTCGGTGAGGTGGGGCATCAGGCCGGACGACTCGGCGATGGCGATGAACTCGTCCGGCGGGACCTTGCCACGCTCGGGGTGCACCCAGCGGACCAGGGCTTCGAGTCCGGCCACCTGTCCGTCGAAGCGGACCTTGGGCTGGTAGTGCAGTTCGACCTCGCGCGCGTCGAGGGCCCGGCGCAGATCGCCCAGCAGTCCGAGCCGGTCCGGGGTGTTGGAGTCCCGCTTGGACTCGTAGACCTCGACGCCCGTACGGTCCCGCTTCGCCTGGTACATCGCGACGTCCGCCCGGCGCAGCAGCCCCTCGGCGTCCAGGGCGTGGTCCGGGAAGACGGCGACTCCGGCGCTGGCCTCCAGGACGAGGGTGAGGCCGTCGAGGTCGAGCGGGGAGCTGAGGGCGGCGACGAGGCCGCGGGCGACCCGGGTCGCGGAGGTCGTGGAGTCGGCGACCGGCAGTAAGACGGCGAACTCGTCGCCGCCGAGCCGGGCGGCCTCCGCACCGCGCGGCAGAGCCAGCCGGAGCCGGTCGGCTATCTGGAGGAGCAGCCGGTCACCGGCGAGGTGACCCAGTGTGTCGTTGACCGACCGGAAGCGGTCCAGGTCGATCAGCATCAGGGCGGAGCGGGCGCCGATGCGTTCGGCCTCGTCCAGGGCCGTCCAGATGCGTTCCAGCAGCCACTGGCGGTTGGGAAGCCCGGTCAGCGGATCGCGCAGCTGCTCCTCCGCCCGGGCCCGGGCTATCCACAGGGTGGAGTCGAGGGCGACGAGGGGAATGGCGAACATCGGCAGCAGGATGGGCTTGGCGCTGGCGACCACGCAGACCAGGGGGGCGATACCGAGCAGCGCGACCGCGACCAGGCCCTGCCTGACCAGGGCGGTGCGGGCGACGGTGGGCAGTCCGCCCGAGCGCGGGGCGTTCAGGTACCAGCCCAGGGTGCGGGTGACCGCGAGGTAGGCGACCGCGACCAGCACCACCTCGGGGGCGGTGTAGAGGGTCCAGGTCTCGGGGTCCCAGGGGTGCTCGACGGACGGCACCCGGCCGAACGCGCCCAGCACCAGCGCTCCGGCGCCGATGCCGAGGATGTCCACCGCGCCGTGCAGGACGCCCTCGCGCCAGCGTCCGCGGCGGGCCACGCCGACCAGCAGGACGACGGTGAGGCTGACCATTCCGGACGGCACCCAGCCGTAGAGCAGCAGGACGGCGAGGGTGAGGGCGGCGCCGGATCCGGTGCCGCCCCACCAGCGGGCCCGGCCGAGTGCGACCAGGTGGCCGACGATGACGCCGGTCAGCACGGCCAGCGACCAGCCGACGGTGCCGGACGGGAAGAGCGCGTGGCCGTCGGTGAAGGCCCGGTAGAAGCCGGCGCCCAGCACGAACCCGGCCGCCGCGACGACCGCCGTGGGCAGCGCGGGCCACGCCAGGTGCCGTTCCCCATCGGCGTCCCGCTGCCCGGATGTGTGTTCGCCGGCGTGCTGTGAGGGGCTGGGGCCGTCGGTCTGCGTGTAGGGTCCGGCCGGGTAGTGTCCGGCAGGGCGCCCCTCCGCGCCGGGACGCTCCGCGGGCCGCCCGCTCCGCATGCCCTCTCGCCATGCGCCGACCATCCGGCGCAGGCGCAGCCGTGAGTCCGGGGCGGCGCTCTCGCTCGGTTCCATTCCCGTCCCTCTCACAGCCGGCGGTGCCCACGCCACGCGGCCCGATGCCCGACAACACTCGACGGTGCCGCGTTGGAAAACCCTTCCCCGTGCTCTTCATGACTCTTCAAGAGCAAAGGGATGCCCCGACCGCAGCTGGGCACGGCAGGCGCACATCTCAACAGTAGGCCGCAGAAGGCTTCCACGGGCACCGGTCGTCGACGGTTGCCCGAATGCGCCCCGGCCACCCGTATGCATCTGGTATGCGCCGATCGGGTGGCCTTCAACCGCTGCTCCTCGCTACTCCTGAGCCGGAAGGGCGACTTCCGCCGCCGCCTCCGGTCCCTGTTCCAGCAGGACGTCGAAGCCGTCCTCGTTCAGCACGGGCACCTTGAGCTGCATCGCCTTGTCGTACTTCGAACCTGGATTGTCACCCACTACGACGAAAGACGTCTTCTTCGAAACAGAACCGGTCACTTTCGCGCCAAGAATTTGCAACGCCTCCTTGGCGCCATCGCGGGTGAAGCGTTCGAGTGTGCCGGTCACGACGACGGTGAGCCCTGCGAGCGGACGAGGGCCCTCGTCCTCGCCGGAGCCCTCCTCCTCCATCCGGACGCCGGCGGCCTTCCACTTGCGCAGGATCTCCTGGTGCCACTCCTCGGAGAACCACTCTTTGAGTGATTTCGCGATGATCGGGCCGACGCCGTCGGTGTTCGCGAGCTCCTCCTCGGAGGCCTGCTCGATGCGGTCGACGGAGCGGAACTCGCGGGCCAGCGCCTCGGCGGCGACCGGGCCCACGTGACGGATCGACAGGCCGGTGAGGACGCGGGCGAGCGGGCGCTGCTTCGCGGCCGCGATGTTCTCCAGCATGGCGAGCGCGTTCTTCCTCGGCTCGCCCTGCTGGTTGGCGAAGACGGTGGCGACCTTCTCCTCGCCGGTCTTCGGGTCACGCTTGGGCAGGCCGCTGTCCTGGTCGAGGACGTACGCCTTGATGGGCAGCAGCCGCTCGATGGTGAGGTCGAACAGGTCGCCCTCGTCGGACAGCGGCGGCTCGGCGGGCTCCAGCGGCTTGGTGAGGGCCGCGGCGGCGACGTACCCGAAGTGCTCGATGTCCAGCGACTTGCGGCCCGCGAGATAGAACAGACGTTCGCGCAACTGGGCGGGGCAGGTGCGGGCGTTCGGACAGCGGAGGTCGATGTCGCCCTCCTTCATCGGCCTCAGCGGTGTGTCGCACTCAGGGCACTTCGACGGCATGACGAAGGGCTCCTCGCTGCCGTCGCGCAGGTCGACGACCGGGCCGAGGATCTCCGGGATGACGTCACCTGCCTTGCGCAGCACCACGGTGTCGCCGATCAGCACGCCCTTGGCCTTGACGACGTCCTGGTTGTGCAGGGTCGCGAACTCCACCTCGGAGCCCGCGACGGTGACCGGTTCGACCTGGGCGTACGGAGTGATCCGGCCCGTACGGCCCACGCCCACGCGGATGTTGATGAGCTTGGTGTTCACCTCTTCGGGCGCGTATTTGTATGCGATCGCCCAGCGCGGGGCGCGCGAGGTGGAGCCCAGCCGGCCCTGGAGCGGGATCTCGTCGAGCTTGACCACGACCCCGTCGATCTCGTGCTCCACGGAGTGCCGGTTCTCGCCGTAGTACGCGATGAACTCCCGTACGCCGTCGAGGCCGTCGACCACCTTGTTGTGGCGGGACGTGGGCAGGCCCCAGGTCTTCAGCAGGTCGTAGCCCTGGGAGAGGCGGGTCATGCCGTCGAAGCCCTCCAGGGCTCCGATGCCGTGCACGACCATGTGGAGGGGGCGGGTGGCGGTGACGCGCGGGTCCTTCTGACGCAGTGAACCGGCCGCCGCGTTGCGCGGGTTGGCGAAGGGCTTGTCGCCCGCCTCGACCAGGCGGGCGTTGAGCTCCTCGAACTTCTCCATCGGGAAGTAGACCTCGCCGCGGATCTCCACCAGGTCCGGGACGCGGTCGCCGGTCAGACGGTCGGGGATCTCCGCGATCGTACGGACGTTGGGCGTGATGTCCTCGCCGGTGCGGCCGTCGCCTCGGGTCGCCGCGCGCGTGAGGCGGCCGTGCTCATACGTCAGGTTGACGGCGAGCCCGTCGACCTTGAGCTCGCACAGCAGGTGGTAGCCGGGCGCGCCGACGTCCTTGGCGACGCGCTCGGCCCAGGCCGCGAGCTCCTCGTCGCTGAAGGCGTTGTCGAGCGAGAGCATGCGGGAGCGGTGCTGGACCGCCGTGAACTCCGTCGCGTACGCCCCCGCGACCTTCTGGGTCGGCGAGTCCGGCGTGCGCAGCTCGTGGTGCTCCTCCTCCAGCGCCTCGAGGGTGCGCAGGAGCTTGTCGAACTCCGCGTCGCTGACGACCGGAGCGTCCTTCACGTAGTACCGGAAGCGGTGCTCCTCGATCTGCTCAGCGAGCTGCGCGTGCTTCTCCCGTGCCTCGGCGGGCACCGTCGTCTCCGCTTGCTCTTCGCCGGCCACCGTGTTGTCCTCCCGTTACTCTGGGTTGTCCGCGAGGGACCTCGCCGCCCGGACGCAGTGGGCGAGGGCCTCGCGCGCATACGCGGGGGACGCCCCCGCGAGTCCGCACGACGGCGTCACCGTGACCGCCTCCCCGAGAAGCCCCGGATGCAGCCCCAGCCTGCGCCACAACGTCCTGACACCCATGACGCTACCGGCAGGGTCTGACAACGAGCCGTCCGTGCCCGGCACGACACCGGCGAAGAGCCGGGTGCCGCCTTCCACCGCCTCGCCGATCACGTCGTCGTCACGCTCGGTGAGAAGCGAGAAGTCGAAGGAGACGGCCGCCGCGCCCGCCCGGCGCAGCAGGGCGAACGGGACGTCCGGTGCGCACGAGTGGACCACGACCGGCCCGCCGCCGTGAACCCCGATGACCTCCCGGAGCGTGGCCTCGACGGCCTGGCGGTCGGGGACGCGGTAGGTGCGGTAGCCGCTGGCCGTCCTCACCTGACCGCGCAATACGGCGATGAGGGAGGGTTCGTCGAGCTGCAGCACGATCTGGGCGCCGGGTACGCGGCGTCGCACGTCCGCGAGATGCTCGCGCAGTCCCTCGGTGAGCGAGCCGGCGAGGTCGCGGTAGGCGCCTGGGTCGGAGAGGACCGCCTCGCCGTTCTTCATCTCGAGGGCCGCGGCGAGGGTCCACGGCCCGACGGCCTGCACCTTCAGCTGCCCCTCGTAGCCCTGGGTGAACTCCTCCAGTGCGTCGAGGTCCTGGACGAGCCACGACCGGGCTCGCCTGGTGTCCCGTCCCGGGTGGTCGCCGAGCCGCCAGCCACTGGGCTCCACGCGCGCGTACAGCTCGACGAGCATCCCGGCGGTCCGGCCGATCATGTCCGCGCCGGGGCCGCGGGCGGGGAGCTCGGGCAGGAACGGGAAGTCGTCGAAGGATCCGGTGGCGGTCCTGGCGGCCTCCAGGGCGTCGCCGCCGGGGAGGGAGCCGATGCCGGTGGCGGGGGCGAAGCTGAAGGTTGCGGTCACGTGCAGAAGCCTACGTAGGTGGTGGTGGGGGGTGGTGCTCCGGTGCGGGGCGGTTTCTCGCCCCCGCCGCCCCTACCCGTCCCATCCTCCAGGGTCGCTGCCCCTTCGACCCCGTACCAGGGGGCTCCGCCCCCCAGACCCCCGGCCTTCGCCCACCCACCACCCGTCTCGGTGGGTTGAAAGGGTGACCTCTGAACCCACCGAGACGGGTGGTGGGTGGGCATAGGCCGGGGGTCCGGGGGCGGAGCCCTCAGGGGCGCGAACCCCCACGGCCGTCAGCCGTCAGCGGCCCGGGCGGACCGTCAGGTCGTTGATCTCCGCGTCCCTCGGCAGGTCCACGGCCAGCAGGATCGTCGCCGCCACCGACTCGGGGTCGATCCACTGCGACGGGTCGTACTCCTTGCCCTCCTGCTGGTGGACCTTGACCTGCATGGGGCTGGCCGTGCGGCCGGGATACACCGAGGTGACACGGACGCCGTTCGCGTGCTCCTCGTGGCGCAGCGCGTCCGCCAGGGCCTTGAGGCCGTGTTTCGACGCCGCGTACGCCGACCAGTCGGCGTGGGCGTTCAGGCCGGCGCCGGAGTTCACGAACACCACGTGACCGTGCGCGGCGCGGAGTTGGGGCAGGAAGTGACGGGTCAGCTCGGCGGGGGCGATGAGGTTGACGTTGAGCTGGTGGCGCCAGGACCTGGGGGTCAGCTCGCCCACCGGGCCCAGGTCGACGACCCCGGCGATGTGCAGCAGGGAGTCGACGCGGTCGGGAAGCGACTGGTGCGAGAAGGCCCAGGACAGCTTGTCGGGGTCCGCGAGGTCGCCCACCAGTGTCTTCGCGCCGGGGAACTCCGCGGCCAACTCCTTCGCGCGGCCGGCGTCGCGCGCGTGCAGCACGAGTTCGTCCCCGCGCGCGTGCAGGCGGCGGGCCACGGCCGCGCCGATGCCGGAGCCGGCTCCGGTGATCACATGAGTAGCCATGTCCGCCATGCTCGCATCAGGCCCCCTCAGGCCACGCCCCGGCTCTCCTCCAGGTACGCCAGCGCCCCCACCGGCTCCTCCGCGAAGAACACCAGGTCGCTCAGCGGGCGCGGCAGGAAGCCCTCGTCCTCCATGCGGCGGAACTGCTCCTTGAGGCCGTCGTAGAAGCCCGCGGTGTTGAGGAGCACCACCGGCTTGTCGGTGTGGCCGTGCTTCTTCAGTTCCAGGATGTCGGTCGCCTCGTCGAGCGTGCCGGTGCCGCCGACCATGATGACGACCGCGTCGGCGTTCTCCAGGAGGAGTCTCTTGCGCTCGGCCAGGTCGTGCGCGACGACCATCTCGTCGGCTCCCTGACGTGCCTTGGCCGCCAGGAACCGCACGGTGACGCCCAGCAGCCGGCCGCCCGCCTCGTGCACCCCGTCGGCGACCACCTTCATCAGCCCGACGTCGGATCCGCCCCACACCAGGGTGTGCCCGCCCTTGCCGATCAGCTTGGCGAACTCGCGCGCGGGGCGGGTGTACCGCTCGTCGAGGTCGGCCGCGGAGAGGAAGACGCAGATTCGCATGAAACCACCGTAGCCGGGAAGAACCGGCGGCCCGTGAGCGCTGTTCCGGTATGGCCCATGGACACACGATCACCATCGAGCAGGGCACGCAGCGCGTACGGGTCGTCCACGGCGACCGCGTGCTGGCGGAGACCGAACGGCCCCTCCTCCTACGGGAGACGGGCTGTCCGGTGCGGTACTACATCCCCCCTGAGGACGTACGGCTCGACCTGTTGACGCCCTCCGAGACGCACACGTACTGCCCGTTCAAGGGCACCGCCTCCTACTGGTCGCTGCCGGACGCGGCCGACCTGGTCTGGGCGTACCCCGACCCGAAGCCGGACGTGGCCGGCATCAAGGACCACCTCTGCTTCTACGAGGTGGAAGTGTCGTGACCGGTTAGTCCGGTGTCGTCCGGCAGTCTTCACAGGCATGGACAAGAAGACGACTTCACACGACGGCACCTCCCTCGCGTACGAGAGCACCGGTCAGGGCCCCGCGGTCATCCTGGTCAGCGGGGCCATGTCGACGGGAGCGACGGTGGCGCCGCTGGCCGTGCCGCTGTCCGGGGGTTTCCGCGTCGTCTGGTACGACCGCCGGGGCCGCGGCGCGAGCGGCGACACGCCTCCGTACGCGGTGCGGCGTGAGGTCGAGGACCTTGCGGCGCTGATCGAGGCCGCGGGCGGCGAGGCGTCGCTGTACGGCGTCTCCTCGGGCGGCGCGCTCGCGCTGCACGCGGCGGCGAGCGGGCTGCCGGTGCGCCGGGTCGCGGTGTACGAGCCGCCGTTCGCCGTGTACGAGGGCGGGGCGAAGGAACGCGCCGAGTACACCCGGGGTCTGACCGAGGCGCTCGCCCAGGGCCGGCCCGGCGACGCGGTGGAGCTGTTCCTGCGGCTCACCGGGCTGGCCGAGGAGATGATCCAGGGTGCCCGCCGGTCCCCCATGTGGCCCGGCATGGAGGCCGTCGCGCCGAGCCTCGCCCACGACAACGCCGTGATGGGCGACGGCCTGGTCCCCCGGGACCTGCTGGCCTCGATCACCGTCCCCGTCCTGGCCGTCGCGGGAGGGGCGAGCCCCGCCTGGCTGCGCGAGGGGGCGCAGGAGGTCGCCGAGGCGGCGCCGGAGGGCACGTACCGGGCGCTGGAGGGGCAGACCCACATGGTGGACCCGAACGCCCTCGCACCCGTGCTGGCGGAGTTCTTCGCCCGGTGAACCCGGGTGCCGGCCCGAGCAGGCCCCAGCCCGGCCGAGCCGGTCCGGGCCGGGCCGAGCCGAGCCGGGCCGAGCCGAGCCGGGCCGAGCCGGGCCGAGCCGGGCCGAGCCGGGCCGAGCCGGGCCGAGCCGGACCGAGCCGGGCCGAGCCGGACCGAGCCGGACCGAGCCGGACCGAGCCGGTCCGGTCCGGGCCGGGCCGGGCCGGGCCGGGCCGAGCCGAGCCGAGCCGAGCCGGACCGGGCCGGACCGGGCCGGACCGAGCCGGTCCGGACCGAGCCGAGCCGAGCCGAGCCGGGCCGGACCGAGCCGGTCCGGACCGAGCCGAGCCGAGCCGAGCCGGGCCGGACCGAGCCGGTCCGGACCGAGCCGGTCCGGACCGAGCCGAGCCGAGCCGAGCCGAGCCGAGCCGAGCCGAGCCGAGCCGAGCCGAGCCGAGCCGAGCCGGGCCGGGCCGGGCCGGGCCGAGCCCGGCGGCTCCTCCCGTTACGCCACGCCCGCCGTCGCCCGCACCGTGGACGCGATCGTCGCCGACCCCACCACGCGCGTGCCGTCGTACAGGACGATCGCCTGGCCGGGGGCCACGCCCCGGACCGGCTCCGCGAAGGTGACCTCCAGGGAGCCGTCGACGAGTTCGGCGGTGACCTCGGTCTCGCCGCCGTGGGCGCGCAGCTGGGCGGTGTAGGTGCCGGGGCCGGTCGGGGCGGCGCCGCACCAGCGCGGCTTGATGGCGGTGAGCGCGCTCACGTCCAGGGCGTCGGCCGGGCCGACCGTCACCGTGTTGTTCACCGGCGAGATGTCGAGGACGTAGCGCGGCTTGCCGTCGGCGGCGGGGGTGCCGATGCGCAGGCCCTTGCGCTGGCCGATGGTGAAGCCGTACGCGCCCTCGTGGGTGCCGAGCTTCGCGCCCGACTCGTCGACGATCTCGCCCTCGGCCTTGCCGAGACGGGAGGCGAGGAAGCCCTGGGTGTCGCCGTCGGCGATGAAGCAGATGTCGTGCGAGTCGGGCTTCTTGGCCACCGCGAGGCCCCTGCGCTCGGCCTCCGCGCGGATCTCGTCCTTGGTCGTCGTGGTGTCGCCGAGGGGGAACATCGCGTGGGCGAGCTGCCGGTCGTCCAGGACGCCGAGGACGTACGACTGGTCCTTGGCCATGTCGGAGGCGCGGTGCAGCTCGCGGGTGCCGTCGTCCCGCACGATCACCTGGGCGTAGTGGCCCGTGCAGACCGCGTCGAAGCCGAGGGCGAGGGCCTTGTCGAGCAGGGCGGCGAACTTGATCTTCTCGTTGCAGCGCAGGCAGGGGTTCGGGGTGCGGCCGGCCTCGTACTCGGCGACGAAGTCCTCGACCACGTCCTCGCGGAAGCGGTCGGCGAGGTCCCACACGTAGAACGGGATGCCGATGACGTCCGCGGCGCGGCGGGCGTCGCGCGAATCCTCGATGGTGCAACAGCCACGGGCGCCCGTGCGGAACGATTGCGGGTTCGCCGACAGGGCGAGGTGGACGCCGGTCACGTCGTGTCCCGCCTCGGCCGCGCGGGCGGCGGCGACGGCGGAGTCGACCCCGCCCGACATGGCGGCGAGGACGCGGAGAGGACGAGTGGGCTGCGTGGTGTCAGTCATAACCCTTCAAGAGTAAGGGGGCTCGGGAACCGCAGCCCACGAGTATCCGTTCACGATCACATGGGGGCCACAGGAGCAGGCAAGGACAGGACCGCCGGTGCGGACACGGACCGGCGGATCGGCCGGCGCGCACTGCTGATCGGCGGTACGGCGGCCGCGGCGGGCACGGCCGTGCTGGCCCGTGACGAGCTGGCACGCCTGTGGTGGCGGGCGCCCGGCGTGGAGAAGCCGCGCAAGCAGGGCGAGGTCGACTACGCCGGCGCGCGCTGGGTGGCCGCGTCCGACGCGAACTGGCGGCGCGCGGACCGCCCCGACGACTTCGGCATAGACATGGTGGTCATCCATGTCACCCAGGGCAGCTTCGACAGCGCGGTGAAGGTCTTCCAGGACCCCGGACACGGCGCGGCCTCGCACTACATCGTCCGCAAGGACGGGCACATCACGCAGATGATCCGCGAGCTGGACGTGGCGTACCACGCGGGCAACCGCGACTACAACGAACGCAGTGTCGGCATCGAGCACGCGGGCTTCGTCGACCGGCCGCAGGACTTCACGGACGAGATGTACGAGGCCTCGGCCCGGCTCACGGCCCGCATATGCGCGCGCTACGACATCCCGGTCGACCGCGAGCATGTCATCGGCCATGTGGAGGTGCCGGGGACGGACCACACCGATCCCGGGAAGCACTGGGACTGGGACCGGTACATGAAGCTCGTACGGCAGGCTCGTACGGCGGTGGCCTGAGCGGTCCCGGTAAGGCCCCGGGGGAGGGTCCTACGTCAGTCCCGCCGCGCGTGCCCGCTCCACCGCCGGGCCGATCGCCTTGGCGACGGCCTCGACGTCGGCCTCCGTGGAGGTGTGGCCGAGGGAGAAGCGGAGGGTGCCGCGGGCCAGGTCCGGGTCGGTGCCGGTGGCGAGGAGGACGTGGCTGGGCTGGGCGACGCCCGCGGTGCAGGCGGAGCCGGTGGAGCACTCGATGCCCTGGGCGTCCAGGAGGAGGAGCAGGGAGTCGCCCTCGCAGCCGGGGAAGGTGAAGTGGGCGTTGGCCGGCAGGCGGCCGCCGGGAGCCGGGTCGCCGCCCAGGATGGCGTCGGGGACCGCCTTGAGGACCTCCTCGACCAGGCTGTCGCGCAGGGTGCCGATCTCGCGCTCGAACCACTCGCGCTGTTCGGCGGCCAGCCGGCCGGCGACCGCGAAGGAGGCGACCGCGGGGACGTCGAGGGTGCCGGAGCGGACGTGCCGCTCCTGGCCGCCGCCGTGCAGGACGGGGACGGGGGTGTGCTCACGGCCCAGGAGAAGGGCGCCGATGCCGTACGGACCGCCGATCTTGTGGCCCGAGACCGTCATCGCGGCGAGGCCGGAGGCGGCGAAGTCGACGGGTACCTGGCCGAAGGCCTGGACGGCGTCGGCATGCAGGGGGACGTCGAACTCGGCGGCTGTTTCGGCGAGTTCACGGATCGGCAGGACCGTGCCGATCTCGTTGTTCGCCCACATGACGGTGGCCAGGGCGACGTCGTCGGGGTTGCGGGCGATGGCCTCGCGCAACGCGTCGGGGTGGACCCTGCCGTACGCGTCGACCGGCAGGTACTCGATCGTGGCGCCCTCGTGTTCGCCCAGCCAGTGGACGGCGTCCAGGACGGCGTGGTGCTCGACGGGGCTCGCGAGGACCCGGGTGCGGGCCGGGTCGGCGGCGCGGCGGGACCAGTAGAGGCCCTTGACGGCGAGGTTGTCGGCCTCGGTGCCGCCGGAGGTGAAGACGACCTCGCTGGGACGGGCGCTGAGCGCTTCCGCGAGGGTCTCGCGGGCCTCCTCGACGGTTCGCCTCGCTCGGCGGCCCGATGCGTGGAGGGAGGACGCGTTGCCGGTGCTGGCCAGGTGCGCGGTGAGTGCCTCGACTGCCTCGGGAAGCATCGGGGTGGTCGCGGCGTGGTCGAGGTATGCCATGGTGACGCCGATTCTACGGGGCCTGGGGCCGGGCCTCGGCGGGGCGTCTCGCGGTGGCGGACCGGGCGGCGCCGCGGTCACAGGCTCCGGCCGCGGTCAGAAGCTCCAGGAGACCGAGCTGTCCATCTGCATGAACGCCAGCAGGACCAGCAGGTCGGCGACCCCGAGCCCCATGCCCAGGTAGGCGCGGCCCTTGCGGGTCGTGCCACGCCACAGGGAGACGGCTGCCAGGACGATGGCGGTCGGGCCGAGCACGACGTTGAGGACGAGGAGGCCGAGAAGGCCGAGGACGAAGGATGCGACGGCCATGCCGTCGGCGTCGCGGATGCCGGTGCGGCGGGCGGCCGGTGCGGTGAGTTGCATGACGGGTCAGCTCCTGGAAGTCGCGGAAGTCACGGGACGTTGGTCAGTGGGTGGTTCCGCGGCGGCGGCCGTGGCGCTCGCGGATCGCGAAGATGCCGAGCCAGGCGGCGATCACGACGGCGGCGACGGCGGTGAAGCCGATCGGCGCGTGCGCGACGGTGCCGAGGACGACACCGAGCAGCAGGAGTGCGGCGACGAGGAACAGCATGGGTGGGACCCCCTCCGACGAGATGCCTCTCGATGCCTCTTGGCGGCGATCGATGACGACTCTCGTCACGTCTCATTGCGTTTCGGTGAACGGTTGTAGTTACACTTGTTCACTGACTTCCCAGTCTAGCGCCTCCTATGACTTTCCAATTACAGAGAACAGTTGTTAACTGCATGGCATGAGTCACACCCTCGGCATCCGGCAGGCACAGAAACAGAAGACCCGGCAGGCACTCCTCGACGCCGCGTTGGAACTGCTGGAGGAGCAGAGCCTGAGCAGTCTCGGCCTGCGTGAGGTCACCCGTGCCGTCGGCGTCGCCCCCACGGCCTTCTACCGGCACTTCCGCTCCACCGCGGATCTCGGCGTGGCCCTGGTCGAGGAGGCGGTGGGCGGCCTGCACCCGATGATCCGGACGACGGTGTCCGGGGCCGACGACCACGACCAACGCATCACCCGTGCCGTCCAGTTGATCGCCGGTCATGTGGCCGAGCACCCCGCACATGTCCGCTTTATCGCCCGCGAGCGACACGGCGGAGTCCAGCCGGTGCGGGAGGCGATACGCGGCCAACTGGCCCGGTTCGGCGAGGAGGTGAGGGCCGAGCTGGCCAAGGACCCCGAGTCGGCGGGCTGGAGCGAGGACGACCTCCTCATGCTGGCCAACCTGTACGTCGACCAGATGCTGATCACCGCCTCCCTGTTCCTGGAGGCGCTGGAGGCCACCGAGGAGGAGCGCGAGCGGGTCGTCCAGGTGGCGACCCGGCAGCTGCGCCTGATCAGCATCGGCCGTGATCACTGGCTGGACTGAGCCCGGGCGTCGGTGCTACGACCTCCGGGCTCGGCCCTGCTTCGCCTACTGGCTCGGGCTGCCGCTCGGCAGTGCGCCACCGCCACCACCCGGACCACCACAGCCACCGCCCTGACCCCCGCCGGGGCCGCCCTGCCCGCCGGTTCCGCCGGAAGGCCCGCCGCTCGGCATGCCGGAGGGGGTGCCGGACAGCTTGGCGGACGGTGGCTGACAGCTCTGCTGCCCGGAGTTGCCACTGTTCGAGGACGAGGAGTCGCCCGCACCGCAGGCCACGAGGGCGAGGGGCGAGAGCGCCAGCAGGGCGACGGCGGGAGCGAGACGCACACGCTTCATGAGGAACAACTCCAGGAAGGATGAGGGAGTCCTGAGGCGGGCACTCAACCAACGTCTCCTGGGGCTTCGTTGGGCCCGCCCTGTCCCCGGCCTGTGCGTAAGGCGAAGCGCGGCCAACGAGACGCGTGTGACCTGGGGTTTCTCTCCCGGCCCGTCACCTGCTCGCTGGTACAGGTCCGTGACAGAGGCGGCCGCGCATGCCGGTTTCCTCGTACGCTTCTGGCGGGGAAAGGACCTCCACCCGGTGGGCGAACCGAAGCAGTTGGCGGGCCTCGCCGACCGTACGGCCCGCGCACGTGGAGCGTTCGGCCTGCCGGACCGGACCCCTCAGCCGAGCCTGGCCCTGGCCAGCTGCCGCGACTGCGCGACCAGCCGGTCGGCGCTGTCCCAGACCTCGGCGTCCTCCTCCAGGAATCCGCCGGCGAGGTTGCGGGTGGTGATCGAGACGCGCAGCGGGCCCGGGGCCGGGCGGCACCGGATGTGGACCGTCAGTTCGACCGTGGGCACCCAGCCCGACAGGCCGATCTCGAAGGCGGTCGGCGGCAGCGCGTCGACCGCGAGGAGCAGCGAGAAGGGGTCGGCGTCACGGCCGTCGGCGAGCCCGAACCAGGCCCGCATCTCCCCCTTGCCGGAGGGCGCTCCGAGCGCCCAGCCCAGCGTCGACGGGTCGAGCTTCAGCATCAGCCGGTCGGCGATCGCCGAGCTGCCGTCGACGGGGGCGGGGCCGTCCTCCGGTCCGAAGCACTGGTCCAGGGGCGGGAAGGCGGGTGGCTCGGCCGCGGTGCGGACGTCGTCCGGCAGCGAGTCCAGGTCGCCGTAGGAGGCGAGGACACGGATGCGTTCGACCTCGCGGCCCTGGTCGTCGTACTGGAAGAGGGAGGCCTGACCGGTCGACAGCGTGCGGCCGGTGCGGACGACGTCCGTGCGGACGACCGCCGGGCCCGGCTGGGACGCGGTCAGGTAGTGCGCCGAGATGGTGAACGGGTCGGCGTGCGGCAGGGCGTCGGCGAGCGCGCGGCCCAGGACGGCGAGCAGGTAGCCGCCGTTGACGGCGCTGATGATCGTCCAGCCGGCGGAGAGGTCGATGTCGTAGACCCCGGGTTCGCGCAGGGTGACCGCGGTGTCCCGGTCGAACTCGCTGTCGCCGATGACGGCGCGCACGGTAGCTGTCTCTGGCATGCCTGAACGGTACAACAGGTGATTACTAAGCGGTAGCTTTGGCTGTTACGGCGGTATGACGTCGATCGCGGCGCCTCAGGTGAGGCGAGGGAAATTTTTCGGTAAGTGTCACCACACATCCGTCAACCCGGACCCTCGGCGGGCCCTCTCCTCAGACATGAGCCTCACCGGGACTTCGTTCCTCTACACCCTGATCGCGATGGCCGTCGCCGCCCTCGCGCTGCCGCTCGTCCTGTGGTCACGGATGCGGGGACCCCGGGCCCTGCGCGTCTCGGCCCGGGTGCTGATGCTGCTGTTCGCGCAGGGCACGGCGGTCGCCCTGGTCTTCACGCTGGTCAACAACCAGAACAACCTCTACGACAACTGGGCCGACCTCCTCGGCACCGGCGACCACGTCCAGCAGGCCGTCGACCTGGGCGCCGACGGCACCGGCGGGATCGCGCTGCAGCGGCTGCCCAGGGTCCGCCAGACGTTCACACCGGCCGGCGGCGTACGCGTGACGCAGCTCAAGGGCCGGGTGTCGGGCGTGAACGCCGAGGTCTACGTCTGGCTGCCGCCGCAGTACGGCGAACCCGCCTACCGGCACCACAGATTCCCGGTCGTCGAGCTGCTGTCGGGCTATCCCGGCTCGGCGAAGGCCTGGTTCGGGTCCCTGCACGCCGACGAACAGCTGCTGCCGCTGATGCGCCACGGCGAGGTGGCGCCGTTCATCCTGGTCGCCCCGCGCACCAACCTGCTGGCCGGCGTGGACCCGGGCTGCGCCAACATCCCCGGCACGGTGAACGCGGACAGCTGGCTCAGCGTGGACGTGCCGAGAATGGTCATGGACAACTTCCGTACCCAGTCCGCCCCCGCGGGCTGGGCGGTGGCCGGGTACTCGGCGGGCGCGCACTGCGCGGCGAAGCTCGCCGTCGCGCACCCCGACCGCTACCGGGCCGCGGTCAGCCTGTCCGGCTACAACGACCCGATCGGCGAACGCGGCTCGCTGGCCGCCCAGAACCCCGTCCTGCGCGACGCGAACAACCCCTACCTGGTGCTGCGCGAGGCCCGCACCCCTCCCGCGATCGCGCTCTATCTCTCCGGGCAGCCGCACGACGGCTACGAGGATGCGGTGGCCCTCGCGCAGATCGCGAAGGCGCCGACGACCGTGCACGTCGTCTACATCCCGAAGAGCGCGGGCGGCCACACCATGGCGCTGTGGCGGCCGCAGGTGGTGCCCGCCTTCCGCTGGCTGACCGAACAACTGGGCTTCGGAGCCGGTGCCGGGATTCATTCGCAGCGCCGGAGCCTTCAGGCCGGGTGAAGCGAGTCTGTCATTGTGACGCGGAGCGTCAGGGGCCCGATCCGGCCGTGCCGCGTAGCGGCACAGCAACGGACGAGAAGGCCGGAATCCTCGAGCTTCGGCCCGAGGAGCAAGTCAATCCTCCCGTACGGTCGACCGGCGGTTCCACGCACGCGGCGCTCGCCAGTGGAACCGCATGGCGAGCAGCCGCAGCACGAAGGCGGTGACGACCGCGAGCGTGCTGGTGAGCGGGTTGAGGACGTCGTAGTGGATGCACAGGACGACCAGGGTGGCGCCGACCATCGCCGGGACGGCGTACAGGTCGCGGTCCCAGCGCAGCAGCGAGGGCACCTCATTGGCGAGCACGTCCCGCAGCACACCGCCGCCGACCGCGGTGGCGAGCCCGAGGGCCGCCGACTGGGTCAGGCCGAGCCCGTACTCGTACGCCTTCGTCGTGCCGGCGACGCAGAACAGGCCGAGGCCGGCCGCGTCGAAGACGTTCACGCCGGACTGGATGCGCTCCACGTGCGGGTGCAGGAAGAAGACCAGGAGGGCGGCCAGCAGCGGGGTGACGAAGTACCCGAGGTCGGTGAAGGCGGCGGGCGGTACGGCCCCGATGATCAGGTCGCGGAACAGCCCGCCGCCCAGCGCGGTGACCTCGGCGAGGACGGCGATGCCGAAGACGTCGAAGTTCTTGCGCACGGCCAGCAGGGCGCCGGAGATCGCGAAGACGAAGATGCCGATCAGGTCGAGCGTGTGCTGAACGGACGGGCTGAACAGTTGCTGAAGCACCCTTCCATTCTTACGCATAACTGAGCCCCCGCCTTGCGATGGAAGGCGGGGGCTCGGTTACGGGCTACTTGCCGTTGGTGTCCTTGGTGACGTCGGTCTCCTTGGCGACCTCCGCCGCCACCGCGGCCGACGTCTCCGCCGACTCCGCCAGCACCTCGTCCGCGACCAGTTCGGCCGCCTCCTTGGCCACCGTGAGCAGCACGGTGTCCTGCGGGGCCTGGTCCTCGAAGTTCTCCGGGTGGTGACAGGCGACCTGCTGGCCGGGCTTCAGCTCCGCGAGCGGCGGCTCGGTCGTCCTGCAGATCTCCGTCGCCTTCCAGCACCGGGTGTGGAAACGGCAGCCGCTCGGCGGCGAGATCGGCGAGGGCACGTCGCCCTTGAGCAGGATGCGCTCGCTCTTGGCCGACTTGCGGCGCGGGTCCGGGATCGGCACCGCCGACATGAGCGCCTTGGTGTACGGGTGCATCGGCGCCCGGTACAGCGCGTCGCGGTCGGCGAGCTCCACGATCTTGCCGAGATACATCACGGCGATACGGTCCGAGACATGGCGTACGACGGACAGGTCGTGCGCGATGATCACGTACGTCAGGCCCAGCTCCTGCTGGAGGTCGTCCAGGAGGTTCACGACCTGCGCCTGGATCGACACGTCCAGAGCCGAGACCGGCTCGTCCGCCACGACCAGCTTCGGGTTCAGCGCGAGCGCGCGGGCGATGCCGATGCGCTGGCGCTGGCCGCCGGAGAACTCGTGCGGGTAGCGGTTGTAGTGCTCGGGGTTGAGGCCCACGACCGACAGCAGCCGCTGCACCTCCTTCTTGATGCCGCCCTCGGGCTCGACGCCCTGCAGCTTGAAGGGAGCGCCGACGATCGTGCCGATGGTGTGGCGCGGGTTCAGCGAAGAGTACGGGTCCTGGAAGATCATCTGCACGTCGCGGCGCAGCGGGCGCATGCCGCTCACCCCGAGGTGCGTGATGTCCTTGCCCTCGAACTCGACCTTGCCCGCGGTCGGTTCGAGCAGCCGGGTGATCAGCCGGCCCATCGTGGACTTTCCGCAGCCGGACTCGCCCACGACGCCGAGCGTCTCGCCGGAGCGGACCTCGAAGTCGATGCCGTCGACCGCGTGCACCGCGCCGACCTGCCGCTGGAGCAGACCCTTCTTGATCGGGAAGTGCTTCTTCAGCCCGGTCACCTTCAGCAGGACCTCGCCGGGGGCGGGGTCCTTCGTGAGGGTCGCGGCGCCCTCCTCCTGAGGCGCACCGCCCTGCGCGGGAATGGTCACCGCTTTCTCGTCGTCACTCACAGCTTCGGCGCAATCTCTTCGGTCCAGATACGCTCCCGCTGCTCCGTGCCCAGGTGGCAGGCGGCCCAGTGCCGGCTGCCCACTTCGGCGAGCTCGGGGCGGACGGTGCGGGTGACGTTGTCCTTCGGGAGGTCCGCGTACGGGCAGCGCGGGTTGAAGGCGCAGCCCGACGGGATGTTGATCAGCGAGGGCGGGGAGCCCTTGACCGGGATCAGACGCTCCTGCTGCTCACGGTCCAGGCGCGGCATCGAGCCGAGCAGACCCCAGGTGTAGGGATGCCGGGGCTCGTAGAACACCTTGTCGGCCGGGCCCCGCTCGACGCAGCGGCCGCCGTACATCACCAGGATGTCGTCGGCCAGTTCGGCGACGACGCCCAGGTCGTGGGTGATGACGATGACCGCGGAGCCGAACTCCTTCTGCAGATCCCGGATCAGGTCGAGGATCTGCGCCTGGACGGTCACGTCCAGAGCGGTCGTCGGCTCGTCCGCGATCAGCAGCTCGGGGTTGTTGACCAGCGACATCGCGATCATCGCGCGCTGGCGCATACCGCCGGAGAACTCGTGCGCGTAGCTGTCGACCCGCTTGTCCGGCTGCGGGATGCCCACCCGGTCGAGCATCTCGACCGCGCGACGCTTGGCGGTCTTCTTGTCGACGTCGTGGTGGATCCGGTACGCCTCCACGATCTGCTGGCCGATCGTGTAGTACGGGTGCAGCGCCGACAGCGGATCCTGGAAGATCATCGCCATCTCGCGGCCGCGCAGCTTGCGCACGTAGTCCGGGTCGGCGGACAGGAGTTCGGTCCCGTCCAGCCAGATCTCGCCGGAGATCTGGGCCTTGCGCTTGCCGTACTGGCCGGCGGTGTGCAGGCCCATGATGCCGAGCGAGGTCACCGACTTGCCGGAGCCGGACTCGCCCACGATGCCGAGGGTCTTGCCCTTCTCCAGCTGGAAGCTGAGCCCGTCGACGGACTTGACCAGGCCGTCGTCGGTCGGGAAGTGCACCTTCAGGTCGCGCACTTCCAGGAAGGAGGTCGGGGCGGGCGAGGAACCGGTGGGCTCGCCCACGGCCGCTCCGCTCTTGCTGAGTTCGGTCATGTGAGCCTCACTCGGGGGTCGATCACGGCGTACAGGATGTCCACCACGAGGTTGGCGACGAGCACCGCGAGGGATGTGATCAGGGTGACGCCCACGATGATGGGCAGGTCCTGGTTGCGGATGGCGTCCAGTACGGCCCGGCCGAGGCCGGGCAGGTTGAACGTGGACTCGGTCAGGATCGCGCCACCGATCAGGGCCCCGAGGTCCATCCCGAGCATGGTCAGGATCGGCGTCATCGTCGAGCGCATGGCGTGCTTGCCGATGACGGTCTGTTCCTTGAGGCCCTTGGCGCGGGCGGTGCGGATGTAGTCCTCGCCCAGGATCTCCATCATGGTGGCGCGGGTGATCCGGGCGTACATCGCCGCGTAGAGGAACGCCAGGGTGATCCACGGCAGGATCATGCCGCCGAACCAGCCGCCGAAGCTCTCCTCCAGGGGCACGTACTGCGCGTCGATCCATTTCAGCCCGAAGGCGAAGATCGCCAGGCTGAGCATGCCGGTGAAGTAGATGGGGAGGGAGACACCCGCGAGGGCGACGACCATCGCACCGCGGTCCCACAGGGTGCCCCGCTTGAGCGCGGAGAGCACACCCGCCGCGACACCGAAGACCAGCCACAGCACGGCCGCACCGAGCGCGAGACCCAGGGTCACCGGGAATCGGTCGGTGAGCACCGGCCAGACGGCCTGCTCGCTGCGGAAGGAGTAGCCGAAGCACGGTGCGGAGCAGTGGATCGTGTCGCCGCCGCCCGTGTAGGTGCGGCCGGCGAAGATGCCCTTGAAGAACTCCCAGACCTGGGCGTAGATCGGATCGCCCAGGCCGAGCTTCTCGCGCACGCCCTCGACGGCGGCAGGGTCGGCCTGCTTGCCCACGAAGCTCAAGGCGATGTCTACGCCCGCCCACTTCGGGACGAGGAAGAAGATGCCGAAGACCACCATGATGATGACCACGAGCATCACTGCGGCGGCGAACAACCGCCTGATGAGGTAAGCGAGCACAGCTCTCGGCCCGCCGCGGACCGCGGGCCACCGGAGGTCTTCCGGTGGCCCGCGATCACGCTGCGCCGGCCTTCACCTGCCTTTCGTGCCGTTCGGCGGGTGTGCCGGGATTACTTCTTCGGGTTCTTCAGACCGAGGTTGACGAAGTCGTACTGACCGCTGTATCCGTCGGTCGTGTAGACGTTCGCCAGGTTGCTCGAGCGCCAGTTGATGAACTTCTCGTAGACGAAGGGCAGGTAGTACGCGCCCTCCATCACCTTGTGGTTGATCTCCGTGGCGATCTTTTCCTTGCCGGCGTCGTCCAGGGTCGTGACGTACGAGTCGAACAGACCGTCGATCGTCTTGTCGTCGATGAGCGCGTAGTTGTTGTTACCGCTCTCCTGGATGTACTTGCTGCTCCACAGCGGCAGACCGAAGCCCTGGACGGACGGGAAGTCCGGACCCCAGCCCATGATGATGATGCCGTAGTTCTTCTTCTTCACGTTCGCCGGGCTGCCGATGATGCCGGCGGTCTGCGAGCCGTCGTACTGGTCGATCTCGGCGGTGATGCCGATCTTCTTCAGCGACGCCTGCAGCGACTGGGCGGTGGCCACCTCGACCGGCTTGTTGTTGCGGACGGCGATGGTGGTCTTGAAGCCGTTCGGCTGACCGCAGGCCTTCAGCTCTTCCTTGGCCTTGGCGATGTTGCCGTCCTTGTTGGCACCGGCGAGCTCGTACGGGTCGTACTTCTGGCCCTCGGAACCCGGGACGGACGGCGGCAGCATGTTGGTGCCGATGTCACCACCGGCGATCGGGCCACCGCGAGCGGTCTGCAGCGACACGTGGTCGGCACCGTAGATGACGGCCTTGCGGCACTCGATCTTGTCGAACGGCTTCACGCTCTGCGGGAAGACCGCGTAACGGATGTAGCCGGAGACCGGGTTGTCCAGGTTGGCCTTGTGCTGCTTGAGGGCGGTGGTGCGGCCCTGCGGCGACATGCCGGTCTGGTTCAGGTCGAGGTCCAGGTCACCGTTGAGCAGGCGCTGGTCCAGCTGGTTGGCGTCCGAGAAGAACTGGATGGTGATCTTGTCCGGGTAGGCCTTGCGGATGGGGTCCGAGGCCTGCTTCCACTCGGTGTTGCGGACCAGGGTGAGGTCCTTGCCCGGGTTGTAGGACTGGAACTTGTACGGGCCGGAGGAGAACGGGTGCAGGCCGTACTTGCCCTTGGTGTCCTTGTCCTGGCGGACCGGCGAGGCCGAGACCAGGGCCAGCATCTCCTCGAAGTCCGAGTTGGCCTGCGGCAGCTTGAAGACGATGGTCTTGTCGTCCGGCGTCTCGATGGCCTTCAGACCGAGCTTGTCGGCGGAGGTGTCCTTGTACGGGCCCTTGTACTCGCCCTTGGGGTCGAGCACGTCCTTCAGGTACGTCGGACCGCCGGACAGCACGTCCTGCGCCCACACACGCTCGATGCCGTACTTGACGTCCTTCGAGGTGATCGGCTTGCCGTCCTCCCACGTACTGCCGTCGCGCAGCGTGTACGTGTAGGTCTTGCCGTCGTCCGTGACCTTGGCGGTCGAGGTGGCGAGGTCCGGAGTGATCTCGGCACCGGCCGCGCCCGGCTCCGCCTTGTTCGTGACGAGCTGGCGGCTGTAGTAGCGGGCGAAGTTCCACATCATGCCGTAGTAACCGCGCGTGGTGTCCCACGAGTCGGCGTCCTGGGCACCACCGAACTTCAGAGTGCCGCCCTTCTTGGCGGCGGAGGCCTGGGCGACCTTGTTGTTCGCGGCGTCGAAGCCGGCGGCGCCGGTGCTCGAGCCCTTGTCGCCGTCGTCTCCACCGCCGCCGCCGCACGCCGCCGTGGTCAGCAGCGCGGCGACCGCGGCGACAGCGGCAAACGCCTGCTTCCGCCGCCCTGAGGTGCGTTGGGTAGTCACGATCTCGGATCCTCCGGATTTGATGAGAGACCCCGTGTGAGTGCCACGGGACAGTTGGGGTGCCGCGCTTGGACGGTCAGCGGTTCAACGGGAAGCCTTCGGGTCCAGCGCGTCCCGGACGCCGTCGCCGAAGAGGTTGAAGGCCAGCACGGTGATGAAGATCGCCACGCCTGGGACCACCATGTACATGGGGTCCGACTCGTAGTAGTCGATCGCACTCGAGAGCATCTGCCCCCACGAGGCCGTGGGCGGCTTGACGCCCACGCCCAGGAAGCTGAGCGCCGCCTCGGTGAGGATGTTGGTGGGGATCATCATCGTCGTGTACACGACGATCGGGGCGACGAGGTTCGGCAGCAACTCCTTGAACAGGATGTACAGCCGCCCCGCGCCCAGCGATCGGGCCGCCTCGACGTACTCGCGCTCACGCAGCGAGAGCGTCTGGCCGCGCACGACGCGTCCGATGTAGGGCCAGCCGAAGAAACCGATGACGAGGATCATCACGAAGACACGCACGCTCGAACCGGTCAGCCCCAGCATGTCGTTCGGCATGACGGAGACCAGCGCGATGATGAACAGCAGCTGCGGGAAGGCGAGCAGACCGTCCATCACCCGGCTGATCACGGAGTCGACCCAGCCGCCGAAGAAGCCGGCGAGGATGCCCAGCACCGTTCCGAGGATCACGGCCACCAGCGCGGACAGGAAGCCGACCAGCAGCGAGATCCGGGCGCCGTAGAGGATGCGGGCGAGGATGTCGCGGCCGTTGACCGGCTCGACGCCGAGCAGGTGTTCGCCGCTGATGCCGCCCAGAGAGCCCGTAGGCGTACCGAACAGCGGGTCGATGAGGTTCTCGTGGTACTCGTTCGGGTCCTGCCCGAGGATCCCGGTGATGACCGGGGCGAGCAGCGCGAGCAGCACGAGGAAGAGAACCACGACGCCACCCGTCAGGGCGAGCTTGTCCCGCTTGAGGCGCTCCCAGGCGATCCGGCCCAGGGAGCGTCCCTGAACGGCCTTGGCATCGGCGCTGACCAGCGCCGCTTCTTCGGCCGCACTCGGGGCCGCTTCCGCGGTCGGCTCGTGCAATGGTGCCGTCATCTGGCAGGGACCCCTCTCAACCGGCGGTAGCCGGCCCGCACTTGCCGCTGTGGCGGCATTGATCAGTCCGTCGTACACAGGGACGAAAGGTCCCTGGTGCCGGAGTCTTCAACGCTTTGGCGATCTGTTGCCAGACTTGGCGGTGAAAGGATGCATAAACGTGATGCGGGCTGGAGGGTTCCGTTATCCGGACGCCGGGTAACGCGGGGCGGACGCAGACCAGTTGGGACATTCGCGGCGAATACGGACGATCCACCCTGTTCTACGCGCGAAGATGTGCCGGGCTCTCAGGGCCGGGCAGTCGTTCGGTCAGTATCCGCCGCGAGCCGGCGGATAGCCGTATCCGGCCGCCGGAGCCTGGACCGAGGAGGGGGCCGGGGCGGGCGCCGCATGGGCCTCACGGTCGTAGAACGGGCGGGCGCTCGCCCGCATCCACAGCGCCACCGGGTCGTACTCGTCGGACATCGCCACGGTCGACACCGGCAGCCCGTCCGGGACCGCTCCGATCGACTGCTGCATCATCGCGCGCACCGAGTCGACGGCCGGCGGACTGGTGTCGTACACGTCGAGACCGATGGCCAGATACGGCGCCCCGAGCGCGGGTTGCACCCAGGCCCGGCGCAGGGAGCGGACGGCCGGGGTGCGGTGGGCGTTCTGCGCCATCAGGGCGTAGAACTGCGGGATTTCGATACCGGGCTCGGACAGCCGGAGCGGACCGGCGGGCTGGCGCTCCAGGCCGGTGGCGATGCGGCGCAGATCGAGCCACGGGATGCCGACGCCACCACCGGGGGCGTGCGGGTTCAGCCACAGGCCGTAGTGGTCCGGGTAGAGGGTGCGGGCGACGTCGATTCCGTCGACGACCTCGTAGGAGCGGTTCCAGCCGCTGGCCGAGAGTTCCTGGGCCGAGGTGACGCACGGGGCGTAGCCGTAGCCGTCGACCTCCATGTTTCCGTACTGGGCGTCGGGGGAGCCTGCCTGGCCGTGCCACAGGAGCATCCAGATCTGGCCGGAGGAGGGGGTCGCGAGCGCGCGCAGGAGTGCCTCGTAGGCGTCGTAGCGCCCGGGCGTCACCTGGCGCAGCATGTGCTCGACCTGACCGGCCGCGATGCCGCTGGCGCTCACCTGTACCGCCCCTTCGTGAAGTTCCTCGATATGAAACCAGCTTATGTGGCGGCGCCGACAGCAGCCGCCCAGGAGCTCGGGACTTGTTCGCCGTCGGCCGGTGCAGGTGGTGGGGGCCGGTCGTGCGGTTCCCGAGCCCTTGAAATACCTCAGTAGCCGTACTGATAGAAGGGCCGGACCTGCTCGCGCATCCAGTGGCCCACCGGGTCGTCCGCCACGTCCAGGAGGACCAGGTTGACCGGCCAGGGGGCCGGGGCGCGGCCCAGGGCCCTCGCCAGGGCGTCCATGGGGACCGTACGCAGGTCGGGGGCCTCCCCGTGGGAGAGCTCCACGCCCACGAACATCACCGGGTCCGCGGTCTCGATCGCCGCCAGGCAGCGGCGGGCCGTGAGGATGACGCCTGTCGACGCGAACTCGGCCGAGGCGGCGGCGAGGAAGTCGACGGGGTCGTTCTGCCAGTCCGGCTCGTAGAGCTTGACGCGTCCGCCGCTCGCCGGGCCGTACAGCGGGGTGCGGCCGGAGCGGCACAGGTCGGCCACGGCGGCCGGGGGCAGCGGGACGCCGACCGTGCCGTCCGGGTTCACGGCGATGCCGATCTGCGGGGGCAGGCCGCGGGCGAACTCCACCGCGGGCGCGATGGTGTACGACAGGTGCGAGCCGACGACCTGGCGGAACTGCTCCTCGGAGCTGAAGACCGGCACGTAGGCCTGGCCGTCGATCTCCAGGGTGGGGAGGTCGAGCGGACCGCTGTGCGGGCCGCCGCCGCCTGGCAGCGGCACCCACACGAAGCTGCGGCCGAGCACCTCGATGATCCGCCCGCCGGCTCCGGGGATGCCGAGGGAGGCGGAGAGCACCTCCTCCAACTCGTTGCCGGGCCATCCGCCGTGCGAAGGGGGGTGTGCCTGTGCCGGGAACTCCGAGAAGCCCGCTGGGAGATCCGCCGGGAAGTCCATCTGCTGCCTACCGCCTGCCGAGTACCGCTGCTGTGGCTGAAAGGCTAGCGGGTACGGACCGGTGGGGGTCAGCCCGTGAAGCCGATCCGGCGCAGGACGTTCGCCGCGTCCCGGTCGATCAGGACCGCCGAGTCGCAGCCCTGGGGCAGATCGCCCTTCTCCACGGAGCTGATCAGACGGGAGGCCGCGCCGCGGTGGCGCAGGAACGCGTACCGCGAGACTCCGCGGCCGCGCTCGCGCTGGCCGGCCAGGGCCGTGTCCGGGGGGACGTCGAGCAGCAGCAGGTGCAGGATGCCGCCGCGGCGGCGGGCCTCGCGGGCCAGCCAGCCGCGCACCCAGGCCTGCGTACCGCAGTCGTGCACGACGACGCCTCCGCCGGAGCGCAGGGCGCGGCGCAGCCCCGCGTAGTGGGCGAGGCGGACGAGCGGGCGGTAGACCCCGTACGGCAGGAAGCGGGACAGCCGGCCGTCCCAGTGGTCGCGGGTGTCCTGGGAGTCGATCCGCACGCCCTTGACCGTGCGCCGCATCAGCGTGGACTTGCCGCTGCCCGGCAGGCCGGTGATCACGACGAGGTCGCGGGGTCCGAAGAGCAGTGCGTGCGGGCTGTGGCCCGCGCGCTCGCGCAGGTCGCGGAGGACGGGTCCGGGGCGCGTTCCGCACGCCTGACGGGCCTTGGCCGCGGGCTGCTCGGGCAGCGCGACGGCCGAGGTCGTGGCGTACGCCGTGGTCCTGTTCACCGTGATCGTCCTCCCCTGGGGCGGGTCACGAGTTCCCCTCCCCGTCGAGTGTAAAGAGAAGGTAATACGCGGCGTCTCCTGTTTTCATGCGCTTACTGCCACAGGCCGGTTACAGATGCGGCCTGCCGCGCACCGAAGATGCGTGCGATGATGTGCGCGCCAACTGCATACCGGCCGTTTGAATCCGCGCGGGAGAGTCCCCAGCCGTACGTCGCTGGGGCGCCGAAGGAGCAAGTCCCTCCCTTGAATCTCTCAGGTCCCCGTTACCGCGCGGGCGAGGCACATCTGAAAAGCGGGCCGCTGCCACAGTGGCTCCACCCAAGGTGCAAGTCGTGACCACCGTTCGCGGGGTCACGTCGAACCTCTCAGGTTCCGATGACAGATGGGGAGGAACGACCTCGCCGTCATGCCTTGGGAGACGACCGTCCGATGAGCAGCACCGCACCCCGTCACACCGCGCTCGATGCCCTGCATCGCGCGCTCGGCGCCACGATGACCGACTTCGCCGGCTGGGACATGCCCCTGCGCTACGGCTCCGAACGCGACGAGCACCAGGCCGTGCGCACCCGGGCCGGTCTCTTCGACCTCTCGCACATGGGCGAGATCACGGTCACCGGGCCGCAGGCCGCGCAGTTCCTGAACCACGCACTGGTCGGCGACATCGCGGCCGTGAAGGTGGGCCGCGCCCGCTACACGATGATCTGCGTCGAGAACGGCGGAATCCTCGACGACCTGATCGTGTACCGGCTGGCCGAAGACGAGTACATGATCGTCGCCAATGCCTCCAACGCCCAGAACGTCGTGAACGAGCTCGGCAACCTCGCTGAGGAGTTCGAGGTCGAGGTCCGCGACGACCGCGATCGCTACGCGCTGATCGCCGTCCAGGGGCCCGAGTCCCCCGGCATCCTCAAGTCGCTCACCGACGCCGACGTCGACGGCCTCAAGTACTACGCCGGCCTGCCCGGCACCGTCGCCGGCGTCCCCGCGCTCATCGCCCGCACCGGCTACACCGGCGAGGACGGCTTCGAGCTGTTCGTGAAGCCGGAGCACGCCGTGGAGCTGTGGCAGGCCCTGACCAAGGCGGGCGAGGGCGTCGGCCTGGTCCCCTGCGGCCTGTCCTGCCGGGACACGCTGCGCCTGGAGGCGGGCATGCCGCTGTACGGGCACGAGCTGTCGCTGTCGTTGACTCCGTTCGACGCCGGGCTCGGCCGGGTGGTGAAGTTCGGGAAGGAGGGCGACTTCGTGGGCCGCGAGGCGCTGGCCGAGGCGGCCGCCCGTGCACAGGCGAACCCTCCGCGCGTCCTCGTCGGCCTGGTCGCCGAGGGGCGTCGCGTCCCGCGCGCCGGGTACGCGGTCGTCGCCGGCGGCGAGGTGATCGGCGAGGTCACCTCCGGCGCGCCCTCCCCCACGCTGGGCAGGCCGATCGCGATGGCGTACGTCGACGCCGCGCACGCGGCGCCGGGCACGCCGGGTGTCGGCGTGGACATCCGGGGCAGCCACGAGCCGTACGAGGTCGTGGCGCTGCCGTTCTACAAGCGCCAGAAGTAGACACTTGAGCGGTTCGTGCGCGTGACCCTGCGCACATTTCCGCTGCTCACGTGCGTTTCCAGCAGTCTCCCATTCACCAGCACTCCCCCGCGTACAGGAGAATTCAGGCCATGAGCAACCCCCAAGCGCTGCGCTACAGCAAGGAGCACGAGTGGCTGTCGGCCGCCGCGGACGGCGTCTCGACGGTCGGCATCACGGAGCACGCGGCCAACGCGCTCGGTGACGTCGTCTTCGTCCAGCTCCCGGAGGTCGGTGCCTCGGTGACCGCGGGCGAGACCTGCGGCGAGCTGGAGTCGACCAAGTCGGTCAGCGACCTGTACTCCCCGGTCAACGGCGAGGTCACCGAGGTCAACGAGGACGTCGTCAACGACCCGTCCCTGGTGAACTCCGCGCCCTTCGAGGGCGGCTGGCTGTTCAAGGTGCGCGTCGCCGAGGAGCCGGGCGACCTGCTCTCCGCCGACGAGTACACCGCCTTTTCCGCCGGCTGAGGAGTCGTACACCCGATGTCCGTTCTGAACACGCCCCTGCACGAGCTCGACCCGGAGATCGCCGCCGCGATCGACGCCGAGGTCGGCCGCCAGCAGTCCACCCTCGAGATGATCGCCTCCGAGAACTTCGCGCCTCTCGCGGTGATGGAGGCGCAGGGCTCGGTCCTGACCAACAAGTACGCCGAGGGCTACCCCGGCCGCCGCTACTACGGCGGCTGCGAGCACGTCGACGTCGCCGAGCAGGTCGCGATCGACCGGGTCAAGGAGCTGTTCGGCGCCGAGTACGCCAACGTGCAGCCGCACTCCGGTGCCTCCGCCAACCAGGCCGCCCTGTTCGCGCTGGCCAAGCCCGGCGACACCATCCTCGGCCTCGACCTGGCGCACGGCGGCCACCTCACCCACGGGATGCGGCTGAACTTCTCCGGCAAGCAGTTCAACGTGGTCGCCTACCACGTGGACGAGGCCGGGCTGGTCGACATGGCCGAGGTCGAGCGGCTCGCCAAGGAGCACCGGCCGAAGGTGATCATCGCGGGCTGGTCGGCGTACCCGCGGCAGCTGGACTTCGCCGAGTTCCGCCGGATCGCGGACGAGGTCGAGGCCTTCCTGTGGGTCGACATGGCGCACTTCGCGGGTCTGGTCGCGGCGGGCCTGCACCCGAACCCGGTCGAGTACGCCGATGTCGTCACCTCCACCACCCACAAGACGCTGGGCGGCCCGCGCGGCGGCATCATCCTCGCCAGGAAGGACTTCGCGAAGAAGCTCAACTCGTCCGTCTTCCCCGGCTTCCAGGGCGGTCCCCTGGAGCACGTGATCGCGGCCAAGGCGGTCTCCTTCAAGGTCGCCGCCTCTGAGAACTTCAAGGAGCGTCAGCGCCGTACGGTCGAGGGCGCGCGGATCCTCGCCGAGCGCCTCACCGCGCCGGACGCCCGTGAGGCCGGCGTGAACGTCCTGTCCGGCGGCACCGACGTGCACCTGATCCTGGTCGACCTGCGCGAGTCCGAGCTGGACGGGCAGCAGGCCGAGGACCGCCTCCACGAGGTGGGCATCACGGTCAACCGCAACGCCGTCCCGAACGACCCGCGCCCGCCGATGGTCACCTCCGGCCTGCGGATCGGTACGCCCGCCCTCGCCACCCGCGGCTTCACGGCCGAGGACTTCACCGAGGTCGCGGACGTCATCGCCGAGGCGCTCAAGCCGTCCTACGACGTCGAAGCCCTCAAGACCCGGGTGAAGGCGCTCGCCGACAAGCACCCGCTGTACCCCGGTCTGAACAAGTAGTTCCTTTTTGTGGCGTGCCCCGCACACTCGTGAGTGTGGGGCGCCCACCCCCTGCACCACCCGTACTGAGGAGTTCCCGTGGCCATCTCGGTCTTCGACCTGTTCTCGATCGGCATCGGCCCGTCCAGCTCCCACACGGTCGGCCCGATGCGCGCGGCCCGCATCTTCGCCCGCCGCCTGCGCAACGAGGCCCTGCTGGAGTCGGTGGTGTCGGTGCGGACCGAGCTGTACGGCTCCCTCGGCGCGACCGGCCACGGCCACGGCACGCCCAAGGCGGTGCTGCTCGGCCTGGAGGGCGACTCGCCCCGCACCGTGGACGTGGAGAAGGCCGACCAGCGGGTGGCGGACATCAGGGAGGCGGGCCGGCTGCGGCTGCTCGACGAGCACGAGATCGGCTTCGACTTCGACAAGGACCTCGTCCTCCACCGCCGTAAGACCCTCCCGTACCACGCCAACGGCATGACCCTGTGGGCGTACGACGCCTCGGGGGCGGAACTGCTCACGAAGACGTACTACTCGGTGGGCGGCGGCTTCGTCGTCGACGAGGACGCGGTGGGCGCGGACCGCATCAAGCTCGACGACACGGTGCTCAAGTACCCCTTCCGCACGGGCGACGAGCTGCTGCGCCTGACACGGGAGACCGGCCTGTCGATCTCCGCGCTGATGCTGGAGAACGAACGGGCCTGGCGCACGGAGGAGGAGATCCGCGCGGGGCTGCTGGAGATCTGGCGGGTGATGCAGGCGTGCGTGTCGCGCGGCATGGCCCGCGAGGGCATCCTGCCGGGCGGGCTCAAGGTCCGCCGCCGGGCCGCCATGTCGGCACGTCAGCTCCGGGCGGAGGGCGACCCGTTGGCGCACGCGATGGAGTGGATCACGCTCTACGCGATGGCGGTGAACGAGGAGAACGCGGCGGGCGGGCGCGTGGTGACCGCGCCGACGAACGGAGCGGCCGGCATCATCCCCGCGGTGCTCCACTACTACATCAACTTCGCGGCGGGCGCAGCCTCCGAAGGAGAAAAAGAGGACGGCGTGGTCCGCTTCATGCTCGCCGCCGGCGCGATCGGCATGCTCTTCAAGGAGAACGCCTCCATCTCCGGCGCCGAGGTCGGCTGCCAGGGCGAGGTCGGCTCCGCCTGCTCGATGGCGGCGGGCGCGCTCGCCGAAGTCCTCGGCGGCTCCCCGGAACAGGTCGAGAACGCCGCCGAGATCGGCATGGAACACAACCTCGGCCTCACCTGCGACCCGGTCGGCGGCCTCGTCCAGATCCCGTGCATCGAGCGCAACGGCATGGCCGCGGTGAAGGCGGTCACGGCCGCGCGGATGGCGATGCGCGGAGACGGCACACACAAGGTGTCCCTGGACAAGGTCATCAAGACGATGAAGGACACCGGCGCCGACATGTCCGTCAAGTACAAGGAGACGGCCCGGGGCGGGCTGGCGGTGAACATCATCGAGTGCTGAGGGCGGGGTCCGAAAGGTTCTCGACGTCCTCGGTCATGTCGCGGTGGGATCGCCCGCTGCCGAGAATGCGGGATTTCGCGTGCCGCGCGCGGATCACCCGTGCCAAGGTGGGCCTGCAGTCAGCAACCAACCCGTGTCCCCCACAGGCACTGCAGGGAGCCACCATGCTGCGCGGCATCGACGTGAGCGCCTACCAGTCCGCCACCTACGACACGGACGGCCTCTCCTTCGTCTTCATCAAGGCGACCGAGGGCCGCTCGTACGTCAACCCGAAACTCGCCGCCCAGACGAAGCGGGCCCGCGAGGCCGGCCTGGTCGTCGGCTTCTACCACTTCCTCTGGCCCGGCAATCTGGCGGCCCAGGCGGAGTACTTCGTCGGCAAGGCCCCCGAGAAGGCGGGCGACATCCTGGTCGTCGACTGGGAGACGACCGGCGACGGCAGGCACGCCAGCAACGCGCAGAAGGACAGCTTCCTTCGCAAGGTGAAAGCACTACGGCCGAACAACAGAGTGATCTTGTACTGTAATAGGAACTATTGGCTGACCGTCGACACCACCTCGTACGCCGGCGACGGCCTGTGGATCGCGGACTACGTGACGGCCGGCGAGCCCCGCATCAAGGCGAAGTGGCGCTTCCACCAGTACACCGACGACCCGCTGGACAAGAACGTGGCGGACTTCGCGAGCAAGGCGGCGCTGCGCGAGTGGGCCGAAGGTGCCTGACACTTGGGAGAGCTTCGGGTCATGGATGGGTCGGTCAGCGCGGTCAGCAGCAACGGGACGTACTCGTTCACCAAGCCGAACCGGGAGAGCATCAGGCTGATCGCCGGGCTCGGGGTGGAGGGGGACGTGCATGCCGGGGCGACGGTGAAGCACCGGTTCCGGATGAAGAAGGATCCCTCGCAGCCGAATCTTCGGCAGGTGCACCTCATACATGAGGAGCTGTTCGAGGAGGTCAGGGGCGCCGGGTTCGAGGTGGCGGCCGGGGAGCTCGGGGAGAACGTGACCACGCGGGGGATCGATCTGCTGGGGCTGCCGGTCGGGACCCTGCTGCATCTCGGGGGCGAGGCCGTCGTCGAGGTGACGGGGCTGCGGAATCCCTGTACGCAGATCGACACGTTCCAGAAGGGGCTGATGAAGCAGGTCGTCGGGCGGGACGCGGAGGGCAGGGCCCGCTTCAAGTCCGGGATCATGAGCGTCGTCGTCGCCGGGGGTCTGGTGCGGGCCGGGGACCTCGTGAAGGTCGTCCTGCCGGACGGGCCGCACCTGCCCCTCGAGATCGTCTGACCCAGGGCCTGTCCGGCTGCCGGCGCCCGGAGTCGTCGAGGCCGCCCTTTCGGACACCGAACGGACCAGAAAAGGGGGGCACCCCATGGGCGCCCCCCTTTCACCGCACGCGTCACTTGTCCAGGTAGGCCCAGAACTCGTCGAACGACAGCAGCTTGTCCGCGTTGAGGTCGCGGGACTTGATGACGGCCTCGGCGACCGACTCGGTGACGTTCCAGTCGCCCTGCTGGGCCAGGGCGGTCTTGAACTCGGCGGCGGTGATGAAGCCGTCACCGTCAGTGTCGATCCGCTGGAAATCCTTACGTGCTTCTTCGATGTCCGCCACCGATTCGCCCCTTTATCTCGTACCTTGCTGTCCCGTTGACGAAGGTCAGATTAACCGGCCGCCCGTGCCTCCAGTGCAGCGACCACCCACGCGAACTCCTCCCGGTGCGCCGCCACCGCCCCGTGGCCGTTCACGATCCCCAGCAACTCCCGGTAGCGGGCGACCTTGTCGTTCGTCGTGGACCTCAGGCGTTCCAGTACGTCCGCCGGGTCGGCGTTCCCGAGCAGGTCCCGCAGCACCTGCCCGGCCTCCTCGGACTCGGGCGCCACGCCCCGCTCCCGCGCCTCGGCCCCCCGCTGCACCAGCCGCCGGGCGAACCACAGGGACGCCCCGTCGGGGGTGTCGTGTCCGCGGTCGGCGGCGTTGAACTCGGCCGCCTCCCGCATCCGCGCCCGGAACTCCGGGTCCTCCAGCAGTTCGGCCAGCTCCACCCACGCGTCCAC
Source organism: Streptomyces sp. NPDC033131 (assembly GCF_055578365.1). Classification (NCBI taxonomy): domain Bacteria; kingdom Bacillati; phylum Actinomycetota; class Actinomycetes; order Kitasatosporales; family Streptomycetaceae; genus Streptomyces; species Streptomyces sp. NPDC033131. The sequence goes on from NZ_JBVIPA010000032.1 coordinate 91,614, forward strand.
CTGCTCGGGCGTCGGCTCGTCCGGGAGGTTCGCGGTCGTCGCACGCATCCGCTCCCGGATCACCGGATCCGCGGTGTCCAGACCCCGGAACGTCTCCTCCACGAACTCCTCCAGGATCCGGCTCCGCTCGGCCGCCGACAGCCGTGCCAGCTTGTTCATCAACGTCATCTCCCCTGCGGTCGAACCGCGTCGCGCCACGGTCGACAGCACCGCACGGGTCACCTTCAGCGACCGGATCTGTGCGTCCAGCGCGGCCACGTGGGCTGCCGCCACCTCCGCGACCGTGGTCTCCCCGGCCAGCACCCTGCGTACGTCCGCCAGGCCGAGGCCCAGTTCGCGCAGGGTGCGGATCAGCTCCAGGCGGGCCATGGACGCGCCGTCGTACAGCCGGTAACCGCCCGCCGACCGGGTCAGCGGGGGCAGGGCGCCCTCGTCGGACCAGTAGCGGATGGTGCGCACGGTCAGTCCGGTGGCCCGCGCCAGCTCGCCGATGGTGAGAAGTCCGGTGCCGTCGTCGATCATGTCTGCGAGTCTGGGCCTTCCAGTGGGTGGAGACTCAAGGGCGAGAAGGGCGCGATGGGGGCGGTCGTGGCGGAGACCTTGCGGGACATTCTCGACGCGGCGGCGCGGGGCGTCTTCCCACCGGCGGACGGCCGTACGACGGTCGTGGCACAGGCGTCCCCCCGGGACGCGGGCGTCCTCGCCTTCACCGGGCACTCGGTCGTCTTCACGGACGAGGATCCGCGCTGGGTGTACGACACGCTGGACGCCGTACCGTGCGACGCCCTGGCGGCGACGATGAACGCGCGGTTCCTGGCGGCCTTCATGGAGCGGACGGGGCGTACGGCCGAGACGATCGACGCGATGCTGGTCGGCTCACCCCTGCCGGGCGAGCCGCCCCTCGCGCTGCAGCAGATCGCGGACGCCGGGCATCCGCGGATCGTGTACGCCCGCGGGCGGCGCGACGACGTGCGCGCGTGGACGGCCGACGGCGGTGTGGTGGTGATCGGGCGGGGGATCGCCGGGCGGGCGGAGGTCTCCGTCGAGGTGGACGAAGAGGTGCGGCACCGAGGGCTGGGCCGGGCCCTGGTGAGGGCGGCCCGGCATCTCGTCACGGAGCCGCTGTGGGCGCAGGTGGCGCCGGGGAACGCCCGCAGCATGCGGGCGTTCCAGGGGGCCGGTTACCGGCCGGTGGGCGCGGAGGCGCTGCTGCTCAGTGCCACGGCTCGTAGTGCGGGTTGCTCTCGCAGTCGCTCATGATCTCGGTCTTGGTCTTCTTGTCGACCGGGCAGACCCCGATGACGTACTCCCGCGCGATACCGCCGGGGAAGGCCACCTCGACCTGGTCGGCCCACTTGTGGGTGTCGCCGATGGTCTTGTTGACGTCCACGCCGCCGGGGGCGTCGATGTAGTAGTTGTAGCCGGCCTTCCACCACGTCTTGTACAGGTCGTGGTCGTACGTCGTGGACACGTACGGGGAGGGCTGGTTGACCAGGACGTACTTCTCGATGTCGTACTGGCCGTTGATGGCGTCCTTCGGGTGGAAGCCCTGCTGGAAGACGACGTCCGGGCCGCGGCCGTCGCTGCGGTAGAGCGTGCCGCAGGTTGTGCGCCAGACCGGGTCGGGGGTGATCCTGCCGACGTCGACGCGGTGGTCGACGGCGGCCTTGACCGGGTCGTCGAACTGGGGGCAGGCCGGGGCGGCGGCCTTCGTGGGGGTGGTCGTGGAGGGAGCGGTGGCGGCCGTCGTCGCGAGGATCGCGGTGAGGGACAGGGCGGCGGCAGCGGCCCGCCGCCGCAGACGAGTTGTGATCATGAGGAGCACAATTCCGGTTCCACGGCGGCAGGTTGGGGATCATCACTCGATCGGCGGCGTGTCCACGGTCGCGTCCGTCAGCGGAAGACGCCCGTGTGCCCCAGCGAGTAGCGGCCCGGCTGCGGGTAGACCGCGAGGCCGTGCGGTCCGCTGCCGACGGGGATGCGGGCGAGCTGGGCGCCGGTGCGGGTGTCGATGGCGTACACCTCGGCGTCGTAACACCCCGACAGCCACAGGACCTTGCCGTCGGCGGCGACGCCGCCCCCCGGGCGGTGGCGGGGTCGCCGCCGCCGTGGAAGGTGAGGGCGACGCGGGGGTGGGTGCGGGGGCCGTGGGTGAGTTGGGCGGGGTGCGCGCGGTGGTGGCGGGGTGCGGGCGCTCTGGCGGCGGAGCGCCGGGTGGCGGGGGCCGGGTGGGCGACGGCGCCGTGGGTCGCGCACCCGGCGGCGAGGGCACCCGCGGTGACGAAGGCGGCGCCTGCGCGGAGCGCCGTACGGCGGTCGTTGGTGGCCACGCGCACCATTTAAGGCGGGTTACGGCGGAAAGCGGGCGATTCGCCCGAACGGCGGCCGGAGCGGGTCGCAGCGGTGATCAAGGGACTCCGCCCCCCGGACTCCCGGACCTTTGCCCTCCCGCCACCCGTCCCGCCGGGCCGAGAGGCGGAGCTCGCAGCCCCCGGTAGGCGCCCGCACCCGCGCGGGGCGCCGCGTTCAGCGGTCCGCCACCCTCATCTCGAACCACGTCGTCTTGCCCCTGGGCAGCAGGTCGACCCCCCACCGGTCGGACAGCTTGTCCACCAGGAACAGTCCCCGGCCGCTGATGTCCATCTCCTGGACCGGCATCAGGCACGGCAGGCCTCGGGACGGGTCGCGGACCTCGACGCGGATCCAGCCGCGGCGCCGGCGCATCCGGAGGCCGAAGACGCGGGCGCCGGTGTGGCGTACGGCGTTGCCGACGAGTTCGGAGACGAGTAAGACCGCGTCTTCCGTCATCTTGGGGGTGAGTCCCCACTGGCGGAGGACGACGACCTGGGCCAGTCGGCGGGCGGTGGCGGCGGACTCGGGGCGGGACGGCAGCGGAACCTCGGCGTCCGTGGGGTTACCGAACAGTTCGAGTACCTTGAGTGCGTGTTCGTCCTCGACCGTCGGAGACCAGCGCGCCGCGGTCGCACGGCTCTCTCCCCGCGGCTGTTCGATACCCTCCAGCCCCGCCATGCCCCCATCATGGCCGCCCGGACCGCCCCCCGGGGCCGTTCCTGACGAATACGCCCCCCGGAATCGGTCATTCCGAACAGGTCGTCCGGCATATGCCGATGGCACTTCAGAAGCTCGAACAGCCCGCCTGACCTGCGAGGAAGGCTCCCTGGGCGGCAATCGGCGGACTCCCTCGACAAGGCAGGCTTAAGGTTGCGTTAAGGCTCCCATAAACCGCCCCATCGAGGGACTCACGGATCAGACACCGCGTCAATTGCAAGCGATTCAGAGGAACTTCGCCTTGCCGGGGCCTTCTTCGACGAAACTCTTCATTCCGCGCTCGCGGTCCTCGGTGGCGAACAGACCCGCGAACCAGTTCCGTTCGACGGCCAGGCCGGTATCGATGTCCGTCTCCAGCCCCGTGTCGATCGACTCCTTGGCGGCACGCAGGGCGATCGCCGGTCCCTGCGCCAGCTTCGCCGCCCACGCGTGCGCCTGCGTGTACACCTCGTCGGCGGGCACGACCCGGTCCACCAGACCCATGCTCAGCGCCTCGTCGGCCTTCACCATGCGGCCCGTGAAGATCAGGTCCTTGGCCTTGGAAGGGCCGACGAGCCGGGACAGGCGCTGGGTGCCGCCCGCGCCCGGGATCAGGCCCAGCAGGATCTCCGGCTGGCCCAGCTTGGCGTTGTCCGCGGCGATCCGGAAGTCCGCGCACAGCGCCAGCTCGCAGCCGCCGCCCAGGGCGTAGCCCGTGACGGCCGCGACCACCGGCTTGGGGATGCGGGCCACCGCCGTGAACGCGTCCTGCAGGTCACGGGCGCGCAGGACCATCGCCGTGTGGTCCATGGCCTGCATCTCCTTGATGTCCGCGCCGGCCGCGAACACCTTCTGGCCGCCGTAGATCACCACGGCCCGCACGTCGTCCCGGCGAGCCGCCTCCTCGGCGAGCTCCTTGAGCCGGTCCTGCGTGGCGATGTCCAGCGCGTTCATGGGCGGGCGGTCCAGGCGGATCGTGCCCACGCCCTCGGCTACTTCGAGATTCACGGTCATGCGGGTCAGGTTAACGGCGACTAACGGCAACGGTCCCGGTGCCGTACCTCACACCGCGGCCGTACCTCCGCGGAAGGCCGTCCTACGCCTTCCACTTCTCCCACGACATGTTCCAGCCGTTGAAGCCGTTGTCCGGCGCGACCGTCGCGTCGTTGGAGTTCTTCACGGTCACCACGTCACCGATCATCGAGTGGTTGAAGAACCACGCGGCCGGCACCCCGCTGTCGTAGCCGCCACGCACGTCGCGCAGGCCGATGCAGCCGTGGCTGGCGTTGTAGTTGCCGAAGGCGCCGCCGCCCCAGTAGTTGCCGTGGATGAAGGTGCCGGAGGTGGTCAGGCGCATGGCGTGCGGCACGTCCTTGATGTCGTACTCGCCCTTGCCGTCGGCGTCGGTGTAGCCGACCGTCGCGCCGTTCATCCGGGTCACCGTGAGCCGCTCGCTGATGACCATCTGGCCGTTCCAGGTCTCCATGCCGGGCTTGCCGGTGGTGACGGGGATGGTCTTGACGACCTTGCCGTCCTGCATGACCTTCATCGTGAGCTTCTTGACGTCGACGACGGAGACCTGGTTGCGGCCGATGGTGAAGGAGACGGTCTTGTCCTGCTTGCCGTAGACGCCGTCGCGGCCCTCGACACCGTCGAGGTTGAGGGCGACGGTGACCTTGGTGCCTTCCTTCCAGTACTCCTCGGGGCGGAAGTCCAGGCGGTCGTTGCCGAACCAGTGGCCCTCGACCTCGACGGCCGGCTCGGTCTTGATGCTGATGGCCTTCTCGACATCCGCCGGGTTGGTGATGCCCCGGGTGAAGCGGATGGAGAACGGCATTCCGACGCCGACCTTCGAACCGTCCTCGGGGGTGAAGTTGCCGCTGAACGTGTTCTCGGGCGTCAGGGTGGTGAAGCTGGAGTCCTCGGCGGCCTCGCGGCCCTCGGAGTCCTTCGCGACCGCGTGCACCGTGTACGTGGTGGCGGCGGCGAGGTGTGTGGTCGGTGTCCAGGTGGTGCCGTTGCCGGTGATCTTCCCGGCTATCCTGCCGCCCTTGGCGTCCTTGACCTCGACCTTGGTCAACTCGCCCTTGGCGGCGCCGACCTCGAGGGCGCCGCTGGTGTCGACGGACTTGGCGCCGTCCTTCGGGGCTATGGAGACGACGGCCTGCGACTGCTCGGTCTCCGCCCGGGAGGACTCCTTGCCGTTTCCGTCCTCGGAGCCGGAGCCCGGATCGGAGCCGCCGCCTGAGCCGCACGCGGTGACGGCCAGCAGCAGGACGCCGAGTATCAGCGCCGGCAACCTCCTGCCGCCTCGCCCCCGCGCGTCAACCGACGCCCCCGATATCGGTCGCACGTTCAAGTCTTCTCCCCTCGCGGGGCCTGGTCCGGCCCCCGCTCCCCGTCGCGCCCCACCGCGCGCACCGGCGCATCGTAACCACAAGGTCAGGGGCGTCGGCGGCTCATGATTGTCACTGTTCCGTACCGACTTCAACGGAACGTTCAACGGCGAGTCGGGGGAAAGCGCCTCCCTGCCGGGCTACTTCACCGCGCTGCCCGCCTTCCACTCCTTCCAGTCCATGTTCCACCCGCCGAGCCCGTTGTCGGGAGCGACCTTTTTGTCATTGCTGTGGACGACCTCGACGACGTCCCCGACGAGGCTGCGGTCGAAGAACCAGCCCGCGGGCGTGTCCGAGCCGCCGCCCTTCACGTCCCTCAGCCCCACGCAGCCGTGGCTGACATTGACCCGTCCGGGAGCGTCCGGCGCCCAGTAGTTGCCGTGCAGGAAGGTGCCGGAGTCGGTCAGGCGCATGGCGTGCGGGACGTCCGGAATGTCGTACTCGCCCTTGCCGTTCTTCTTCTTGAAGCCGACCGTCGCGCCGTTCATCCGGGTCACCTCGAACATCTCGGTGACGACCATCCTGCCGTTGTACGTCGTCGTCTTCGGGGCGCCGGCCGTGATCGGCACGGTGGCCAGCAGGTCGCCGTCCCGCCGGACCTCCATGGTGTGCTTGGCCGCGTCGACCAGGGAGACCTGGCTGCGGCCGATGGTGAAGGAGAACGTCTTGTGCTGGAGGCCGTACACGCCAGGGGCTCCTTCGACGTCCCTGAGCCGCAGGGAGACGGTGACCCGGGTGCCCGGCTTCCAGTACCGCTCGGGGCGGAAGTCCAGGCGGCCGTCGCCGAACCAGTGCGGGCGGATCTCGACGGGCGGCTGTGCGGTGACGCGGACGGCCCGCTCGACGGCCGCACGGTGCTTGATCTCCCGGTTGAACTCCAGGGAGACGATCATTCCGGTGCCGACGGTGGAGCGGTTCTCCGGTGTGACGTATCCGATGAAGCGCTCATCGGGGACGTCCGTCGTGAACGTGGTGTGCCGGGCCGACCGGCGGCCGTGGGCGTCCAGGGCGACCGCGTCGATCGTGTACTTGGCGGCCAGGGCGAGCCTGTGCTCGTCGGGTTCCCAGGTCAGGCGGTTGTCGGAGAAGTGCCCCGGCACCGTGATCTCCTGCGCGTCCTGCGAGGTGACGACCTTGACCGACTCCAGGCGCCCGTCGGGGACCCGCACCCGGAGCTTCTCCTCGGGCCGCACCCCCCGGGCGCCGTCGTCCGGCGAGATCCGGATGACGTCCTCGGGTGCCGGGGGTGCGCCGAGCCCTCCGATGTCGATGCCGCCCTTGCCGTCGGTAGTACAGCCGGTGGCCCCGGCCAGCAGTCCTGCCCATGTCAGTACGGCGGCCAATGCGACCCCCACGCGCCGTGCGCGCCCAGTTACGTGCCTCACGCGGTACCCAACGACCGGGCCTGCTTCTGGGAAACGTGAGTGCGACCCAAGCTCTGGGCAGAACAGTGGGGAGAACGACGCGAGGGGGTGTGGCGGCCGGGGCGCCGCACACCCTTCCCAGGTCGTTCCACGAACCGTGGGAGGCTGACAGGTGTCCAGCGCAGCCGAGCAGGAGGCGGTGGCCGAGGACGGGCGCACCGCCACCGTCGTGAACGGCGCGCGCCGCACCGCGCCACCGCCGGCCGTACCCGTGCGGCCCGGGGCGCCGACGCCGTTGGGCGCCCGCTTCCGGGTCGGTCCGGACCAGGTGGCGGGCACCAACTTCGCGTTGTGGGCGGGCGGGGCCGAGGCCGTCGAGCTGTGCCTGTTCGACGAGACCGGCAAGGAGACGCGGGCCCGGCTCACCGAGCTGACCCACGAGATCTGGCACGGCTTCGTGCCCGGCGTGATGCCCGGCCAGCGCTACGGCTACCGGGTGCAGGGCCGCTGGGACCCGTGGACCGGCGGTCGCTGGAACCCGGCGAAGCTGCTCCTCGACCCGTACGCCCGCGCGGTGGACGGCGACTTCAGCCTCCCCCCGGAGGTGTACGGGCACGTCCGCGACTGGCCCCAGCAGCACGTCGCGGACACCGTGCGCGACGACCGGGACTCGGCGCCGTTCGTCCCGAAGGGTGTCGTGGTCCACGACGACGACGACTGGGCGGACGACCACCGGCCGAAGACGCCGTGGGCGGACTCGGTGATCTACGAGGTGCACGTCCGGGGCTTCACCCAGCTGCACCCGGGCATCCCGCAGGAGCTGCGGGGCACGTACGCGGGACTGGCCCATCCGGCGGCCGTCGAGCACCTGGTCAAGCTGGGCGTGACGGCCGTCGAACTGCTCCCCGTCCACCAGTTCGCCCACGAGGACCACCTGCTGCGCAAGGGCCTCAAGAACTACTGGGGCTACAACTCGATCGGCTACTTCGCGCCGCACGCGGGCTATGCCGCCTCCGGGACGACGGGACAGCAGGTCGGCGAGTTCAAGCGCATGGTGCACGCGCTGCACGAGGCCGGCATCGAGGTCATCCTCGACGTGGTCTACAACCACACGGCGGAGGCGGGCGAGCTCGGCCCCACCCTGTCCCTGAAGGGCATCGACAACCGGGGGTACTACCGGTTGCAGTCGGACGCCCGGCGCTACGCCGACTACACGGGCTGCGGCAACACCCTGCACGTGGTGCAGCCGCACGTCCTCCGGCTCATCACCGACTCGCTGCGCTACTGGGTGACCGAGATGGGCGTGGACGGCTTCCGCTTCGACCTGGCCGCCGCGCTGGCCCGCTCGATGCACGACGTCGACATGCTGTCGCCGTTCCTGGCCGTGATCGCGCAGGACCCCGTGCTGCGGCGGGTGAAGCTGATCGCCGAGCCGTGGGACGTCGGCTCCGGCGGCTACCAGGTCGGGGCCTTCCCGCCCCTGTGGACCGAGTGGAACGACCGCTACCGCAACGCCGTACGGGACTTCTGGCGGGGCGCCCTGCCGGACGTGCGCGACCTGGGCTACCGCCTGTCGGGATCGAGCGACCTGTACGCCTGGGGCGGGCGCCGGCCCTACGCCTCGGTCAACTTCATCACCGCGCACGACGGTTTCACCCTGCGCGACCTCGTCTCCTACGAACGCAAGCACAACGAGGCCAACGGCGAGGGCAACCGGGACGGCACGGACGACAACCGGTCGTGGAACTGCGGGGCGGAGGGGGAGACGGACGACGAGCGCGTACGGTCCCTCAGGCGCCGCCAGTTGCGGAACCTCCTGACGACCCTGCTGCTGTCGACGGGCGTGCCGATGCTGGTCGCGGGCGACGAGCTGGGCCGCACCCAGCGCGGCAACAACAACGCCTACTGCCAGGACAACGAGATCAGCTGGGTGGACTGGAGCCTGCTGGAGGACCCCGACTGGAAGCCCCTGTTCGACCTGACCGCCCGCCTGATCGACCTGCGCCACCGCCACCCCGTGCTCCGCCGCCGCGCCTTCTTCTCCGGCCGGGCGCACTCCGCGGACGGCCTGCGGGACCTGGCCTGGTTCACCGCCCGGGGCACCGAGATGACCGAACGGGACTGGTACGCCCCGGCCGGCACCCTCGGCATGTACCTCTCCGGCCGGGACATCCCCGGGCGCGACGAGCGCGGCGACCCCATCCTCGACGACAGCTTCCTCGCCGTCCTGCACGCCGGGGACCGGCCCGCGAGCTTCGTGCTGCCGGGGCCGCCGTGGGCGGAACGGTACGAGGTGCTCGTCGACACGGGACGGGAGGAGCAGGGGGAGGCACCCGGGGTCGTCCACCGGGCGGGGGCGACCATCACGGTGCCGGCGCGGGCCGTGCTGCTGCTGAAGGTGGGCTGAATGTGGGCTGAGAGCGGGCCGTACGACTCCTCGAACACGCAGGTCGTAGGACCAGCGGCCGATCCGGGTCCGGCCAAAACTCGGTGGGCGTTGTCAGTGCCGATCCGTAGGCTCGCTGCTGATGGCGACGACATCTGAAACCACCGAGGAACCCGGAAAACGCCGCGACCGGTCGGCCGTACGCACACTGCTGCGGCTGTGGCCGTACGTCCGGCCCGTGCGCGGGCGGCTGTTCACCGCCGCGTTCGTCGCGGTGCTCGCCTCGTGCGCGGGGCTGGTGATTCCGCTCGTACTGAAGTGGATGGTGGACGGGCCGGTCGCCGACCGGGACTCCGCCGGGGTGTGGCTCGGGGCGCTGTTCCTGCTGCTGCTCGGGCTCACGGAGGCGTTGCTGTTCGGGCTGCGGCGGTGGCTGGTGGCGCGCCCGCTCGCGGGCGTCGAGGCGGGGATGCGGGCCGATCTGTACCGGCATCTCCAGCGGCTGCCGGTGGCCTTCCACGACCGGTGGGCGTCGGGGCAGCTGCTGTCCCGGGGGACCACGGACCTGATGCTGCTGCGCATGTTCCTCGCGTTTCCGCTGACGTTCCTGCTGGTCAACGGGGTGACGATCGTCATCGGCGTGGTGATCATGCTGATCCAGGACTGGACGCTCGGGCTGGTGATCCTCGGTCCGGCGATCCCGGTGATCGTGACCTGCGTGGTCTTCGAGACGCGGTACACCGAGGTGGCGCGGCGGGCCCAGGACCAGGTCGGGGATCTGACGACGGTCGTCGAGGAGAGCGTGCTCGGCATCCGGATCATCAAGGGGTTCGGCCGGCACCGGAGCCAGGCACGGGCGTTCCGGGAACTGTCACGGACCCTGCGGGGTACGGAGCTGCGCAAGGCGGGGCTGCTGGCGACGATCTGGGGTGTCATCGTGACGCTGCCGGAGGTGGCGATCGGGGTGGCGCTGGTGCTGGGGGCCGTGCAGGTGGCCGACGGTTCCCTTTCCGCCGGGACCCTGGTCGCGTTCCTGTCCACGGCACTCGCGCTGCGCTGGCCGGTGGACTCCATCGGCTTCCTGCTGGCGATGAGCCAGGAGGCGGCGACCGCGACCGAGCGGTACTTCGAGGTGATGGACGCGGAGCCGGAGTCGCGGACCACGGGTGCCACGACCCGGACAGGCGCCACCACACGGACCGAGGACAGCGGTCTCCGGTTCCACAACGTGTCGTTCCGCTACCCCGACGCCCCCGCCGGCTCCCCACCCGTCCTCGACCGGATAGACCTCCACATCCGCCCCGGCGAGTCCATGGCCCTCGTCGGAGCCACCGGCAGCGGCAAGACCACCCTCACCGCGCTCGTGCCCCGCCTCCACGAGGTGACCTCCGGGCGGATCACGCTGGACGGCGAGGACATCACGGCGATGTCCCGTGAGGAGCTGCGCTCGAAGGTGGCGGTGGCCTTCGAGGAGCCGACCCTCTTCTCCGCCGGGGTCGGTGACAACGTCCTCATGGGGGCGCACGGCACCGCGGGACAGGCCGAGCTGGAGCGGGCGCTGGCCGTCGCGCAGGCCGACTTCGTGTACGCGCTGCCGCAGGGCACGGACACCCAGGTCGGCGAGCAGGGGCTCAGTCTCTCGGGCGGGCAGCGGCAGCGGCTCGCGCTGGCCAGAGCCGTGGTCGGCCGGCCCAGGTTCCTCGTGCTCGACGACCCGTTGTCCGCGCTGGACGTGCACACCGAGGCCGCCGTCGAGGCCGCGCTGCGGGACGTCCTGGCCGAGACCACGGGTCTGATCGTGGCCCACCGCCCGTCGACCGTCCTGCTCGCCGACCGCGTCGCCCTGCTCTCCGGCGGCCGGATCGTCGCCGTCGGCACCCACCAGGAACTGCTGCGCACGAACGCCGAGTACGTCCATCTGATGGCCGGGACCGAGGAGGCAGACCGATGACGGCGCCGGCGACCACGACCACCAAGCCCGGCCAGGAGCGCCCGGCCGGGGAACCCGCCCGGCAGGACGACGACTTCGACCGCGACGTCCTGCCCACTCCCCCGGGCGCCACCGCCGCCCTGCTGCGTTCCCTGCTCGCCCCGATGAAGGCCCGCGTCGCCGTCACCACGCTGCTGCTGCTGCTCCAGCAGGCGGCCACGCAGGCCGGCCCGCTGCTGGTGGCGTACGCCATCGACAGCGCCGTACCCGCGTTCCGCGACCACGACAACGGCCCCCTCGTCGCGGTGGGCGTCTGCTATCTGCTGTGCGCGCTCGCCTCCGGCGCCCTGCAGTCCACGTTCGTGATCGCCGCGGCCCGCGTCAACCAGGACGTGCTGCTCGATCTGCGCGGCCGTATCTTCCGCCACGCGCAGGCCTTGAGCGTCGACTTCCACGAGCGCTACACCTCGGGCCGGCTCATCTCCCGCTCCACCACGGACGTGGAGTCGCTGCGCGAGCTGCTGAACGAGGGCCTGCAGGAGCTGGTCGGGGTCGTCCTGTCCTTCGCCTACATCTCGGCGCTGCTGCTCTGGCTCGACCTGGGGCTCGGCGCGGTGGCGGTGGCGTCCCTCGGGCCGCTGTATCTGCTCATCCGGCTCTACCAGCGGCGGGCGAAGCGGGTGTACCGGGCCCGGTCGACGGCCATCGCGGCCGTGATCGTGAAGTTCGTCGAGACGATGAACGGTATCCGGCCGGTGCGCGCGTTCCGGCGCGAGGCGGTCAACGACGCCGACTTCCAGGTGCTGAACGCCCGGCACGAGCGGACCAACGGCGACGCGCTCCTCGAGATGGCCCGCTATGTGATCGGCTCCCGGCTGGTCGCCAACACGGCGGTCGCGGTGATCGTGCTGTGGGGCGCGCACCGGGTGGCCGACGGTTCGCTGGAGCTGGGCGTGCTGGCGGCCGCGGTGCTGTATCTGCGGCGGCTGTACGACCCCATCGACCGGCTCGGCATGTTCCTGAACTCCTACCAGTCGGCGGCGGCCTCCCTGGAGAAGATCGCCGGACTGCTCGCCCAGACGCCGTCCGTCCCGGAGCCCGCGACGCCCCGGCAGCTGCCGCCCCTCGCGTCCGAACACCCCGGCCGCGAGGTCGTCTTCGACGGGGTCCGCTTCGCGTACCGCACCGGGGGCGAGGTGCTGCCCCGCTTCGACCTGACGCTGCCCGCCGGACAGACGGTCGCGGTCGTCGGCTCGACCGGCGCGGGCAAGTCGACCCTGGCCAAGCTGCTCGCCCGGTTCTACGACCCCTCCGAGGGCCGGGTCCTCCTGGACGGCGTCGACCTGCGCGACCTGGCCGGGCCCGAGCTGCGGCGCGGAGTCGTCATGGTGACGCAGGAGGCGTTCCTGTTCTCCGGCACGGTCGCCGAGAACATCGCGATCGGCCGCCCGGACGCCACCCGTGAGGAGATCGAGGAGGCCGCGAAGGCGATCGGCGCCCACGACTTCGTCACCGCGCTGCCCGACGGCTACGACACGGACGTACGCAAGCGGGGCGGCCGCATCTCCGCCGGGCAGCGCCAACTGGTCGCCTTCGCCCGGGCGTTGCTCGCCGACCCGGCCGTGCTGATCCTCGACGAGGCGACCAGCTCGCTCGACATCCCGGGCGAGCGGGCGGTGCAGCGCGCGATGGCGACGGTGCTGAAGGGGCGTACGGCCGTGGTCATCGCGCACCGGCTGTCGACCGTGGAGATCGCGGACCGGGTGCTGGTCATGGAGCACGGGCGGATCGTCGAGGACGGCAGCCCGGACCAACTCGTCGCCGGCACCGGCCGGTTCGCGGATCTTCACCGGGCGTGGCGGGACAGCCTGGCGTGAGCGGGGCAGCCTGACGTGAGGCGGGACGGTCCGGCGTGAGAAGCGGAGAGCGATGATCGACGCGTACGAGGATCCCGGCACGCCCGACTGTCGTGGCGGCGGCCGGTATCTGTGGTGGCTGGTGAGGTGCCAGCCGGGCCGGGCCGCCGCCGGTGCGCTGCTGGGCAGCACCTGGATGGTCCTGCTGGCGGCGACGCCGTATCTGATGGCCCGGGCGATCGACGACGGTCTGGAACCGGGCCGCATGGGTGCGCTGGCGGGCTGGAGCGTCGCCCTGTTCGCGGTGGGGTCGTTCAACGCCTGGCTGAGCATCATGCGGCACCGCACGATGACCCGGGTGCGGATGGACGCCAACTTCCGCACGGTCAAGGTCGTCGTCGGGCAGGCGGTCCGGCTGGGCGCCGCGCTGCCTGGGCGGGCGGGTGCCGGGGAGGTCGTCACGATCGGTGTGGGCGACGTGCAGACGATCGCCCAGTCCCTGACCGTCGTCGGGCCCGGGGTGGGCGCGGTCGTCGCCTATCTGGTGGTCGCCGGGCTGCTGCTGTCGGTGTCGACGCTCATCGCCGTGGTGGTGCTGCTCGGCATCCCGGTGATCGTCCTTCTCGTCGGGCCGCTGCTCACCCGCCTCCAGGGCACCGAGACGGAGTACCGCGAGCGGCAGGGCGTGCTCACCGCCCGGATCGCCGACCTCGCGGGCGGGCTGCGGGTCCTCAACGGCCTGGGCGGCAAGGGGCTGTTCGCCGACGCCTTCCACCGTGACTCGCAGCGGCTGCGGTCCCAGGGCTACCGGGTCGGGGCGGTGACCAGCTGGGTGCAGGCACTCGGCGTGGGACTGCCGACGCTGTTCATGGCCGTCGTGACCTGGCTGGCGGCCCGGCTCGCCGCCCAAGGTGCCATCACCGTCGGCGAGTTGGTGTCGGTGTACGGCTATGTGGCGGTCCTGGTGGGGCCGGTGGCGTTCTGGGTGGAGTGCGGCTACCAGATCAGTCGCGGTCTGGTGGCGGCCCGGCGGGTCGTACGGTTCCTGCGCCTGGAGCCGATGGCGGACACCGGCATCCGCGACGCGCCCGCGGAGCCCTCCGTGCTGTACGACCCGGTGTCGGGCGTGCGGGTGCTGCCGGGGCGGCTGACCGCGCTGGCCGGCGCCCGCCCCGCCGACACCGCGGCCGTGCTCGACCGCCTCGGCCGGTACGTCCCGTCGGCGGCGACCTGGGGCGGGGTACCCCTCGACGAGATCGCGCTGGCGCAGGTCAGACAGCGGATCCTGGTCGCCGACCACGAGGCCGACCTGTTCGCGGGCACCCTGCGCGAGCTGGTCGGCGGCGGGGACGAGCAGCGCATCGGGCGGGCCGTGCACACGGCCGTCGCCGACGACATCGTGCAGGGTCTGCCGGACGGGCTCGACTCGGCGATCGACGCGCAGGGCCGCAACCTGTCCGGCGGCCAGCGCCAGCGCGTGCGGCTGGTCCGGGCGCTGCTCGCCGACCCCGAGATGCTGCTGGCCGTCGAGCCGACCTCGGCGCTGGACGCCCACACCGAGGCGCGGGTGGCCGAGCGGCTGGGGGCCGCGCGCGAGGGCCGTACGACGGTGGTCACCACCACGTCCCCGCTGGTGCTGGACCACGCGGACACCGTGCTCCACCTGGTCGACGGCAAGGTCTCGGCCACCGGCAGCCACCGCGAGCTGCTGGACCGGGAGCCGGGATACCGGGCGCTGGTGGCACGGGACGCGGCCATCACCGACAGCACGGACACCGCGGACGCCATGGACACCGCGGACACCACAGACGCCGAGGAGGCCGTACGGTGACCGGCTCGACTTCTGCCGGGCCGCTGCCCGTCGCCGGACCCGCCGACGTGCGGCGGGCCTCCGTGCGGCTGGTGAAGGCCGACCGGCGGGCCTTCGCGGCCGCACTCGCGCTGAACGCGCTGGCCGCTGTCGCCGGGCTCGCCGGTCCGTGGCTGCTGGGGCGGATCATCGACGACGTGCGGGGCGGGGGCGGGGTGTCGGCCGTGGACCGGCTGGCGCCGGCCCTGCTGGTGTGCGCGGTGGCGGAGTTGCTGCTGGCCCGGTGGGCGCGGTACGTCGGGCACCGGTTCGGGGAGCGGACGCTGGCGCGGGTGCGCGAGGAGTTCGTGGACCGGACACTGGCGCTGCCCGCGTCGGTGGTGGAGCGGGCCGGCACCGGCGATCTGACCGCGCGCGGCACGGCCGACGTGGCCACCGTCGGCACCACGCTGCGCGACGCCGGCCCCGAACTGCTCATCAACGGTGTGCAGTTCCTGTTCGCGCTGGTCGCGGTGTTCGTCATCGACCCGCTGCTCGGCGCGGTCGGCGTGCTGGGCCTGACGCCGATCTGGTTCGCCCTGCGCTGGTATCTGCGCCGGGCGCGGGACGGCTATCTGGCGGAGGGGGCGGCCAACTCGGAGGTCGCCGAGGTCGTCGCGGCGACCGCGTCGGGCGCGCGCACCGTCGAGGCGCTTCGCCTGGAGGAGCGGCGGATCAGGGCGAGCCGAAGGGCCCTGGAGACGTCCCGCCGCACCCGTTTCCACACCCTCCACCTGCGCACGGTGTTCTTCCCGGCGGTGGAGGTGTCGTACCTGATCCCGGTGGCCGGGGTGCTGGTGATCGGCGGGATGCTGCACGCGGACGGCGCGATGAGCCTGGGCGCGGTGGTGACGGCGGCGCTGTACCTGCGGCAGATGAGCGATCCCCTGGACCAGATCCTGATCCGGGTGGAGCAACTGCAGAGCAGCGGCGCCTCGTTCGCCCGCGTGGAGGGGCTGGCCCGGGCCCCGCGCTCCGACGCGGCCGACGCCCCCGTCCCGGCGGACGACCTGATCGAGGTGACCGGCGTGCGCTACGCCTACGACCGGGGCGGCGAGGTTCTGCGGGGCGTGGACCTGACCGTGCGCCCCGGGGAACGGCTCGCGGTCGTCGGGCCCTCGGGCGCCGGCAAGACCACTTTGAGCCGACTGCTGGCGGGCGTGGACGCGCCCGCCACCGGCACGGTGACGGTGGGCGGGGTGCCGGTCGTCGGCCTCGGCCCCGAACAGCTGCGCCGCCAGGTCGTCCTGGTCACCCAGGAGCACCACGTCTTCCTCGGCACGGTCCGCGACAACCTCCTGATCGCCGAACCCGCCGCGACGGACGAGGATTTGTGGGCCGCGCTGGCGGCGGTCGGCGCGGACACCTGGGTACGGGAGCTGCCCGACGGCCTCGACACCACGCTGGGCGAGGGCGGTTGCCGTACGGACGGCTCCCAGGCCCAGCAACTCGCCCTTGCCCGGGTCGTCCTGGCCGACCCGCACACCCTGATCCTCGACGAGGCCACGGCCCTGCTCGACCCGACCACCGCCCGTCACACCGAGCGCGCCCTGGCCGCCGTACTCGAAGGCCGTACGGTCATCGCCATCGCCCACCGCCTGCACACCGCCCACGACGCGGACCGCGTGGCGGTCATGGAGGACGGCCTGCTGACCGAACTCGGCACGCACGAGGAACTGGTGGCGGCCGAGGGGGCGTACGCGGCGCTGTGGGGGTCGTGGCACGGGGACCGGCCGACTTCCCCGGAGACCTCCGCCTGACCCCATCCAGTCCGTATACCGAACATGAATTTCCGGGCAACGGACGATTTCTGGCCAACTTCCTGACGCGCTCCTGACAGAAACCGTCATCTCCTGCGACTCTTCCCACGGCCGCTTCACAGCAACCCCACAGCGCGAACGTGTGGCGCGGCCGCACGTGGTTCTGCCGCACCGCCCTGTTCTGCCCGGACGGCCCACCCGCCGACCGGTCTCCCCTGGCCGTGCGATCCGCGGCCACGCAGAAGGAGTCAGTGTTGAGAGACAGTTCCTCCCACAGACGCACCTCCCACACCCCCACCACCACCCAGCGCAGGGTCGCCGCCGTGGCCCTCGTCGGCGTGTCCGCCCTGATCGCCGCGGCCGTCCAGTCGGGCGCCGCCACCGCAGCCCCGGAGAAGGCACCGTCGGCCGCGGGCAAGGTCATACCGGGCGCGGAGTCGGTCAAGCTGACCCCCGCCCAGCGCGCCGCGCTGCTCCGCACGGCCGAGGCCGCCAAGGCGAAGACCGCCGAGGAACTGGGCCTGGGCGCCAAGGAGAAGCTGGTCGTCCGTGACGTCCTCAAGGACGGCAACGGCACGATCCACACCCGCTACGAGCGCACCTACGACGGCCTGCCCGTCCTGGGCGGCGACCTGGTCGTGGAGAGCACGAAGGCCGACGCGACCGACGCCGTCGTCAAGGCCACCCGCGCCGCCATCAAGCCGGCGACCACGACGGCCAAGCAGTCCGCCGCCAAGGCCAGGACCCAGGCCGTCGCCGCGGCGAAGGCCGAGGACGCCAAGAGCCCCGAGGTCAACCGCGCCCCGCGCAAGGTGATCTGGGCGGCGGACGGCAAGCCGGCCCTCGCCTACGAGACGGTCGTCGGCGGCTTCCAGCACGACGGCACCCCGCAGGAGCTGCACGTCGTCACGGACGCGACGACCGGCGCGAAGCTGTACGAGTGGGAGGCCATCGAGACCGGCACCGGCAACACGGTGTACAGCGGCACGGTCACCCTCGGCACCACGCAGTCCGGGTCGGCCTTCAACCTCACCGACGGCGCGCGCGGCAACCACAAGACGTACAACCTCAACCGCGGCACCTCCGGCACCGGCACGCTGTTCTCCGGCCCGGACGACATCTGGGGCAACGGCACCCCCTCGAACCTGGAGTCGGCCGCCGCCGACGCCCACTACGGGGCCGCGCTGACCTGGGACTACTACAAGAACGTGCACGGCCGCAGCGGCATCCGCGGCGACGGTGTGGGCGCCTACTCCCGGGTCCACTACGGCAACAACTACGTCAACGCGTTCTGGTCCGACAGCTGCTTCTGCATGACGTACGGCGACGGCTCGGGCAACGCCAACCCGCTCACCTCGATCGACGTGGCCGCGCACGAGATGACCCACGGGCTCACCTCCAACACGGCGGGGCTCAACTACAGCGGCGAGTCCGGCGGTCTGAACGAGGCGACCTCCGACATCTTCGGCTCGACCGTCGAGTTCTACGCCAACAACTCCTCCGACGTAGGTGACTACCTCATCGGCGAGGAGATCGACATCAACGGCGACGGCACGCCGCTGCGCTACATGGACCGGCCGAGCCAGGACGGCTCGTCCAAGGACAGCTGGTACTCCGGCATCGGCTCGATCGACGTGCACTACTCCTCGGGCCCCGCGAACCACTTCTTCTACCTGCTGAGCGAGGGCAGCGGCACCAAGACCATCAACGGGGTCACCTACAACTCGCCCACCGCGGACGGTCTCGCGGTCACCGGCATCGGCCGGGACAAGGCGGAGAAGATCTGGTTCCGCGCGCTGACCACGAAGTTCACCTCGACCACCAACTACGCGGCTGCCCGCACCGGCACCCTCGCGGCGACGGGCGAGCTGTACGGCACCACGAGCGCCGAGTACAAGGCCGTGCAGGACGCCTGGGCGGGTGTCGCGGTCGGTGCCCGCTCGGACGGTGGCGGCGGAGGCGGTGGCGGCACCTCCTTCGAGAACGCGGCCGACGTATCGATTCCGGACAGCGGGGCGGCGGTCAACTCGTCGGTCACCGTGTCCGGGCGGACGGGCAACGCGCCGTCGAACCTCGCGGTGGCGGTCGACATCGTCCACACCTACATCGGTGACCTCCGGGTGCAGCTGATCGCCCCCGACGGCACGGCGTACACGCTGAAGGCGTACGGCACCGGCGGCAGCGCGGACAACCTCAACACCACCTACACGGTGAACGCCTCCTCCGAAGTCGCCAACGGGACCTGGCAGTTGAGGGTTCAGGACAACGCGGCCCAGGACACCGGGTACATCAACTCCTGGAAGCTCACCTTCCCGTAGCCCCGCACCCTCGGAGGGCCCAAGGCCCCTCCGAGGACAAGGACAGGGCGCCGCCCCGGTGGTTCGACTCCCCGGGGCGGCGCCCTCATTCACATGCCCGAAACATTTACCGGCCAGTCGACTTTCGGCCAACATCACCTGGAGGCATGACATGTACGCGGCACCAATGTCACTCTTCCCTCACCCGCCGCACAACTTCCCAGCAGCCCCCCACCGAAGGAGTTTGTGTGTCCTCCGTCTACGCGCGTCACAAGCGCACCACGCTGGCCATCGCCACCACCGTCGCCGCCGGCGCCCTGCTGGCCACCGGGCTCACCACCGTCAGCGCGTCCGCCCAGACCCCGGTGGACGCCGCCGGTGCCGCGAAGCCCCTCGCCGCCCCCACCACGCTCTCCCCGGCCGCGCGCACCGCGCTCATCCGGCAGCAGCAGGACACCGTGGCCGGCACCGCCCAGGAGATAGGCCTCGGCGCCAAGGAGAAGCTGGTCGTCAGAGACGTCGTCAAGGACGCCGACGGCACGGTCCACACCCGCTACGAGCGCACCTACGACGGCCTGCCCGTTCTCGGCGGCGACCTGGTCGTCCACGCGTCGAAGGCCGGCGCCACCCAGGGCGTCACCAAGGCGACGAAGGCCACCATCGAGGTCGCCTCGCTCAAGCCCGCGATCGCCGCGGCCAAGGCGGAGAAGCAGGCCCTGACCGCCGCCGAGTCGGCCGGCTCGGAGAAGACCGAGGCCGACGCGGCGCCCCGCAAGGTGATCTGGGCGGGCAACGGCAGCAGGCCGACCCTCGCCTACGAGACGGTCGTCGGCGGCCTCCAGGAGGACGGCACCCCGAACCAGCTGCACGTCATCACCGACGCGGCCACCGGCAAGAAGCTCTTCGAGTACCAGGGCATCGAGACCGGCAGCGGCAAGAGCCTCTACTCCGGCACCGTCACCCTCGGCACCTACCTGTCGGGCTCGACGTACCAGCTGTACGACACCGCGCGCGGCGGCCACAAGACGTACAACAAGGCGCACGGCACCAGCTCGTCGGCCGGCACCCTGTTCACCGACGCCGACGACATCTGGGGCACCGGCGTCGCCTCCAGCGCGACCACCGACCAGACCGCGGCCGTCGACGCCGCCTACGGCGCGCAGACGACCTGGGACTTCTACAAGAGCACCTTCGGCCGCAGCGGCATCAAGAACGACGGCAAGGCCGCCTACTCCCGCGTCCACTACGGCAACGCGTACGTCAACGCGTTCTGGGACGACAGCTGCTTCTGCATGACGTACGGCGACGGCGAGGGCAACACCCACCCGCTGACGTCACTGGACGTGGCCGGCCACGAGATGACGCACGGCGTCACGTCGAACACCGCGGGCCTGAACTACAGCGGGGAGTCCGGCGGCCTCAACGAGGCCACGTCCGACATCTTCGGCACGGCGGTCGAGTTCTACGCGGCGAACTCCAACGACGTCGGTGACTACCTCATCGGCGAGAAGATCGACATCAACGGCGACGGCACCCCGCTGCGCTACATGGACCGGCCCAGCAAGGACGGCGGTTCGGCCGACTCCTGGTCGTCGACGCTGAAGAACCTGGACGTGCACTACTCCTCCGGCCCGGCGAACCACTTCTTCTACCTGCTCAGCGAGGGCAGCGGCAGCAAGACCGTCAACGGCGTCAGCTACAACTCGCCGACCTCCAACGGCTCCACCGTCACCGGCATCGGACGCGCCAAGGCCGTCCAGATCTGGTACAAGGCGCTGACCGAGTACTTCACGTCGACCACCACGTACGCGGGCGCCCGCACCGGCACCCTGAGCGCGGCGTCGGCCCTGTACGGCTCCACGAGCACCGAGTACAAGGCGGTCGCGGCGGCCTGGTCGGCGGTCAACGTCGGCTGACGTTTCACCGGTCGAGACGGCGGCCCCCGGGACGAAGGCATCCCCGGGGGCCGCCCTACTCTTGGGTCCCATGCCCTTGACGGACTTCACGTACGACCACGTCGGCGCCACCCGGCAGGACGGCTTCTGCCCGCCCGGCTTCCACCTCCTGCACGTGCGCGCACGCATCGGCGAGGGGCGGGAGGTCTTCAGCAGAGCCTCCGAGGCGGTCCTCACCTGGGAGATGCACCGCGAGCTCGGCGTCGGCATCGACGCCGGCGCGGACCGCGCCGCCCCCGAGGTCGACGTCACCGTCACGCTCGCCGGGCTGATAAAAGCCCCCTGCCGCGTGGTCTGGACGGTCGAGGAACCCCGCCGCGCCGGCTGGGCGTACGGCACGCTGACCGGCCATCCCGAGAGCGGCGAGGAGTCCTTCGTCGTCGACCGCACCGGCGACGGCACGGTCTGGCTGACGATCTCCGCGTTCAGCCGGGGCGCCAAGTGGTACGCCCGCGCCGGCGGCCCGGCGACACGCGGGCTGCAGCACGCGTACGCGAAGCGGTGCGGCGCGGTGCTGCGACGGCTGTGCGCCCCGGTCGAGAAGATCTGAGCGGGCTCAGCGCAGCAGCACCCCCGCGGTCTCCACCACCTCCTCCGACGGCAGAGCCACGAGCCCCGGCTCCGCGCCGGACGCCAGCAGACGGTGGGCGGGCAGGACGCGGACCGTGTAGCCGTAGGGGCCCGTCCGGTCCAGGGACAGCGGGCCCTCGTACACCCACCGGCCCTCCGGATCCGGGCCGCCCACCGGTTTCAGGGGGACGGTCGTGGCGTCGGTGATGCGGTCCTCCTCGTCGACCCGGCCGGAGACCGCCTGCACCTCGACGTCCTCGGGCGCGAGCCCGCCGAGGCCGACGCGGACCCGCAGACCCAGGGTCGTGCCGAGTTCGGCGGTGGCGGTGGCCGCGGTCGTCTCGACGTGGTCGACGGTCACCCCGTGCCAGGCGGAGCGCAGCTTGGACTTCCACTCCGCCAGTTCGCGGGCGGCGTCGGGGACCATCGTGCGGTGGGCGTGCGCGGCCGGGGCGTAGAGCCGCTCGACGTACTCCCGGACCATGCGCCCGGCCAGCACCTTCGGGCCGAGCAGGGTGAGGGTCTGGCGGACCATCTCGATCCAGCGGTCGGGCAGCCCGCCCTGGCCGCGCTCGTAGAAGCGCGGGGTGACCCGCTGTTCGAGCAGGTCGTAGAGGGCGTCGGCCTCTATGGCGTCCCGCCGGTCGGCATCGGTGCCGACGCCGTCGGCGGTGGGGACCGCCCAGCCGAAGTCGGGCTGGAACCACTCGTCCCACCAGCCGTCCAGCACGGAGAGGTTGAGACAGCCGTTCAGCGCGGCCTTCATCCCGGACGTGCCGCACGCCTCCAGCGGCCGGAGCGGGTTGTTCAGCCAGATGTCGCAGCCCGGGTAGAGCTTCTGCGCCATCGCCATCCCGTAGTCGGGCAGGAACACGATCCGGTGCCGGACCCGCGGATCGTCCGAGAACCGCACCAGCTCCTGCACCAGCCGCTTGCCCCCGTCGTCCGCCGGGTGCGCCTTGCCCGCGACCACGATCTGGATCGGCCGCTCCGGGTGCAGCAGCAGGTCCATCAGCCGGTCGCGGTCGCGCAGCATCAGCGTCAGGCGCTTGTACGAGGGGACGCGCCGCGCGAACCCGATGGTGAGAACGTCCGGGTCGAGCACCCCGTCGATCCAGCCCAGCTCGGCCGTACCGGCACCGCGCTGCCGCCAGGACGCGCGCAGCCGCTCCCGCACCTCCGTCACCAGCTGCTCGCGCAGGTTGCGGCGCAGCTCCCAGATGTCCTGGTCGGCGATGTCCGCGACCGCGTCCCAGCGGTCCGAGCCGCCGACGGTCATGGCGTCCTCGGTGCGCTGGGCGCCGACCTGCCGGGCGCCGAGCCGGAAGACCTCCGGGGCGACCCAGGTCGGGGCGTGCACACCGTTGGTCACGGAGGTGATCGGCACCTCCTCGGCGTCGAATCCCGGCCACAGTCCCGAGAACATCTCCCGGCTGACCTTGCCGTGCAGCAGGGAGACGCCGTTGGCGCGCTGGGCCAGGCGCAGGCCCATCACGGCCATGTTGAAGAGGTTGGGTTCGCCGCCGGGGTAGGTCTCCATGCCCAGTTGCAGGACGCGCCCGACGTCGATGCGCGGGAGCTCCGCGTCGGGGCCGAAGTGGCGGGCGACCAGCTCACGGTCGAAGCGGTCGATGCCGGCCGGGACGGGGGTGTGGGTGGTGAAGACGGTTCCGGCCCGGACCGCTTCGAGAGCGGAGTCGAAGTCCAGACCTTCCGCGCACAGTTCGGCGATCCGCTCCAGGCCGAGGAAGCCGGCGTGGCCCTCGTTGGTGTGGAAGACCTCGGGCTCGGCGTGGCCGGTGAGCCGGCAGTACGTCCGTACGGCCCGCACTCCTCCTATGCCGAGCAGCATCTCCTGCAGCAGCCGGTGCTCGCTGCCGCCGCCGTAGAGCCGGTCGGTCACCCCGCGTTCGCCGAGGTCGTTCTCCTCGACGTCCGAGTCCAGCATCAGCAGCGGGACCCGCCCGACCTGGGCCAGCCAGATCCGGGCGTGCAGCTGTTTGCCGCCGGGCAGCGCCAGGGAGACCTGGGCAGGGGTGCCGTCGGGCTCCCTGAGCTGGGCGACGGGCAGCTCATTGGGGTCGAGGACCGGATAGTGCTCCTGCTGCCAGCCGTCCCGGGACAGGGACTGCCGGAAGTAGCCGTGCCGGTAGAGCAGCCCGACACCGATCAGCGGTACACCGAGATCGCTGGCCGCCTTCAGATGGTCGCCGGCGAGGATGCCGAGGCCGCCGGAGTACTGCGGCAGGGCGGCCGTGACGCCGAACTCGGGCGAGAAGTAGGCGACGGCGGCCGGCAGGTCGGCCGTCTGGGCCTGGTACCAGCGGGCGCCGGTGACGTAGTCGTGCAGATCGTCGGCGACCGCGGTGAGCCGGCGCAGGAAACGGCGGTCCTCTGCTAGTTCGGCGAGCCGCCCGGGCCGCACGCTGCCGAGCAGCCGTACCGGGTCGCCGCCCGAGGCGGACCAGCGCTCGGGGTCGACGGACTGGAAGAGATCGCGGGTCTCCGCATGCCACGACCAGCGCAGATTGCGCGCGAGGTCGCTCAGTGGCCGGAGGGGGTCGGGGAGCACGGGTCGGACGGTGAATCGACGGATCGCCTTCACATTCCACCTCAAGCGAGCACGAGGAAGAGGACGCACGGCGGTGTGCGTCCCATCGTCAGGTTCGAAGGTATCGGGCACGAGGCTTCCGTAACCACGGCGCCTTCCTGCGGGAACGGTTCCTGCCACCCTATGACTCCTGCACCCGATTTGGCCGATTCCACCCCCGTAGGCGTCCTTGTCGTCCTTCACACCGCACGAGAGGCTGCCAAGTGGCGTACGGCCCGGGGAGCCGCGCACGCGGTGCGTCCCGGCTGCCGTACGCCGTGTTGAGGAGGGGGTACCAAGCCATGGCACGGACGCGAGCACGGCGTCTGCGCCGGGTGGGGGGTCTGACCGCGGTGACCTGTGCCGCGGCGCTTTCGGCCATCACCCTGCCCGCGCACGCCGTACCGGAGGGGCGGATACTCGGCGCCGGGCAACCCGGTTCCGTCGGCGGAAGTTACCTGGTGACACTCGAGGGGGGAACGAAGGCCTCGTCGGCTGCCGGAAAGGACCTGGCCGAGAAATACGGGGCACAAATCAGCCATACCTACGGAACGGTGCTGAACGGCTACGCGGTGAAGGCGAACGAGAGACAGGCCGAGCTGCTCGCGGCCGACCCCCGTGTCGCCTCGGTCGCGCAGGACACCCGGGTGAGCCTGGACCACGTCCAGAAGAACCCGCCGTCCTGGGGCCTGGACCGCATCGACCAGCCGGACCTGCCGCTCGACAAGGGCTACACCTCGCCGGACTCCGCGGGGGCGGGCGTCACGGTCTACGTGATCGACACCGGCATCCGGACCGGCCACCGGGACTTCGGCGGCCGGGCGAGCCACGGCTGGGACTTCGTCGGCCGCGACAAGAGCGCGGGCGACGGCAACGGCCACGGCACCCATGTCGCCGGCACCGTCGCCGGCGCCAAGTACGGCGTCGCCAAGAAGGCCCGGGTGGTGGCCGTACGCGTCCTCGACAACGCGGGCGCGGGCACGACGGCGCAGGTCATCGCAGGCATCGACTGGGTCACCAGGAACGCGGTGAAGCCCGCGGTCGCCAACCTCAGCCTGGGCGGCCCCCGCAACGCCCAACTGGAAGCCGCCGTCCGGAACTCCATCGCGTCCGGCGTGACCTACACGGTCGCCGCGGGCAACGACGGCAGGCCGGCGTCGCTGTACTCCCCCGCGGGCGTACGGCAGGCGATCACGGTCGGCGCGACCGACCGGAAGGACGCCAGGGCGAGCTTCTCCAACCACGGCTCGGCCCTGGACGTGTTCGCGCCAGGCGTGTCGATCACGTCGGCGGCCATCGCGAGCAACACCGCGACCGCCACCGCCTCCGGTACGTCGATGGCGTCGCCGCACGCGGCGGGCGCGGCCGCGCTCTATCTCTCGGACCACCGGAAAGCCACTCCGGCCCAGGTCGGCAAGGCACTCGTCGCCCGGGCGGCAACCGGAAAGATCTCCGGACGGGGCCTCGGATCGCCGGACAAGCTGCTGCAGGTACCGCGCTGACCGGGACTGATTCCGGCACCGGCCCCGTTCGGCCTGAACGGGGCCGGTCTTTGTGTGGAGATATACGCGTGAGTAGTTAACAAAGTGCCGGATTGCCTACCCGAATAGGGTGGGAAGGCTCCTCCGGTACACCCCTCAGGAAGTCCACAGGGACACCACGCAGGACCCACCTCCCCACATTCATCCGCCCACCCACGTTGACGCGGACAGGAGCGGTCATGCCCGCCACGCACCACTCGTCAGCACCCCCGACACCGAGCACCGGGGCAGTACCCGTACGCCCGGTCGACGACGGTCCGCCGGCCCCGGAGCCACCCTCCACGGGCGACACCGCCGCCGGTATCGGACGCATACCCGTTCTCGACGTCCGCCCGGTCGTCCGGCACGGACGCAGGCCGGCCAAGGCCGTCACCGGCGAGACCTTCGAGATCTCGGCCACCGTCTTCCGCGAGGGGCACGATGCCGTCGCCGCCAATGTCGTGCTGAGGGATCCGGAGGGCCGCCCGGGCCCCTGGACGCCGATGCGCGAACTGACACCCGGCACCGACCGCTGGGGCGCCGAGGTCGCCCCCGGCGCCCCGGGCCAGTGGACGTACACCGTGGAGGCGTGGGGCGACCCCGTCACCACCTGGCGGCACCACGCCTCCATCAAGATCCCCGCGGGAATGGACACGGAACTCGTCCTGGAGGAGGGCGCCCGGCTGTACGAACGGGCAGCCGCCGGCGTCCCGAAGAAAGGCAAACGGCAGGTCCTCCTCACGGCCGTGGAGACCCTGCGCGACGACACCCGGCCCGCCGCGACGCGCCTGGCGGCGGCGTTGACGCCGGAGGTGGACGCGGTCCTGTCGCGGTATCCGCTGCGGGAGTTCGTGACCGCGTCGGAGACGCTGC
>NZ_JBVIPA010000033.1:0-90551 GCF_055578365.1 Streptomyces sp. NPDC033131
GGGACCGAACTCGCCGCCCTCAAACACGAGTTGTCCCAGGTGCGAGGCGTCGACGTCGAAGAACTCCCGGAAGCGGAAGACCTCACCGCACCCGTCGCAACCACCGCTCCAGAAGGCGCGCGAAGTCCGTGACAGCCACCTGTGTCGGTGCCATGCCGGACAGCTCTGAGGCACCCAGTCCACCGCGTCACCCTTGCGCCAGGCCCTGAGCAGGGCGAGTGGGATACTGGGCAACATCTCCTGCGGGCCCTACGCCGAGGCAACCGTCCCCTTCACCACAACCCCGCCCGCCATCCCGGCCTGACTCGGTCTACATGAATCCGCCGACCGCATGGGTAACCCGCGCTCCGTGGTGGTCAGCGCTCCCAGTTCTCCTCACCCCCGGGCCCGCCCGTGATCGGCTCGATTCCGTGCCCGATCAGACGCCAGGACACGAACTGCGGGTCGGGGCCCACCCACAGCCCTGCACCGTCTTCGAAGTCGATGACCAACACACCGCGGTCGCGGACATCGACAGTAACCACTGACTGCCCGAACAGCGCAAGCACGGGGGCGAGACTCACACCGAGAGGGTTTGTGGCGGCGCCGACGTCCTCGATGACTTGCCGTTCCACGGCGTCACGGACCCAGCGCCCTTCCTGCGCTGCCTCGATGGCGGCTTCCCACCACTTCCAGCCGCCGTCGAACCGGTCCGCGAATGTGTCCATGCGAACAGACTTCCATGCACGAGGCCGCAAGCATTCAAGAGGGCGCCGACCGCGGACCAACTCATCAAGGAGACAGTCTCCTGATATTGCAGGTCAGGACGACGGCGCATAGTGGTCGGCAAGATTGGTGGCGAGGTCGCGAAGGTGAGCCCTGGCTTCGGTGGGGCCGTGCACAGTGATGGCGCTCCCGAACGGCAGTAGTGCTCGCACGTCCTCCAGATGCAGGAAGCGGATGGTTACCTTGCGGCCGGCGGCGGATTCTTCATGGTCGTCCCTGACGAGTCGTAGGCCAAAGATCCGTTGCGCTCGCTCGATCTGGGTCTGGTCGATGGTGGCGCTGACCTCTATCGCGTGGTCGTGTTCCCACTGGGCAATGAGCGCTGCCGCGACGGTGGCCAGGGTCTGGCTCTCGCGGATCCGCCGTGGCTGGCCGACTTCTTTCCACATCGTGATCCGTTCGAGTCGGTACATCCGTGGCACTCGGGCACGGTCGGCGACGAGATACCAGATGCCGGCCTTGGCGAACAGCCCGTAGGGATCCACGACCAGGTCGCGTGGGCATGACTCGCGTGGGCTGTCGTACTCGATCCGTAGCCGGCGACCTCGCCGCACTGCGCCGATCAGCGAAGCCGGAGTCGTGCCGAAAGCTCGTGCCTGATGCCAGGGACGGCTGTCCACGTGCACTACGTCGGTGAGCGGCAGGAGCTCATGAACTCGACGTGGCTGTGTAGCGGCGATCTTGGAAAGCGCGCGCCGGCCATCGACCGATGCGTCGAGCTCCGCACGTTGCTTCTCATCCAGCCCGGTGAGCGACAGATGATCACGCTCGTCCGGTGTGAGTCGCGTGAGGTCGAGTCCGGATCCGGGCAGCATGGTCACGCCTCCGAGGCGGCCCCGGTGTGCGGTCACCGGCAGACCGGCGTCGCGGAGCCAGTTCAGATCTCGGGTGATGGTGCGAAGGGACACCCCGAGCGCTGAGGCGAGTTCCCGTGTGGTCACGGCATCCCTCGATGTGAGGAGCAGCATCAGGGTGAAGAAGCGGTCTGGGGTCACACACCAATTTTTTCAGGAATTGCGACACGATGCGGCGCATATCCCGGTCAGGCTGGTGGATACGTACCTGCCACCTGCGAGAAGGAACAACCATGACCACATCCGTCGTGTCCATCGTCTACGTGAACGACGCTCCCACCGCAGCTCGTTTCTACGGCGACCTCCTCGGCAGGAGCCCCTCGTTCGAGACTCCGGGATACATCACCTTCGACCTCGGGCCAGGCGCTGACCTCGGTCTGTGGTCTGGCCAGTTCGAGCATCTGTCACCGGACGTCCCGCGCACCAGTGAGGTCTGCCTGGCCATCGACGGTGGACCCGACGAGCTCAACGCGACCTTTGAGCAGTGGAAGTCCGACGGGGTCACGATCCTGCGCGAGCCTCATGATGCGGGGTTCGGGCTGACCTTCCTCGCAGCCGATCCTGACGGGAACCGTATCCGCGTCGCACCGCAGGACTGAAAGGCCGCAATGCGGCAGGCGCGCACGATGGGTGCCACGGCGGCGAGTTCGTCTTCGGCGACCCGGCCACCTGCCCCTCGACGCGGCGACCGTCACACGTGGTCCTTACGAGCGGGACACTCCGTAGGAACCCACCAGGCGGGCCAGTTGTCGGCCCGTCACTCGTAGGGGCTCCTCGCTGCGGTTGACCTGGGCCGTCACTTCGGCGCCTTCCAGGGCGCTGATGATGACGGTCGCCAACTCCCGGGCGTCGCGGGCCTGGAAGCCGGAGCGCAGGAGCTTGTCGGTGACGATCTGCTCCCAGCTGCGCAGCGCGTCGGCGCATGCCTGCTGGATTTCGGAGTCGGTTCCCAGGGTTTCCAGTGCCGCTGCGGTGACCGGGCAGCCATCGGTCCAACCCGATGCCCGCAGCCCTTCGGCGAGTTGTCCGGCGCAGGCCTCTACGGCGGCGCCCGGGTCCTCCTCGCAGTTCAGAACGTCGCGCAGGACCGCCGCGAACTCCCGGTCGCTGTACCTGATGGCGGCGACCGCGACGGCCTCTTTGCCGCCGGGGAAGAAGTGGTAGACGGAGCCCAGGGTGGCCTCCGCCTCCTTGGCGATCTGCTTGATGCCCGTGCCGACATAGCCCTGGCGCTGCAGGAGGCTCGCTGCGGCTATGACGATCCGGTCCCGGGTGCTGGCCTGTCCCATGTGCACACCCTACTGGTTAGAACGTTCATTTTAGAGCCGTGCTACATTGCTCCACGCCTTGGATAGAGCGCTCGTTTCAGCCTCGTCCTCGTTGCGGCACCGGCTCGTGCCCGGGCGGCGGCTGGGCGTGCACACATTCCGCGGAGGTCTTCCCAATGAGCACCAAGCAGCCTGTGACCGTCATCGGACTCGGCCCCATGGGGCAGGCAATGGGCCACGCCTTACTCGGGCAGGGACACCACGTCACCGTCTGGAACCGCACTGCGTCCCGTGCCGATGCCCTCGTCGAGCGCGGCGCCGTACTCGCCAGAAGCGTCGAAGACGCCGTCGCCGCCAGCGAGCTGGTCGTCCTGAGCCTCACCGACTACGGCGCGATGTACACCGTGCTGGAACCGGCGTCCCACGCCCTGACCGGCCGCGTCCTGGTCAACCTCAGCTCTGACACCCCGGAGACGACCCGCGCCGGAGCCCGGTGGGTGTCCGACCACGGCGGGGTCCACCTCACCGGTGGCGTCAACGCCTCGCCGACCGGCATCGGACAGCCCGGGTCCTCCACCTTCTACAGCGGGCCGCGCGAGGTGTTCGAGGCGCACCGGTCCACCCTCGAAGTCCTGACCGGCACGGACTACCGGGGCGAGGATCCCGGCCTGGCCGCGCTCCTGTACCAGATCGGCATGGTCATGTTCTGGACCTCGGCGCTCAGTTACTGGCAGGTCATCGCGCTCGCCGACGCCAGCGGACTCACGGCGATGGACGTCCTCCCGTACGCCTCCGGGACCATGACCGGGATGCCGGACTTCCTCTCCTTCTACGCCGAGCGCATCGACGCCGGCGAGCATCCCGGCGACGTGGACCGCCTCGCCATGGGCATGGCCAGCGTCGAACACGTTCTGCAGACCAACGCCGACGCCGGCGTCGACACCACTCTGCCGGCCGCCGTGGCCTCTCTGTTCCGGCGCGGCATGGACGCCGGGCACGCGGCGGACAGCTTCTCCTGCCTGGTGGAGCTGATGAAGACGGCCAAGGCACAGTCGCGGCCCGACGCGATACCCGCAGGTCGGGACATGACGCAGGGGTGACGTGACCGACGCCGAGTGGGCCATGCTGGAGCCGCTGCTGCCGTCGGCCGACAACCGGTGCGGCCGGTGGCGGGACCACCGCCAGGCAGCGACGCGCTGTGCCTGCGCAAGCCGTGCAGCTTCCGTCCGAGCGCCCAGGTCATCTTGCCGATGGTCGTTGCAGACTTCCCGCCCATGCGCGCCCGAGTCGCGGCTATTCGACCTCGACCCAGTCGAGGCTGCGTTCCACGGCCTTCTTCCAGCCTGCGTAGCCCCTTTCCCGCTGCTCGTCGTTCCACTGCGGCTCCCACCGCTTCGACTCGTGCCAGTGCTGACGGAGCTCGTCGGTGCTCTCCCAGAAGCCGGTGGCGAGCCCCGCAGCGTAGGCGGCTCCGAGCGCGGTGGTCTCGGCGACGACAGGGCGGCTGACGGGTACGCCGAGGATGTCGGCCTGGAGTTGCATGCACAGGTCGTTGGCGGTGACGCCGCCGTCGACCCGCAGCACGTCGAGTGCCACCCCGGAGTCCTGCTCCATCGCCTCGGCCACGTCGCGGCTCTGGTAGCAGATGGCCTCCAGCGTCGCTCTGGCGAGGTGTCCGTTGGTGTGGAACCTGGCGAGCCCGACGATCGCTCCCCGGGCGTCGGAGCGCCAGTAGGGCGCAAACAGGCCGGAGAAGGCCGGTACGAAGTAGATGCCGCCGCTGTCCTCCACCTGCCGGGCCAGCGTCTCGACCTCTGCGGACGAGGAGATGATCCGCATCTGGTCGCGGAGCCACTGCACGGCGGACCCGGTGACCGCCATGGACCCCTCCAGCGCGTACACCGCCGGCGCGTCCCCGAACTGGTACGCCAGCGTGGTCAGCAGACCCTTGCTGGACCGGACGATCTCCGTGCCCGTGTTGAGGACCAGGAAGTTACCGGTGCCGTAGGTGTTCTTCGCCTCGCCCGGGCGGAAGCAGACCTGGCCGACGGTGGCCGCCTGCTGGTCCCCCAGGACGCCGGTGATCGGTACGGCGGTCCGCAGCGGACGGGTGGTGCGGGTGGACCCGAACGCCTCCGGGTGCGAGGACGGGTTGATGGCCGGGAGCATCGCCCGCGGGATGCCGAAGATGTCGAGAAGCTCGTCGTCCCAGTCGAGGGTCTCCAGGTTCATCAGCATGGTGCGGCTGGCGTTGGTGACGTCCGTGGCGTGGATGCCGCCGTTCGGACCGCCCGTGAGGTTCCACAGCACCCAGGCGTCCGTGTTCCCGAAGACGGCCCGGCCGTCCTCGGCCGCCTCCCGGACGCCGTCGACGTTCTCCAGGATCCACTTGATCTTGCCCCCGGAGAAGTACGTCGCCGGTGGCAGCCCCGTCTTGCGCCGGATGAGATCGCCGTGCTCCCGCTCGAGCGCCGCTGCGATGGAGTCGGTGCGGGTGTCCTGCCAGACGATCGCGTTGTAGTACGGCTGACCGGTGCGGGGGTCCCAGATGACCGTGGTCTCCCGCTGGTTGGTGATCCCGATCGCCGCCAGGTCGGCGGCGGACAGATCGCTTTGGCGGACGGCGTTCTGCATCGTGGAGTTCGTGCGTTCCCAGATCTCCACGGGGTCGTGCTCCACCCAGCCGGAGCGGGGGAAGATCTGCTCGTGTTCGAGCTGGTGGCGTGCGACCTCGTTGCCGTCGTGGTCGAAGATCATGAAGCGGGTGCTGGTGGTGCCTTGGTCCACCGCCCCGACGAATTCAGGCATGGTCGTCCCTCTCACTTTTCCGGTGCGGGCACCCGGCCGGGTTCCTGCTCGGCATCGGTAGTCGGCAGGAAGGGGGTGATCAACAGGCGGTAGAGCAGCGCACCGACCAGGCCGCCGACCAGAGGGCCGACGATCGGCACCCAGAAGTAGAGGTCGCCGTTCTGATCACGCCAAGCGCCTCCGTAGCCCGTGAGGAACGCCGCCAGCCGTGGCCCCAGGTCACGAGCCGGGTTGATCGCGTAGCCCGCGTTGGTTCCCCAGGCCATGCCGATGGCGACGACGATCAGGCCGATGATGAACGGGGCCATGTTCGCGCCCGGTGGCGTGTTCAGCAGGTCGGTCACAGCGAAGACCAGCAGCACCAGCAGGGCCGTACCGATGATCTGGTCACGGAAGGCCCCGAGCTGGCTGATCGGGAGCCCGCCGTTGCCCGGCAGGGTGGAGAAGACGATCTCCGTCTTGTCGGTGTGCCCGGGGTCGGCCCTCGCCAGCACCTCGCTGTAGTTCCAGCGCACCAGCAGGGCGGCGACGAACGCGCCCGCCGTCTGGGCCAGCGCATACGGCAGGACCTTGCTCCACGGGAAGCCCTTGAAGGCCGCGAGCGCGAGGGTGACCGCGGGGTTGATGTGGGCACCGCTGATCCGCGCCGCCACGTAGACGGCGAGGACGACGCCGAGGCCCCAGGCCCACGCGATGCTGTCGTGGTCGCCCAGGCCGCCGTCGGTCAGCGCGCCACCGGCGACGACCTGCGCGACGACACCGCAGCCGAACAGAATGAGGATCATGGTGCCGACAAACTCGGCTGTGAGTTCACCGACCAGACGTGTCCTAGATGTGGGTTCCGGCATTTTTCGATCGTCGGCGGAGCGGCCGCGGGCGGCATCCGCAGGCGGTCTGCTCGGGTGAACCGGCGCCTGGCGACCGGGCCGAGGAGGCGGAACTCACTGCTCAGGCTTCGGGGACGGCGCCCTCGGTGCGGCCCTCGGAGAACTCCCACCAGGCAAGGGGCAGCCAGTCTCCGTTGACGAAACCGTCGACCGCCGACCCCAGACCGCTGATCGAAACGGTGGTGCCGGGCGGGTAGGTGGTGCCGGACAGTCCGGACACGGAGACGAGCAGGGTGCCGAGGCGTCGTATCACTGTTCGCGCTTTCTCATTCAGAGATAAATATGTGACGACAGTAGCCATCTTGTCCTATGGGGCACAACGGACGGACCATGAGATAGGGCACAAAAATACGAAGGCACGACAGCAGCACTACCGCGTGGAGGTGCTTGAGCATGAAGGCCGTCGTCTACAAGGGACCGTTCGAAGTTGCCGTCGAGCAAGTGGAGAACCCTGGACTCCAGCACCCGAACGACGTGATCGTCCGCGTGACGTCCACGGCGATCTGCGGCTCCGACCTGCACATGTACGAGGGCCGCACCGCGGCCGAGCCGGGCATTGTCTTCGGCCACGAGAACCTCGGGATCATCGAGGAGACCGGGGACGGAGTCTCGTCCCTCAAGCGGGGCGACCGGGTGGTCATGCCCTTCAACGTCGCCTGCGGCTTCTGCAAGAACTGCACGGCAGGCTTCACGGGCTTTTGCGTGACTGTCAACCCCGGGTTCGCGGGCGGCGCGTACGGCTACGTCGCGATGGGTCCGTTCAGCGGAGGTCAAGCCGAGTACGTACGGGTGCCGTACGCCGACTTCAACTGTCTGAAGCTCCCCGAGGGCGATGCCAACGAGAGCGACTTCGTCCTGCTCGCCGACATCTTCCCGACGGGCTACCACGGGAACGAGCTGGCTGACGTCCGTCCCGGCGAGAGCGTCGCGGTGTACGGCGGCGGTCCGGTCGGCCTGATGGCCGCCTACTCCGCCCTGCTGCGCGGCGCCAGGAAGGTGTTCGTCGTCGACCGGGTGGCCGAGCGGCTGCAGAAGGCCGAGGAGATCGGCGCGATCCCGGTCAACTTCGCCGAGGGCAATCCGGTGGAGCAGATCAAGGACCAGACGGAGGGACAGGGCACCGACAAGGGCATCGACGCGGTGGGCTACCAGGCTCAGGCACGTGGCGAGGACCGTGAGGAGCCGGCAACCGTCCTGAACTCGCTCGTCGAGACGGTGCGGCCGACAGGAGCGCTGGGCATTCCGGGCCTGTACGTTCCCTCCGACCCCGGCGGGCCGGACGATCAGTCCAAGAAGGGCATGCTGTTGGTGGCCATCGGAAGGCTCTTCGAAAAGGGACTGCGCCTGGGCACCGGCCAGTGCAACGTGAAGCGTTACAACCGGCAACTGCGCGACATGATCATCGATGGCCGCGCACAGCCCGGTTTCGTCGTCTCGCACGAGCTGTCGCTGGACGAGGCGCCGCAGGCGTACGAGAAGTTCGACAAGCGCGTCGAGGGCTACACCAAGGTCGTCCTGCACCCGAACCGATGACCTGACGCGCCACATCCATGGGTGTGGACGCGCCACATCCATGGGTGTGCCGGCGCTGCCGCTGGTTGCTCTGCCCTGCGTGCTGCACGGCTGAGCGTGCTGCGGCGAGGCGGCGGGGCGAGCACGGGCCCGGGCCCCGCGTCGTGGCCTTGGCGCTGCTCGGGCCCGGCACACTCGGCCGCAGCCAGACCCAGAGGAAAGATCCGCATCTTGACCACATGGTGCATGAGGGAGAGCCGAGACTCTTTGTGAATCGGTGGGGCGGCACATCGGATTCGGCATCCGTAGGACCCGCTTCCTACCGGAATGAGTGCGTGTGCTTCGACCAGGCTCAGCCACGTCCGCGAGCCCGTGTCGGTTTCCACGCCGAACGACAGGACACCTCGACCGCTGGGTGGCGGCATCTGCTGGAGTTGATCGAAGAGGCCGCCGACGGGCGGGAGGAGTTCCGGCCTCTGGTCGAACTCAGCGCCGACGAACGTCGGCAGGTCATCACCCTGCCGCCGAGCGTCGCCGAACTGAGGGCGGTCGGCGGGACTCCGTTGCGGAATTGTGCAAGCAGGCGGCGATGTACGGCACGCTGCGCCCGGGCCGCCAGGGACTCGAGGACCTCGTTCGCGAGTATCTGGCTCCTGAGCACAGGGACAACCCCGGCCTCGGATGCCCCTCCGCCGCCCTGCTCGACGAGATCGGCCGCTGCGAGGGCGCGACCAAACAGGCGTACACAGACGGCACGCGCGCCATCGTGGACGAAATCGCCGCCCGCCTGGCCCTTGAGGACCCTCAGTCCGCGCGCGGTAAGGCACTCGGACTCGTCACCATGTTGGTGGGGACGTTGCAACTGTCCCGCGCCTTCGCGGATCCGGAAGTCTCCGACGAGGTCCTCGATCAGGGGATCGAGAACGCCCTCACATTCATGCGCTGAAGCCTACGGTCAACCCGCGTAGGCCGGACAAGCAGACGCCCCAGGTCCTCGCGACTCCGCGACAGCGCCCTCGACGCCCGCGCCGACCGCGCTTACGTACTCGCCGTGGCGATCAGCGAGATCACTCTGCGCCCGACCGGTGAGCACCTCGCCCTCTGAGCCCTCGCCGCGCTGCGCAGAGGGGCGAGAGCGGAGGGACGGTGGGCTTGTCAGGCAGTAGTGCGGTTGCCCGATCAGGCGGGGTCCTCGTCCAGCTTCGCCACCACTCGGTCGGAGATGTCCGCCAGAGTCCGCAGCTCTGCCGGGGTGACATGGTCCAGGAACAGCTGCCGTACCGCTTCCACATGCAGCGGAGCCGCCCGCTCGATCGCCGCCCGCCCGGCATCCGTGATCACCACGAACGCTCCCCGCGCGTCATCGGGGCACTCCTCGCGGATCACCAGCCCTCGGCCGGCCATCCGCGCGATGTGGTGGGACATCCGGCTCTTCTCCCACTCGAGCGCCCGGGACAGATCCTGATAGCGCTGACGCCCCTCCGGCACATCCGTCAGACTGACCAACACGCCGAAATCCGCCGCCGAGAGCTTCGACTCGCTCTGCAACATGCGCGACAGCCGACCCCCCAGCCGCTCATGCAACCGGATAAAGCTCCGCCAGGCGTGCTGCTCCTCCGCCGTCAACCACCGCACTTCTTCATCCATACAAGCGAGTGTAGAGGGGTTGACGGGTCACCAAGTTGTGCGAAGGCCCCTCGGTCGGCCACGGCATCTCGCGCGGTCAGGCGTACCGCGGCGTCCATCGCGTCACCCTCCCTGGCCTCGCGGGCCGTGTCCCGCATGCCCACCAGCGGCGGCAGCAACGGGAGCGCCCGCCCACACGGAGCACTCCCCCGCCACCCGCGCCGCGACCACCGTCATGCCGTCGGTCACCTCACCCAGGCCCCCGGGGGGATCAAGCGCACCGCAGCCCACTCGTCCCTCCATGTCGTAGCGCGTGTACACATGCTGCTCGGGCGTGCGGTCGGTTCGAAAGCGCACCAGCAGCACGCCGATGCCGACGAAGAAGCGACCTTCGTGGCGGTGCACAGCGCGCCCATCGCCACCGACCGGTCGAGAACTGGCTGGGCATCGGCGGCGTCGTTCCAGCGTCCTTAGTGCGTGGTCCACAGGAATCGCTTCACGACCCCTTGGTTGACACATCAATTAGAGCGGATCATAATTGATACGTCAACCATTTCCTGCGGTCGACAGCACCTACGTACGAAGGAACCCAGCCATGTCAGATCTCATCTTCGGTCTTGACACGTTCGGCGATGTGCCGGAGGACGACTCCGGCATTCCGGTGTCCGACGCCCGGGCCATCCGGCAGGTCGTCGAGGAGGCCGTTCTCGCGGAGGAGACCGGCGTCGACGCCATCGCCCTCGGCGAGCACCACCGACCCGAGTTCGCGATCTCGTCCCCGGAGACCGTGCTGGCCGGCATCGCCACCCGTACCGAGCGGATCCGTCTGTCGTCCGGCGTGACGGTGCTGAGCTCCGACGATCCGGTCCGGGTCTTCCAGCGGTTCTCGACCGTGGACGCGCTCTCGAACGGCCGGGCCGAGGTCATCCTGGGGCGCGGTTCCTTCACCGAGTCGTTCCCCCTGTTCGGATACGACATGAGCGACTACGACGTGCTGTTCGAGGAGAAGATCGAGCTCTTCGCCAAGCTGCTGGAGGAGAAGCCGGTCACCTGGAGCGGCACCAAACGGCCCGCGCTCGACAACGCCGACGTCTTCCCCAAGACCGAGTCGGGGCACCTGACCACCTGGGTCGGTGTCGGCGGCTCGCCCCAGTCGGTCATCCGCACCGCGCACTACGGCTTCCCGCTCATGATCGCCATCATCGGCGGCAGCCCGGAGCGCTTCGCGCCGTACATCGACCTCTACCAGCGCGCCACCGACAAGTTCGGCACGACCGCGCATCCGGTCGGCATGCACTCGCCGGGCTTCGTCGCGGACACGGATGAGGAGGCCCGGGAGGTGCACTGGCCGCACTACAAGGTCATCCGTGACCGCATCGGCGCGCTGCGCGGCTGGCCGCCGGTCCGCGAAGAGGAGTACGCGAACGAGATCGAGCACGGCTCTCTGTACATCGGCTCGCCCGAGACGGTCGCCCGCAAGATGGCTCGCGCCATCAAGGCGCTCGGCGTCGGCCGGTTCGACCTCATCTACACCACCGGGGCGCAGCCGATCAGCGCCCGGCTGCGTGCCGTCGAGCTGTACGGCACGAAGGTTCTCCCGATGGTTCGCGACCTCCTCGCCGATTGACACCGACACCGACAGCCCCGAACGGAACAGAAATGACCAGCACAGGCATCGAAACCTTCGGCATCCTGGGAGCGGGGAAGGTCGGCACCGTGCTCGCGCGGCTGGCCCGTGCGGCCGGCTATCGGGTGCTCATCGCCGGATCCGGCGACCCCGGCAGGATCGCCCTCACCGTCGAAGTCCTCACCCCCGGCGCGGTCCCGGTCACCGCGGTTCAGGCAGCCGCGAAGGCGGACGTCGTCGTCCTGGCCCTCCCTCTCGGCAAGTACCGGAGCGTTCCGACGGAAGCCCTGGAGGGCAAGCTCGTCATCGACGCGATGAACTACTGGTGGGAGGTCGACGGCGCCCGCGCGGACCTCACCGACGCGCGCACCTCGTCGAGCGAGATCGTGCAGGGGTTCCTGTCCGGCGCGCGCGTGGTCAAAGCCTTCAACCACATGGGCTACCACGACCTTGAGGAGGGGGCCCGGCCCGCCGGAACCCCTGGGCGCAAGGCCATCGCCATCGCCGGTGACGACGCCGAGGGCCGCATCACTGTCTCACGCCTCGTCGACGACCTCGGCTTCGACCCCGTCGTGGCGGGCCCGCTGGCCTCGGGGATACAACTGGAGCCGGGCACGGAGCCGTTCGGCGCCAACGTCGACGCCGAGGAACTGCGCGCGATGCTCATCCGCTTTCCCGAGTCGGAGCGCGGACGGGCCGTCGCCGCCGCGCGGGCCGCCCTCCTGGAAGTGACGCCTGAGCCGTCGTAGGGGCATCGTTCGTGCCCGCTACGACACTTTCATCTCGCCCAGGGGCCGGCTTCGTGCCCGGAGGCGGGGCCGGTGGTGGCCGGGCCGCGGAGCACCCGCGACCGGTCGTCGGCGAGGCGTACGCGCGCCCGCATGTAGCTGATGGCCGGGCTCGAGAACTTCGGCGCCTTGCAAGGGGTCCGGAACAGCCACGCTCGTGCGGAGATCCGTAGGCGCCAGCGGACGACCACTCAGACCGGGTTCGCCTCCAACCATCGCAGGACCGCAGGGGTCACGGGATCGGTGATGTCGGCGAAGTCGTCATGTCTCTTCAGGAACTTGGCCACGTACGGGCAGACAGGCACGATCCGCTTCCCGGAGGCACGCGTGTCGGCGAGCGCCCGCCGCACCAGTTCTGCCCCCAGCCCCTGTCCGGCGTAGGCGTCACCGACCTCCGTATGGAAGAACACGCGCTGCTCACCGTGGTCGCGGTACTCGGTCAGGCCGGCACGCTTGCCGCCGACCACGATCTCGTAGCGGTGGTGTGCGTCCACGCGCTCGACGACCGGGGCGGCAGGAGGCTCGCTCATGGGGGGGGTGCCTTTCTGGGAGAGGTCAGCGGCGCGGAGGGTTGCGGCGCGGCCTGATGGTGGCGTTGGGCAGGGCGGGCGCGGGAAGCCGTCCCTCGGTGAATCCTGGGACGGTGCCGAAGCGGTCGGAGGATGCCTCCCAGTCGTCGCGGGCCTTGACGATGTCCTCGTGGGTGCGGCCGATGAAGTTCCACCACATGACGATCTCCTCGTCGAACGGGGTGCCGCCGAGCAGAATCACCCGCGCCGGGCCGTCCGACTCGTTCGTCAGCGTCAAGCCGTCGGCACCCGGCGGGACATAGCCGAGCTCCGCCCGGTGCAGCAGTGTGTCGGCCACGCGGACGTCCCCGCTGTCCACGAGAACGCCGTGCTCGAATTCGGTGTCCACGGAGAGGACGGCCGTCATACGCGGTTCGAGGATGATCTCGGCACCGAGCAGCGGTGTGAACGTCCGCACCGGAGAGACGTCACCGGCGAGCGAGCCGAGGAAGACCCTGATCTCGGCCCCCTTCATTCGCACGGGCTCGGGCACATGGTGCTGGAAGTCCCGTTCGGCGTTCCGGTGCTCGTCCGGCAGCGCCACCCACAGCTGGACTCCGTGGACGACGGTCGTGCGCGGGGTGGAGAGCTCCGAGTGGGCGATGCCGTAACCGCCCGTCATGAGGTTGATTTCCCCGGGCCGCACCAAGGCGTGCGTGCCGAGCGTGTCGCGGTGCTCGACCTCTCCGCTGAACAGCCAGGTCACCGTCTGCAGGCCGGTGTGCGGGTGCGGGGGCAGCGCCATGCCACCCCTGTCGGTGACCTCGTCGGGACCATAGTGGTCGGCGAAGCACCACGCGCCGATCAGCGGCCGGTCCCGCTGCGGCAGCGTCCGCCGCACCGTCATCGAACGCGGACCGCCCAGGGGTACGTCCCGCGCGGGGAGCACGTCGACCTGTGGCAGGCCGGTCGGCCGTACGCCGTCGGCCGACGCCCCACATCTCATCACTGCCGGATCGGCTTCGACATTGCTCACCGAAACCACCTCACATGGAGCTAGTTGTTGTATCAACTATACTGCCATGATCGTAGAGTGAAGGCCACAGCGGCAGACAACGAGCGGGAGACATGCGGATCTTCATCGACAAACAGAGCCCCAAGGCCTTCCATGCCCTGGTGCAGACATCGGAAGCGGTACGCGCCGTTGCCGCCGAGGCGGGGCTCGACCGCACCGTCGTAGAGCTGATCAACCTCCGCGTGTCGCAGGTCAACGGCTGCGCCTACTGCCTCGACACCCACACCAGGGCGGCCGTACGCGCGGGTGAGTCGGCGCAGCGGCTGGGAGTGCTGGCCGCCTGGCGGGACGCCGAGGTGTTCTCCCCCACGGAGCGTGCGGCCCTCGCACTGGCCGAGGCCACGACCGATCCCACCGATGCCGTCGCGCAGGAAACCGCCTACGAGGCCGCTCGACACGTGCTCACCGATGACCAGATCTCCGCTGCGATCTGGGTGGCGATCACCATCAACGCGTTCAACCGGGTCTCGATCATGAGCAAGCATCCGGTACGGGCGATCAGGAGTACGTGAGACGGTGTCCTGCTCGGCGCCGGCCCACTGGCCCACGTACGGAGGGGCGAGTGGCCGGCGCCGGCCACTCGCCGGGGCGGGTCGGCCAGGTGGCGGCGGATGCCGTGATGTGGCGAGGCGCGGTCCCGCGAGAGCAGCGCGGACGGCCGCGATGGTGCCGGCCCGGCCACGGTCGATGCGAACCACCCGTGTCAGCCGAGGCCGTCGGCTGACACGGTCACCGCGGACTCGTCGAGGAGGGCGTCGGTGACGGACTGCGGGCGGCAGTAGCCCGCGCGTTTCACGACGCATACCACCCGCTCCGCTCCGTGGGCGGAGCCGTTTCTCACGGTCAAGGCCAGCAGGCCGAGATGGACGGTCACGGTCACCGCGAGGGCCCCTGACCAGTATCTGTGGCGCCGTCGCGGCCCTCCCGGTCCGCTGGGGCGCGGGTTCGAGCGGGTTCCAGCCGCCTCCCACCACGGCATGACGAGCGGGCCACCGCCTCCGGCAGAGACACTGTGGCGTGTCGGCAGCCGGCGAGAAGCCGCCACCCTCTCACACACGACCCAGGCCAAGCCGGCGCTGGTTGACGCATCATCTAAAATGTGCTTACTTTGGTCACCACGTCAACGCCACAGGGTTGTGCGGAGGCACATGATGCAGGCACAGCAGCAGATCTCACGCCGAACCGTCGCCCGGATCGAGGACAGGATTCACCTCGGTCCGGACGCTCAGGTCGATGACAAAAGCCTGATGTTCTCCCCGCAGGCCCCGGCACTGACCGACCCTTTCCTCGTGCTGGTGGAGGACCAGTTCTCGGAGCCCGGCTTCGAGTGGCACCCGCACCGGGGCCTGGAAACGGTGACGCTGGTACTGGACGGGGTGTTGGAACATGGCGACAGCATCGGCAACAGCGGCACACTGACCGCTGGAGACATCCAGTGGATGACCGCCGGTCGCGGGATCATCCACCGCGAGCTCGCCTTCCGCAATGAACGCGCCCACATACTGCAGTTGTGGGTCAACCTGCCGGCCGAGAAGAAGATGGTCGACAGCCGCTACCAGGACCTGCTCGCCACCGGCCGGCCGACCATCGACCACGACGGCGCCCACATCGACCTCATCTCCGGGGCCACCGGCACCCTGACCGGTCCGGCGCTCACCCATTGGCCGATCTCCGGCTCGGTGATCACCATGGAGCCCGGCCGGAGCCTCGATCACGTCCTGCCTGGTCAGGACCGAGCGTTCTTCACCGTGCTCGCCGGCGCTGTGAGCATCGCCGGCCGTACCGTGACCGCGAGGCAGACAGCCTGGTCCGATCCTCTGCCGGACACGGACCTGTCCGTCATCGACTTGCGGACCGGTGACAGCGACGCCACCAGCGAGGTCCTGACCTTCAGCGGGCCACCCATCCGACAGCCCGTCGCGATGGGCGGGCCCATGGTCATGAACACGCGGGCCGAGATAGACCAGGCGTTCCGCGACTTCCACACCGGCAGGTTCGGCACTGTCCCGCGCCAGGCCCGGCTGCAGCACCGATGACTCCAGGAAGCCCGCGCCCTCGATCGGCGGGCGCGGGACCCCATCAGCGGGCGTTCAGAGGGCCGCTGCGGCGCTGTGCAGGTTCTTGGCGGCCAGGGCAAGCCCTTCCGTCTGCGAGTAGGCGCCGTCCTCGTGTTCGATGTTGACGGCCATGTCGGGGTCGATCTCGGCAAGGGCGTGCAGGAACTCGGTCCAGAAGGGGATGTCGTTGCCGAGCCCGACCGCGACGAACTTCCAAGCCGGGTTCTCCGGCCAGGCGTTGCACCAGAAGCCGTACCCCGTGGGCACCTTGCCGGGCGCGTGGGCCGGCACGCGGGTGAACGACGTGTCGAGCACGCCGCGGATGTCGGCGCCCGGGCAGAGCGTCGCGTCCTTGGCGGCGGCGTGGAAGACCAGCGGGCCGAGCCACTTGGTGGAGGCGATGACGTCCATGCCCTGCCACATAAGGTGGGAGGGGTCCATCTCGGCACCGACGTTCGTCGCGCCCGTCGCGTCGACGAGCCGCTTCAGGGTGACCGGTGAGAACACCAGGTTGTGCGGATGCATCTCAATGGCCACCCGGACGTCGTTCTCCCGGGCCAGCGCGTCGATCTCCTTCCAGAACCAGACGGCCACGCCCCACTGGTAGTCCAGGACGTCCATGTACACGCCGTCCCATGGGTTCACGACCCATGAGGGGTACTTGGCATCCGGGTCCGAACCCGGCGTACCGGACATGGTCACGACGTGCTTCACGCCGAGCAGGCCCGCGAGGCGGATCGTGCGACGCAGGTCGTCCGCGTGCTTGGGGCCGACGCCCGGGAGCGGATTGAGCGGATTGCCGTTGCAGTTGAGGCCGGTGAGCTCCATCCCGCGGTCCGCGAAGGTGGCCAGGTACTCCTCCCGCGCGGTGGCCGAGGACAGCAGCGCGTCGACCGGGCAGTGCGGGGCGGGGATGAAGCCGCCGGTGTTGACCTCGACGGAGGTCAGGCCGTTCTCCTTGAGGATGTCGAGCGCCTCGGTGAGGGTTCGGTCGTGCAGACAGGCGGTGTAGGCGCCGAGCTTGAGGGTCATGAGGGTGCTCCTTGATACGTGAGGATCAGACCGCGGGCGGAACCTGGACGGCGGCGCCACCGCCCAGAGAGGACTTGACGACCGCGTGGATGATCTCCATGGTCCGCAGCGCGTCGGCGAAAGTGGCGCAGGCCGGCAACGGCTCGGCGACCCCCGCGACCTGGTCGAGGAAGGCCCGGGCCTGGTAGGTGAAGTGGTCGGCGTTGCCGGCGCCGACACCCGGCGCCTCCATCGGGACACCGCCCGCGAAGTACGGCAGCTGCGGGCCCACGATGATCTGCCGGGCCCCGCGCGTACGGGCCGTCGGCTGCGCATCGTCGAAGAGGTACTCGGCGGGACGGTGCTGGTCGAACGCGGCCCGCCCGCCCACGCCCAGAACGTCGAAGGCGAGCCCGTTGGGCAGGCCGAAGCCGGTGCGGGTCACCGAGAAGGTGCCGACCAGACCGGACTCGAAACGGGCCGTGAAAGACGCGGTGTCCTCATTCTCGACCTTGCCCACCTCGTCGGATACAGGAGCGGAATTGTGCCCGACGACCGCGCCCAGCGGCAGCGGCCGCTTGGTGATCTGCGTCGACAACGAGGCACCGGAGACCGAGGCTATGGGCCCGGCGACGTACTCGGCGGCGTCGATGATGTGCGAACCGATGTCCCCCAGCGCACCGGAACCGGCGCCGCCCCTGAACCGCCAACTCAGCGGCCCGTTCGGATCGGTCGCGTAGTCGCACCAGTAACGGCCGCTGAACAAGGTCGGATCGCCCAGCTCCCCGGCACGCACATGCTCACGGATGGCGGCGATGCCGGGCGAACGTCGGAAGGAGTACCCGACGGCCGTCACAACCTCAGCGCCCCGCTCCAACTCGGCCATGGCGCGGGCGTCTTCGAGCGACCCGGCCAACGGCTTCTCGCACAGCACATGCTTTCCGGCAGCGATCAGTGCCTCCGCGATCGGACGGTGCAGATCATTTTTCACGACGATGGAGACCGCGTCGATCGTCGGGTCCTCGGCGACGGCCTCCCAGCTCGGCAGTGCCTTCTCGTAGCCGTAGCGACGGGCGGCGTCCTCGCCGAGTGCGATGTTGGCATCGGCGATCGCGGCCAGCCGGACGGGCGGCAGACCTGCCCCGAAGACCGTGTTGACGTTGCGGTACCCGGCAGCGTGACTGCGGCCGGCCATTCCGGCGCCGATCACAGCGACGGAGAGGGGTTCGGCGGACGTGATCATGTCGGTGCCCTTCAAAGGAGTAAGAAGTGGTGAGCAGGCGGCGAACTGCCGGCGGAAGCGGGACTGGGGGCCTTAAGGGCGTCGTCCCTGACGTCCATGTCCACCTCCTGGCGGACGGTCTGGGGGGTCGGTCAGGAGGAGGTGGGGAGGCCCAAGCCGGCGGTGACTCGCTGGGCGGGTCGGGGCCGGCGGGTGGCGGCCACATTCGTCGGGCTGCCTCCCAGGTACTTGCCGAACGAAGTGACCTCCGCCAGCCTCACACCCGT
This sequence comes from Streptomyces sp. NPDC033131, assembly GCF_055578365.1. Taxonomy (NCBI): domain Bacteria; kingdom Bacillati; phylum Actinomycetota; class Actinomycetes; order Kitasatosporales; family Streptomycetaceae; genus Streptomyces; species Streptomyces sp. NPDC033131. Next base: position 18,297 of record NZ_JBVIPA010000033.1, read on the forward strand.
CTGGAGCGGATACGCATCCACTCCGACCCGGCCGATGGTCAGTACGTCGAACGGCATTTCTCAGGTTTCCCTTCGCTCTGGAGACTCCCGGGATGGTGGACCTGAAGCGCATTAAGCGGACAGGTACTCGTCGATCTTCTTGCGCATGAACACCGAGGACTCCTTGGCGCGCTCCTCCCAGGCGAAAACGCAGGCGGTGAGGGTGCCGTCGAAGCCGTTCGTGCGCAGCTCACGGAAGAGCTCGTCGAAGTCCACCTCGCCCTGCCCCATGTCGAGGTGCTGGTGGATACGGGCCGCTGTACCGGGCGGGTTGAGGATGTAGCGATTGCCCGAGGACGCCGTGTGGTCGAACGCGTCGGCCAGGTGGATGTGAGTGAGCAGGTCGCCCGCGTACTTGATGATGCCGGGGGCGTCGTTACCGATGTGGAAGGTGTGCGGGGCACAGTAGAGGAACGTGACGTTGGGGTTGTTGATGCCCCTGATCAGGTTGATCGCGTCGTAGCCGTTCTCGATGAAGTCGTCCGGGTGCGGCTCCAGCGCCAGCTTGACGCCCTCCCGCTCGAACACCGGGAGCAGTTCGTCCAGCGACTTCCAGAACTGCGCCTCACTGCGGTCGGGTTCCTCCGGACGCCCGTTGAGCTCCGAGATCATGCTGTCCACGCCGAGGTCGGCGGCGATCTGGATCGAGCGCTTCCAGTACCGTACAGCGGCCTGCCGGGCGTCCTCGTCGGGGCCGGACCAGCGGAACAGCGGCAGCAACGAGGAGATGCCGACACCCGCCGCGTCCAGCGCCTTACGGAACTTCCGCACCGTCGCGTCGTCCACACGCGGATGGCGGAAGAAGGGGATGAAGTCCTCTCGGGGAGACAGCTCGATCCATTCGTACCCCAACTCAGCTACCACAGAAGGTAGTTCGAGCAGGGGCACGTGACGGATCATGTAGGGGTCGAGGGCGATCTTCATGGGGAATTGCCTTCGGATCAGGGTGGCGGGGGTGGGGTGTGGGGTGTCGCTGTCGCCGTTCGCGTGCGGCGACGCCGTTGCCAGGAAGGTGAGACCTCGGACGAGGCGGCCACGGGCGCGGTGATGCCTGCAACTTCCGGACGTTCTTCGACATCGACGCCGCGGACCTGGGCGAGCTCGTGTTTGAGGGCGGCGAGTTCGGTACCGCCCGCCATGTGGTTGGTGAGTTCCTCCAGGCTGACCTGGTCGCGGGAGGCGGACAGTTCCATGGTGCCGAGGCGCAGCACGCTGAAGTGGTCGCCGACCATGTAGGCGTGGTGGGGGTTGCGGGTGATGAAGATGACGCCGAGGCCGCGGTCGCGGGCGGCGGCGATGTACTTCAGGACCACGCCGGACTGCTTGACGCCGAGGGCGGCGGTCGGCTCGTCGAGGATGAGGACGCGGGCGCCGAAGTAGACGGCGCGGGCGACGGCGACGCACTGGCGCTGGCCGCCGGAGTCATGTCATCGGTGGCCACGGTGCCGGTGATCAGCTTGGCGACCTCGAGATTGCCGCCCTGGAGCACGTGCGGCAAGGGGCCGTGCAGCGGTCCGGCCATCGGTCTGCTTCGGGCCGGAGGCCGGTGGTGTGGCACCGCCGGCGCAGCCTGTTGGGTCATGCTCATCACCGGGTTCCCTTGGCGGCGAACCGGGCGACGGTGTCGACGTTGGAGTTGTCGACGAAGGCCGGGCCGGTCAGCACGGGCTGCTGGCCGCCGCCGCTGAAGTTGCCGTTGGTCTTGTAGAGCCAGAGGGAGTCGACGGCCAGGTAGCCCTGCAGGAAGGGCTGTTGGTCGACCGCGAACTGGATGGTGCCCGCCTCGATGGCGGACACCAGGGCCTTGTTCAGGTCGAAGGTGGCGACCTTGGCCTTGCTGCCCGACTCGGAGACCGACTGCGTGGCGGTCAGCGCGATGGGTGCGCCGAGGGTGACCACCTCGTCGATCGAAGAGTCCTGCTTCAGCTTGGCCGTGATGGTCGACTTCACCGACGGCATGTCCGTGCCGTTGACGTAGAGGATGTCCGTCTTGCCGCTGAAGGTCTTCTTCACGCCGTCGCAGCGCTCTTGGAGGTTGACGTCGCCCTGTGCCTGGATCACGCACAGGGCGTGCTTGGCGCCGGTGCCGTTGAGCTTGGAGCCGAGGGCCTCGCCGGAGACCGACTCGTCCTGGCCGAAGAACGACAGCAGGCCCTGCTGCTTCCAGACGCCCAGGCCCGCGTTGAGGCCGACAACGGGGATGCCGGCCTTCTCGGCCTTGGCGACCACGTCCTTCAGGGCGTCGGGCTTGGCGAGGGTGACCGCGATGCCGTCGACCTTCTGGTCGATCGCGTTCTGCACCAGGTTGGCCTGGTCACCGGCGGTCTCGTCGTTGGAGTAGATCAGCTTGACGTTGTCCTTGGCCGCGGCGGCTTCGGCGCCCTTGCGGATGGTGTCCCAGAAGGTGTCGCCGGAGGGCGCGTGGGTGACCATCGCGATCGTCATGCGCGGTGTGGATGCCTTGCCGGCCGAGACGTTGCCGGCGCTCTCCTCGGCCTTCTTCCCTCCCGAGCTGCTGGAACAGCTCGCGAGGGTCAGGGCGGCCGCGGCGGCCACCGCCACTGCGGGGACGATTCTGCGGGAGCGGGGAAGCGGTGTGCGGGTCATGGGCGTGCACCTCACTGTGCATGGAGGAGAGGGATCCGCGGATTTCGGGTCGGCCACCGAAGACGAGTGGCGATCAATGCCTGTAAGGCCTCGAGGCCTCGCGCTCACTGGGCTGAGCTGTTTAGAACGTCAGAACAATTTAAAGCGCTTTAAGTCCTGGTACTATCGGCCTTGTTTCGTGATCGTGTCAAGGGTGTTGCTCGAGGAGATCTGCCGCGCGGAGGTACAAGTGGCCGACAGTGGTTCCATGCGTCACCGCAACGGCGGGCACAAGCGTCCGCGGTTGGAGGACGTAGCCGCGCGGGTGGGCGTGTCCACGGCGTCGGTGTCCCTGGTACTGCGCGGCGTGCCCGGCCCCAGCGAGCGAACCCGGCAGCGTGTCCTCAAGGCGGCTGCCGACCTCGGCTACCAGGTGGACCGCACCGCCAGCACGCTGGCCAGCAGGCGAAGCCGACTGCTCGGTGTCATGGTCGACGTCCGCAGCCCGTTCCATGCCGAACTGGTCGAGCACCTGCACACCGCGGCCGAGGAGGTCGGCTACGACCTCGTCCTCAGCACACTCACCCGCACCCGCGACGAACAGACCGCGGTGGAGACACTGCTGGCCTTCCGCAGCGAGGCACTGATCCTGCTCGGCCCGACCTCGCCGGCCGACACGCTCGCCGCCCTCGACAACAAGGCCCCCGTCATCGCCGTCGGCCGCCGCATCGCCGACGCCGCCCTGGACGTCGTACGCACCGCGGACGACGACGGAGTGGGCCAGATCGTCGACCATCTCGTCGATCTCGGCCACCGCGAGATCGTCTACGTCGACGGCGGCAAGGGCGTCATCGCCACCGACCGGCGCCGCGGCTACCGCACCGCCATGCGCCGCCACGGACTGGGCGACCACATCCGGGTTCTCACCGGCGACCATACCGAGGCGGCCGGCGAGCACGCCGCCCGCCACCTCCTCCACGGACCCCAACTGCCCAGCGCGGTCGTCGCGTTCAACGACCAGTCGGCCATCGGTGTGCTGGCCGCCCTGACCCGCGCCGGCGTCGCCGTCCCGGGACGGGTCTCCGTCGTCGGCTACGACGACGACACGCTCTCCCGGCTGAGCTGCTTCAACTTGACCACCGTCAGCCAGAGCGCCCAGGAACAGGCCCGGCACGCGGTGACCGCCGCGGTCGAGCGCCTCGACCATGAACGCACCGAACCCCGCGAGGTCGTCCTCGCCCCACGCCTCGTCCTGCGCGGCACCACGGCCGAACCCGCGTGACAGGGGGAAGGCGAGCTGGGAGCGGTGGCAGGCGAGCAGCCGGGTCTTGGCCCGACTGCCGGATTTCCGGGGACAGACAACCGGTGAGCACTGGCAGGTCGCGGAGGTGGGGCGACCGCGGGCACGACGGTCCCGGCACGTGTCGGCGCACCTGGCCAGGACTGCCGTGGCGGTGCTGCAGACGGTAGTCGGCGGGTAGGCGGGGTGCGGCGCAGCGAAGCGGTCGTCGTCGTACCGGCTGGACCTGGCGCGCCACCGGGCGAGCACCTCGCCGCAGGCCGCGCGCCCGGTGGCGAGTACGAGTTCCGGACGGCCACGGCAGTTGCCTTGTGTGACAGCTGTGCCGCACCTGGTCCGGACGGTCCGTGGTCGTGCGCCGAGTCGCACGACGTGTTCGGCGCCGTCCAGCCAGGGCCGGCGCGGGCGGGCGGGGCCGTGGGGCTGTGCACGGGGGGGGCGGGGCCGTGGGGCTGTGCACGGGGGGGGCGGTGCGTGAGCCACCGCTCGAACTCGATGACGGCGTTGGCCCCCGGAAGTCGCGGCGGCGGTCGTCCTACGCGTCCCCGCGCTACGTCTCGTGGTCGGGGTCGCCGGGTTTTGACCACTCCGCGATGCTCAAGCAGGCACATGTCTGATCCCCTGATCCGCCAGCCGGGAACGACCAGTCCGGTCGCGTACGTGGCGACCTGCCGCATGACGTTCTCGACGCTGGCGCCGGTCGGGAGCTCTGCGCCGATCGCCAGCACCGGGATGTGCAGTCCCTCCTTCTGCCAGCCCGACCGACAGCAGCGGTCCGTTGTCGGCGCGGTGAACTCGCAACTCGCGCTCACCTCGCAGTGCTCGCAGCAGCCCGTGGCTCTGCACCCTCACAAGCCGAACACCGAGCTCGTCCTCGTCCTCGTCCGCACCATGGCCTGCTGCGTCACCCACCAGCCGAGCCGACACGGACCATGTGCGGGGCACGGCGGCCGGGACACCGGTCCTCGCGCGATCGCCCAGTCAGGAATCCTGTCCGACCAGGCCGTCCAAGGGACAACGGCGCTTCACGGCTGAAGCCGATCTTCCTCAGCCAACGCGGCCGCTCCACGTGTCCCGATGGCGGCGAAGACGCCCGCCAGGATGTATCCGGCACCAGGCAGCCATGCGAAGCCGGTGACCTGCACATCAGCGTGCAGGGTGGCCGCAAGGAGACCGATCGCAACAAGGTGCAGGGCCCCAAGCCCAACGAGGAACATGACGACGAACCAGTGATAGATCCGGTACACGCGGCGCAACAGGGCAACCACCGCGGCCAGGAGCAGGAGCAGAAGTACGGCGATCACGGCCGCGACTATCCATTGTGACCTCACCTCATACCCCTCGGCGTGAGGTCCCGGATCAGAAGCTGTCACTATCCCCACGGCCAGTAGGGCCGTGGGCAGCAACGCGACGGCAGCAGCCACGAACCGAGCCCAGGGCGCCCGTACTCCCACTGTCGTTGCCAGCAGGAAGGCGACCCACGACCACGCGAACGCGGGAACCAGGTAGAACTGCACGATCGGGAGGATCGCATCGCTGACGTAAGGCTCCAGGCGATCACCTGCATCCACGCCAGGAAATGTCCGTTCGCCGCCCCTCGCCCACGGCAACACCACGCTGGACATCGCGGCCAGCGACGCCACCAACCCACCGGCCAGCCCCACCCACCGCATCCCCCGACCTGTCATCCGGTCACCGTAACGATCGAGGGATGTGTACACAACTGACGGCGGAAACCCGGATCCACGAGTCACACCGAACGACTGTCTCGCCACAGAGGGCTCGACACCACGCTCCCCAAAAATGAGCGAGCGTTGGGAGTCAGCTGCAGGCGTCCCGCGAACAGCCCCATGACCAGGGCCGAACTCCCGCCGGAACGGCCGCGATCCGCCCGGCGGTGAACGCCGCCGAGACGGGCTGCAGGCGCCGTTCCCCGGTAGGCCGCAGGGCCGCCGCTTCTTGCGGGGGTGGCGGGCCCTCCGGATTCCGGCATCAGGACTTGGTCGACGGCTCGTCGGCCTCCTCGTCGTCCGGCCTCTGATGTTCCTCCACCAACTGCTCGATCTCCCGGGGGACCTCGTACAGCGCCTCCAGGACCAGACCCCACGCCCGGTCCCGCAGCTCCTCCGGTACCTCGCCTTCGATCTTCTCCGCGAGCCTGTCGATCTCAAACCGGGCGTCATCCTCTGTGCCCGTGGTCGGCGCGGTCATCACCTGCCACACGAACCGACCCACCCCGGCCGCGACACGGCCTACGTTGCCGAGCACCGAGCCCACATCCATCTGCTCTTCCTCCCCCGGTGGTTGGTGTCCCGCGCAGCGAGGCCCGCCCCGGCGTGCGGGCGAACCAGCGAGTCGTTTCAGGTGGTGGTGGGCCAGGCTCGCAGCAGCGCGGCGATCCTCCCGGCGGTGCAGGCCGGGTCCAAAAGCAGGTCCTTGAGAGCGATGGCGTCCTCGCGGGCGGGTTTGACCGTGATTCCGGCGGCCTCGAGGTACATCACGCCGGATGCGGCGGCCACGGCGAGGTTGGAGCGCTCCAGCCAGCGGCACCGGCCCAGCGTGTGCACCAGGGCGGCGGCCTTGGCGTAGGGGCCGTCGTAGACGGCCTGCTCGAACAGCTCGGCGCGGTGGCGGGCCACCGCCGAGATGGGAACACCGTAGTCGTCAGGTGCCGGATCGTTCGCTCCGGCCGCCTCGGCAACCTGCAGGATCCAGGGCACGTCGATGTTCAGATCCATCAGGCCGCGCGTGCTCCCCGCGGTGCCTGCTGGGCGTCCTCGGCTTCGTCGAAGACGCTCTGGTGTTCGGCCAGGAAGCGGGCGGCGCCGTCGATCGCGCGGGCCCGCAGGCCGCTGGCGTCATCGTGCACGAGCCGGGCGAGGTAGTCACCGATGCTCAGCCCGAGGTCGGCGGCGCGTTTCTTCGCGAGTTCCGCGACTTCTTCGTCCACGCGCGCGCCCAGTTGTGTCTTGGCCATACCGGCATGGTAACAGGTGTTACCGAAAGAGATGGGCGACAGCAGCGCCCGGCGCACACGATCGTCAGGGAGTTGCCTGGCGCGGTGTTCCGTGCGGGCCCTGGCGAGCCATCCGCCGATCTTGACGGTGCCACTGTCAACGCGGACGGCTCGCGGACACCGTACTCGTCCCCGGCCGGCACGACCGTACAGAGCCCGACCCGCCCGCCGTGATCGGCGCCCTGCGGCGAGCGCACAGCCGCGGCGCCCGTGTCGTCGCGATCTGCTCGGCCATGCAGGGCTGCTGTCGCACCGCAGAGCGACCACCCACTGGCGGCTCGCCGGCCAGTTCCCCCGATGTGGAGGTCGAACACGAACAGGGTCACGGGTTCCTTGGCGTCCGGAGCTGGCCCGTGCCATGGCTACTCGCCGAGTACGTCTTGTTTCTCCAGGGCCCTGCGCAGTGCCCGCACGGCGTAGAAGGAGCGGCTCTTGACGGTGCCGGGCGGGATGCCGAGGTGCTCTGCTGCCTGGGCCACGCTGCATTCCAGGTAGTACATGAGGCGGATGACGGTCCGATGCTGCTCTTTCAGCTCCCCCAGTGCTTCCAGCACTGCGTGGGAGGTGATCGTGGAATTCATGCCATCCCAGGATGTGTCGAGGTCCTCGACCGGCATCAGCTCAAGCGGCCTGATCTGCCGAGCCCGGTGGTGGTCGATGACGAGGTTCCTGGCGACGGTGAACAGCCACGGCCGGATGTGGTCACCTCGGGTTCCCAAGAACCGGGCGTGTTTCCAGGCACGGGCCGCGGTCTCCTGGAAGATGTCCTCCGCCTTGTGCCAATCGCCGTCCAGCAGCCGCGTGGCGTACCGGACGAGCAGAAGTCCGTACTGATCGTAGACGTCTCGGAGGAAGGCATCGCAGCCGGCGTCCGAAGTGACGTTCCGGGCATGCGCCCGAGCCGGAGCGAGGGGGGTGGTCCCCGCTTCCATGATCCCGTTCATGGGTGGCACCCAATCGTGTTCAAGCGTTCTGTGGCCTGCTCTCCCGCATACGCGGGCGAGTGGCTCAACTCTCGTAGGGAGCCCTTGGCCAAACCTTGTCGTCTCCTTGTCGTGCCCCTTGACGTCTCTCTCGCTGACCGCCCCCGGCCAAGCCCTGGCATCCGCTGCGGGGCGCGCTTCCGGCCGAGTCGCACGCGGAAGGCCCACCGCCGTGGCGTTCGGGCCGCGGGGGCGGAGCGGGTGCCCACTCGCGTCGCGACGTCCGTCACGACGCACTGGAACACCTCGACCGGCACCGCACCAATGGGCCGGTCCGCCGTCGCGCATCCGCCCCACGAACGCATCGCACACCGCGCCCGCAAGGGCTGAGTGGAGGACGGCGGCCGACACAGGTGGCTCAGCCCATGGGAAACCTGGATGGCGCAGCTCGCCCCTGAGGGGCGCCGCGGAAGGCCACCGCTCATCAACTGCGACGCAGAGTGAACCGTCGCCCTGTTACTGGCGTTCACAGAAGAGGGACGCACATTCGAAGATCACGGCGCACGGTTCCGCGACGGGTGCTCTGCCACGCCTTCCGAGGACGTGCTCTCGAATCCACCATCTCCCGGCGCTGTGGCCGGTGTTCGAAAGGGAAAGAAACATCTGTGATCGGTTCACGGCTTCGCCGCATCCTGTTGTCCGGTGCAGTGCTGGCCGGCGTCCTGGTGACGTTCAACGCCCCCACTACACAAGCCCACTACACCCAGTGCCCCTCCCGGAATGTACCGGCACGAGGGCTACAGCTACGACAGGGGTGTTACCTGGCCGGTGGCTCTACTGGCGTCCTGCACATCCACAACGACGAGCTGACCAGAGAGCAGTCCGCTACGACTCTTTCGAAGCCTCGCACCCTTCCCTTGGCCGACCTCGACCCGGCCCCGACGTGGGGACGCACTGCGCCCCTGCCCTGCGGATGAGAGGAGGCCCGCGCCCGCTGGAGCTCAGCGGATACGGGGACGAGTGATCACCGCTGAACCATCCCGGTCGGTGTTGACAACGCTCGTGATCAATACACCTGGCGCGCAGGATCACCACTTCTGGGAACCGGGAGCTTGTGGCCCCCGACCGCCCTCTCCGGCACGGTGGGCGTGGGATCCGCATCCATGTCCAGGGCGGTGAGCCGGTCACGGATTTGCTGGGCGCTGTGCGACATGGCTCGCTCGTCGGCGCTTCCGAGGGCGTGGACCCAGTCCGCTCGTGCGCCTTCCCGGTCGCCGAGGGCCAGCCGGGTGTCGCCCAGCCGCATCAGTGAGCCGATGGCGTTCCTGTGGTCGCCCAGTTCCTCGAACGCCCGCGTCGCCCGCTGGTAGGTGGCGACCGATTCCTCGTAACGGCCGAGCATACGGAGGTTGTAGCCCAAAATGTCCCAGGCCTGGGCCAGCTGCCAGGGCGCGTCCAGGCGCTGGAACAAGGCGATGCCCTCTTCGCTGTACTGAAGGCTTTTCTCGAGCTGACCCAGGTTGGAGCGGAACCAGGCGAGTTCGACGAGGCACTCGGCCAGCCACAACTCTTCACCTGTCTCCCGGGACAGCTCCAGTCCCCGCTCGGAGGACGTCACGGCCTCCTGGACCCGGCCGAACAGGAACAGCGCGCACGCCGTGACGTAGTGGGCTCGGGCCAGGTCACCGGTTGCGTCGAGCTCTTCGAAGATCGTGGTGGCGAGTCGCAGGTGGTGCAGAGCTTGTTCCTGATGGCCGAGATAGCCGTGGACGCCACCGAGGTGGCGAAGGCAACGGCCTTCTTCAAGACGGTTGTTCTGGCGTCGTGCCACGTCGAGGGCGGGGGTCAGTGCGGTGATGGCTTCCGGCCAGAATTCCTGGCGGTACAGAAAGTCCTTGAGTGACCAGGCCAGCCCGGTGGTGTGGTGGTCCAGCTGCTGGCTGACGGCGGTGTGGAGCAGGCCGTCCAGCACCCGGTGTTCGGCGGTGAGCCATCGGGTTGCCTGCTTGATGGTGGTGAGGTTCTCCGGGGTGACGCCTGGGTTGGGCGCACCTAGGTCGAGCTCGGGCGTTGTGTCGTGTTTCAGGAGCTGGTTGGCCTCGTGGGCGGTGAACATGTAGTGGTCCAGGGCCCGGAGGGTGGCGTGGTGGCGTTCGTCGGTGGTGTCGTGGGTGTGGGTCAGTTCGGCGGCGTAGCCGCGCAGGAGGTCGTGCAGGCTGTAGCGGCCGGGCAGTGGTTGTTCCACGAGGCAGGAACTGACCAGTCCGGCTAGTGCGCGGCGGGTTCGAGGGAGAGGAAGGCCGGCGAGGCTGGCCGCGGCGGGGGCGGTGATGTGAGGGCCGGGGTGCAGGGCCAGGAAGCGGAAGAGCCGGGCGGTGGGCTCGTCCAGGGACTGATAGGACCAGGAGAACACGGTGCGTACGTCTGTGGTGGTGTCGAAGCCGGTGAATGCGTCGAGGCCGCCGTGGGTGTGTTGCAGCTCGTCGGCGATGGCGTGAAGGGGAAAAGAGGGATCGAGTTCGGCGCGGGCGGCGACCACGGCCATGGCCAGGGGAAGTCGTCCGCACAGGCGGATGATGTCGGCCGTGGCGGTGGGCTCGGCGACCAGTCGTTCGGTTCCCAGGCGTCGTTCGAGGGCTTGGTGGGCCTCGGTTTGTGAGGGCAGTGGGAGGGTGAGGGGTTTGGCGCCGTCGGTGGTGATCAGGCCGGGGAGCTGGTTGCGGCTGGTGATCAGGGTGAGACAGCCCGCTCCCGCGGGGAGCAGGGGACGCACTTGTTGCTCGTCGCGGGCGTTGTCCAGGACGAGGAGGATCTGCCGGTCGGCGAGGAGGCTGCGGAAGAGTGTGCTGCGGCCGGCGGCGTCTTCGGGGATGCGCTGGGCGGGAACACCGAGGGCGGTGAGGAAGCCGTGCAGGGCGTTGCCGGGTTCGACGGCGGGTGCGTCGGGGTGGAATCCGCACAGGTTGACGAAAAGCTGACCGTCGGGGAAAGAGGGGGCGATGCGGTGGGCATGGTGGACGGCGAAGGTGGTCTTGCCGACACCGGGAGCACCGCTGATGACGACGACAGGGGCAGCCGTCGGTCCGGGCCGGCCCGGTGCACCGCTCACGGCCGACAGCCACGCGCCCTCGGCCGCCCGCCCCGCGAACACCGGGAGACTGCGCGGCAGTTGTGCCGGACGTGCCAGGGGCGGCGGCGACGTGGTTCCCTCGTCATCCGTGGCCGGACCGCAACGCGCATCCGGCCGATCGGCCGCGTCGGCCGGTGCGTCGGCGGCCAGGCCGACGGGCGCGGTTGCCCCGCCCTCGTCAGGTACCCCGGACATGGCGGACCCGATCGGATCGCGGCCGTGCCCGGTGCCCCCGCCGGGGACGGATGCCGCGCCGAATCTGTTCAGTTCATCGGCTGAGTGAAGGGGTGGCAGGTCGTGGTGAAGGATGCCGTGGTGCAGGGCGCGTAGGGACGGGCCGGGTTCGAGGCCGAGTTCGTCGGCCAGGTGCCGGCGCAGGTCGGTGTAGCGCTGAAGCGCTTCGGGGTGCCGGCCGGCGAGGTACAGGGCGCGCAGCAGCAGGGCCCAGCCGGTTTCCCGCAGGGGATGCTCCGTGGTCATTTCCTGTGCCGCGTCCAGGGCTTCGGTGATCCGTCCTCGCAGGAGCAGGGCAGTGGTGCGGATCTCGCGGGTGGTCTGCCGCAGTTCTTCCAGACGTGCTGCCTCGTGGACGGCGAACAGGTGGTGCGCGGCGTCGGCGAACGGGGTGCCGCGCCACATCTCCAGGGCTTTCCGTGCCTCTTCCACGACGTGTTCGGGCCGGCCCTGGTCCATGAACCGGTGCGCCTGGGCAAGGGCCCGCTCGAAGCGTACGGTGTCACGGCTCTCGGGCGGCACACGCAGGGCGTAGCCCAGGGGTTCGGTGACCAGTACCTCGAAGGTGCCCTGCCGGCGCAGGTGCTGGGGTTCCAGGACCGCGCGTACCTTGCTGATGTGGGCGTGCAGGGAGCCCATCGCTCCGCCCGGTGTCCGTCCCGGCTGCTGCGGCCACAGTTCCTCGCACAACGTCTGCGGAGCGACCGCCCGGCCGTCGGCGAGCAACAGGCGGATCAGCAGCAGCCGCTGCCTGCGCCGACCCGGATCGAGTACCGTACCCGCTCGCCGTACCACCAGCGGACCGAGCAGCCCGAAGTCGAGACCCTGCCTCACAGTTGTCACCGTACCCACTCAGAGTCCCGCTCGACGGCGCCGCCATCGGGGGCACATACATGACCATGACCCGCGGACATGTGGGCGACCCGCTCCCGCGGTCGGGAAACCGGGCGCCGGCCCACCCGGACACCCGCGCGCCCCTCGCCGCGGTGACCTGTCCGCCAAGGTGGGCCGGAGCAGGTGATCGGAGCGGCGAGGACCCCGTCGTCCGCTGCCCGCATACCGGACAGGACATTAGCAGGACGTCACCCGGCGCGATGACTTCGCCGACGAGCGCGATGCGCTCTGGTGACAGGGGCGCTCTCACCTATGACGAAGCGTGAACCGGCGTGGCGTTCATTCCGTTGAGTGATCGAACGGTCGTCTTCAAGAGTGGGAAAAGACATGGTCATCGTCGAAGGAACGAGCACCGCCCGGTTCGAACCGGTCCGAGCGGCGCTGGCAGCGCACCTGGAGTCCGGCGAGGAGTTGGGGGCGTCGATCGCCGTCGATGTCGACGGAGTCATGGAAGTCGATCTGTGGGGTGGGCATGCCGACGAAGCGCGGACCGTTCCGTGGCACCGGGACACGTTGGTCAGCCTGTGGTCGACCACCAAGACCCTCGGCAGTCTGGCGGCCCTCGTCCTCGTCGACCGGGGGGCACTGGATCTGCACCGCCCGGTCGCGCACTACTGGCCCGAGTTCGCTGCTCAGGGCAAGCAGGACATCGAAGTGCGGCATGTCCTGGCACACACCTCGGGGCTCTCCGGCTGGCAGCAGCCCTTCACCATCGACGATCTGTACGACTGGCCGACCGCGAGCGCCCGCCTGGCCGCGCAGGCGCCCTGGTGGGAGCCGGGCAGCGCCTCGGGCTACCACGTGCAGACTCAGGGCCAGCTGGTGGGAGAGCTCGTCCGGCGGGTCAGCGGCCGTACCTTGACCGAGTTCGTCGACACCGAGATCGCCAAGCCGTCACAGGCCGACGTCCAGATCGGTGCGCGGGAGGCCGACTGGCCGCGTATCGCAGGGCTGGTGGCCCCGTCGCAGCTCTCCGGAATGCCCGTCGGCCTCGATCCAGAGGGGATCTTCACCAGGACGTTGCTCGGCAGCCCCGCCCGGGACGAGCACGTCGACACCCCGCAGTGGCGTCGTGCCGAACTCGGAGCCGTCAACGGACACGGCAACGCACGAGGCATGGCCCGTGCCCTCTCCGTAGTCTCACGGCGCGGCCAGGTGAACGGCCACCGGCTCCTCTCCGCGGACACGGTGGACAAGGCCCTCGACGTACAGGCCGACGGAGTCGACCTGTTCCTGGGCGTTCCCGTGCGCTGGGGCATCGGCTTCGCGCTCGCCGATGCGAGGACGATGCCGGCCATGCCCACCGGAAGAATCTGCTTCTGGGTCGGCCGGGGCGGTTCGATCGTCATGATGGACCTCGACCGGCGCGTCACGTTCTCGTACACGATGAACCGGCTGGGCGACGGAATCCTCGGCTCGGAGCGCACCCTCAGCTACATGAGGCATGTCTACGAAGTCCTGGACTCCGCCGGCTGAGGCCCGCCCATGCCCCACCCCGGAGGACCGGACGAAGGTGGCGTGCGCCGCGCCGTGGGCACGCTCGCCGCGCGCGGCGGAGGAAGAGCGCGGCCGTCACTGGTCCGGTGAAGAGGGCCGCCACGAGAAGGGCGGATCCGGACGGGACGCTCCCCCGGGTCAGGCTGTTCATGGTGGACGCAAGGCGGGGGCCGCGGGTAAGCGGCCGTCGTCCGGCTGGAGGCGGAGCCGCTTCTCTTACCCGGGCTGCAGGTTCTGCACCCACGGTCCGACACGGTAGTCGTCACGAGTGTGAGGACCGCAGCGTGCTCTCGGCCAAAGGCTCGATCACATCGGGAAGCGGCTGACGACCGTGCCCCGCAGCCACGTGCGACGCCCGCGAACGAACATTCCGCTCTCGAAGTGAACCGGCCCCGGCTTCCCATCGTAGGACAGGACGAAAGACGCCCTGCCCCGGCAGTTGGGGGGGGCGGCGATGCTCCAGCGGCGGGTCGGGCCGCAGCCCGGCAGCCGCTCTCCGGCCGCTGTCGTGTGTGGCCCGCAACCCGTCCGATCCGCGTCGACCGCCTGGCGCAGACGGAAACGCACGACAACTCGGTCATCCATAAAGGAACTCGGTGCTTCGTTCCTCGAACGCACCGGCTCACTTCGCCGGCACGGTCCGGTGAGGGACGACAACCAAGGAAAAGGACATTCACGCATGCGCATCACCCGCCCGGCCCGTCCGAGCCGCAGATCCGCTCTGCTCGGTGTCACAGCGGCCGTAGGGCTGTCCGTGGCCGCAGTCACCCTGCCCGGCGTAGCCGGTGCGGCGTCCCACCACCCGATACGTCCGACGATCGTGTTGGAGCACGGGGCGTTCGCCGACGCGGCGAGCTGGGACGGTGTCGTCACTCGGCTGCAGCGTGCAGGCTATCCCGTGGTGTCCGCCGCCAACCCGCTGCGTGGTCCGGCGACTGATGCCGCCTACCTGCGCAGCGTCGTCGAGCACATCGACGGGCCCGTGGTCCTGGTCGGTCACTCCTACGGCGGGACCGTCATCAGCCAGGCCGCCGCAGGCCTGGAGGGCAAGGTGAAGGCGCTGGTCTACATCGCCGCGTTCCTGCCCGACACGGGCGAGAGTTCGCTCGGGCTGACGAACAAGTTCCCCGGCAGCACCCTCGGCCAGGCGATCGAGTCCGTCAACTACACGCTGCCCGACGGTGGTCAGGGCGCAGACGTGTACATCAAGCCGGAAGACTTCCGGAACCAGTTCGCTGCGGACGTGCCGGCGGACAAGGCCAGGCTCATGGCAGCAGGACAGCGTCCGATCGCCGCCACCGCGCTGGAGGAGAAGTCGACGAAGGCCGCCTGGAAGACGATCCCCTCCTGGTCGCTTGTCACCACCGAGGACCTCAACATCCCCGTGGCCGCCCAGCGCTACATGTCGGCCCGTGCCGGGGCTCGCACGACGGTCATCGACGCGTCGCACGCGGTGTCCGTGTCCCGCCCCGAGGCCGTCGCCCGCATCGTGGAGCAGGCGGCCCGCACGGTCCGCTGACCGGCAGCTCCGACCTGTCGCGGCATCGCACGTCCCTCACAGTCATGCCCGTCCGGGCACTTCACCACCACACGCATTTCCCACCGAAAGGCAGTAACACCATGGGGTTCATCACCGTCGGCCAGGAGAACTCGACCAGCATCGAGCTGTACTACGAGGACCACGGCACCGGGCAGCCGGTCGTGCTGATCCACGGCTACCCGCTCGACGGCCACTCCTGGGAGAAGCAGTCCGCCGCCCTGCTGTCGGCCGGCTACCGCGTGATCACGTACGACCGGCGCGGCTTCGGCCGCTCCAGCCAGCCCACCACCGGCTACGACTACGACACTTTCGCCGCCGATCTGAACACGGTCCTGGAGACCCTCGACCTCGACGACGTCGTCCTGGTCGGCTTCTCCATGGGTACCGGCGAGGTCGGCCGCTATCTGGGCACCTACGGCTCCGCCCGCATTGCCAAGGCAGCCTTCCTCGCCTCCCTCGAACCCTTCCTCCTCAAGACCGACGACAACCCCGGCGGCGTCGACGGCACCATCTTCAAGGACATCGAAGGGGCCGTCACCGCCGACCGCTACGCCTACTTCACCGCGTTCTACGAGAACTTCTACAACCTCGACGAGAACCTCGGCACCCGCATCAGCGAGGAAGCCGTCCGCAACAGCTGGAACGTCGCCGCCGGAGCCTCCTCGTACGCCTCCCTGGCCTGCGTGGCGACCTGGTCAACCGACTTCCGTGCCGACCTCCCCAAGATCGACGTCCCGGCACTGATCCTGCACGGCACCGCCGACCGCATCCTGCCCATCGAGGCCACCGGAGACCTCTTCCACCAGGCACTCCCGCAGGCCGACTACGTCGTCATCGACGGTGCCCCCCACGGCCTGTTGTGGACCCACGCCCAGGAAGTCACCCAGGCCCTCCTCACCTTCCTGGCCAAGTGACCGACGGCCGACGGCCCTGAGGCTGCTCGTTCGTTCGCGGGCCGCTCGTCGGCAGGACCGTGAACCGTGCGCACCCTCGGGTACCACGCTTGTCGCGACAGCTACGTCGGACCATCGTGTAGCGCTGGTGACGCTCGGGGCTGACGACATCGCCGTTGGCTCCGGGCGGCGGCCCTCGGCGGATGGTCAGGACGGGCGCAGCGGAAGGGCGTTGAAGGTGAGGTCCGCCCAAATGCGGCGGGTGGCTTTCGCCGGGTAGGGCGTGACGCCGGGTCCGGTGTCGATGAGCTGGGTGAGACGCTTTTTCGGTGTCGTACTCGGGCCAGCGGGGGTTTCGATATCCCTGACATGGAACGCAGGTCACCGGCTGAAGCGCTCAGTTGTGCTGCTCGGCATCCAGCAGTGCCAGGGCGTTGCGGATGCCCTGTTCGAGGAGTTGGTCGGCGAGCTGCCGGTCGGTCAGGGCGCGGGAGAGTTGCAGTGTCCCGGCCAGCATGCCGAGGAGGCCAAGTGCCTTCAGGCGCGCCGAGGGCGGGTCGTGGGGTGCCAGGCGGGCGGCGAAGCCGTCGATGAGGACGAGCGCACCGTCGGTGTAGGCCTGCCTGGTGGGATCGGTGGAGCGTGCGATCTCCTCGAGCAGGGCGGCGTTGGGGCAGCCGTCCTCCATGTTGTCGCGCTGCTCGGGGGAGAAGTACCAGCGCACGATCTGTTCGAGGCCGGCGCGGCCGGGTGCCGCCTGGGCGACGATGTTCTCGTGCTGGGTGCGCATCTGGTCGGCGACCGCGGTGGTGACGAGTTCGTCCTTGGAGGGGAAGTAGGCGTAGAAGGTGCCGTTGGTCAGGCCGGCGTCCTTCATGAGCGTGGCGACTCCGGAGCCGTCGATGCCGTTGCGCTTGAGCCGGCGGCCGACCGTCGCGATGATCCGCTGCCGGGTCTCCTGCTTGTGCTCTTTCGTGTACCGCACTATGTGTTCCTTCATGGCAGCCGGGGTTTGCGCCCCGGCTGCCGTCCTGGTCGGGTCAGTGTGCCGCGCCTGCGAGGAGAGCGGGGAAGTTGATCCTGGCGGTCTGCAGTTTCGGGTCGTGGGGCTCGGGGACCCCGCCGTCGGTGATGTACAGCCGGTCGCCGCGCACGGCGGTGGCGGAGGGCGAGGCGAGACCGTCAGCGCTGGTCAGGACGGGCTTGTAGGTGCCGTTGGGGTAGATGACCACGACCCTGTCCGGGCCGTTCTGCGAGGAGGAGCCGTTCTGCGCCGCGAACACCACGTCGGAGCGGGGAGTGAGGAAGCTGATGTCGTCGATGTTGGGCAGGCCGCCGGTGACCTGGCGGACGGGACCGGCGGTGCCGGTGGCGGTGACCGGGATCTGCAGCAGCGTGCCCTTGTTGAAGTTGGTGGCCCACAGTGCGCCGTTGTGGAACCTGAGCCCGTTGGCGCCGATCGGCAGGGCTTCGGTCGGCACCGGCGCGAGCGCGGCATCGGTCAGCCACGGGGTCACCGATCCGCCCGAGACGGGAACGGACCAGATGGTGCCCTTGAGGCTGTCGGCGATGTAGAGGGTGCGTCCGGCCGCGTCGACGGCCAGCCCGTTGGGGCCCGAGTCGGCGGGCAGAGCGGCGACGCGCTCAGGGGTACCGTCCGGAAGCAGCTTGTACACGCCGTTCCTGGCGGCGTTGCCCGGGGCCCACAGCGCGTAGTAGACGGTGCCGTCACTGCCACGGGTGTTGCCGCTGATCGCCTCACCCACCTGCCCGGTGACGAGCACCGTGCGCTCTCCGGAGGCGGAGATACGCATCAGCTGCGGCCCGTGGGTACGCTCGCACACCGCGCAGCTCCCCAGCAGGGACAGGGTCACCGAGCCGTCGGGGTTGGCGGTGATGTTCTCGGGGATCTCGCCGGCGGCGTAGTCGAACGTCGCCGCGGTCTTCACGTCGGTGACAGTGGATCCGCCGCGGTACGTGTGTCCCGTCCCTGCGGACGCGGTCGGCGCCGAGACCAGGATGGCCGCCGTCGCGGTGACCGCCAGCGCGATGCCGACGTTCCTCTTCAGAAAATGCCCTGTGCTCGGTGCACTGCGCCGGACCGTGTGCTGACCTTGCTGCTGCATGACTCTCCTCGGTAAATCAACGAGTGGCTGATCAGTGGACGTTTCGGGGTCGTCAGGGATGCCAGGCGGGTGCATCAGAGACACTCGGGCGGATTGGGCGCCCTTGTGGCCTGCCGGGGTGCCGGGCGGGCCGCCGGTTGTGTGGCGGATCTGCGTGTCGAACGTTCCGGCGGGGACGAGACGGCGTGCGGTGATGACGTGTGAGGCCGGCGGGCGGGGTAGCGGAGCTTCGGCTTGTTGTCGGTGGCGGCAGGGGAAAGGTGGCCGTCAGTTGGGCATCCGGTTGAACCTGCGGACGATGCGGTCGAAGACCCGGGCCGGAAGGACGCGGTGGAACACGCTGATGCTTGCGGCGGTGGAGCCGGCGGTGCGCCGCAGTTTCGGGTTCTTGTCGGTGGCCGCTGCGAGGATCACCTTGGCCACGGTGGCGGGATCGTCGCCGCCGCTGGTGTTCTTGGCCAGCACCTCGTCGAAGGTGCGCCGTCCCGACGCGTAGAGCGGCATGGGGGTGTCGCCCTGGATGCTGTGGTCCCCGAACGGGGTGTTGATCGGGCCGGGCTCGACGAGCAGGATGCGCACGCCGTGCTCGCGGACCTCGTGGTCCAGGGACCCGGAGTAGCCCTCGAGGGCGTGCTTGGTCGAGGTGTAGATGGACATGAACGGGCTGGGGACGAACCCGCTGAGGGAGGAGACGTTGATGACGCGTCCGCGGCGTTGGGTGCGCATGTGCGGCAGCACCGCCTTGGTCATCCGCATGATGCCGTAGACGTTGACGTCGAAGACCTCGTGCGTCCGGGCGACGGAGAACTCCTCGGCGGCGCCGTTGGCGCCGACGCCGGCGTTGTTGACCAGGACGTCGATGCGCCCGTACCGGTCGATCACCTGCTTGACCACGGAGTCGACCGATTCGTCGCTGGTGACGTCGAGGTCGAGGTAGGTCACCCCGGCGGGCGCGGTGACCCGCGCGGTGTTGCGGGCGGTTCCGATCACCTCGAAGCCCGCCGCGGCGAAGGCGCGGGCCGTTTCCTTGCCGACTCCCGATGAGGCGCCTGTCACGAGTACCACCGGTCGAGTTGATGCCATCACGAGCTCCCTTGAGTTTGCATTACGTTCGTATGTCTTACGTTCGTACGAACGTAGAGTGGTCGTCGGCCGATGGCAAGTGGCCACGGCCGACGATCCGACAAAGATCTGTGCCGGAGCGTGCGGTTTTGCGCTTGGATGTTCCAACGCTCGTCGAGGGCGCCAGGCACCTGCACATTCGGAGGAAAGGGTCCGTACATGACTACGGCTCTTGCTGAGCAGCCGGGCGGTCCGGTAGACGAGCCTCGGCCCGGCCGCCCGCCGGTCGTGGTGTTCGCACAGGTGGAAGCCGTCCCGTTTCGGCAGCGAGCTTCTCGAACTGGGGCAGGAATGCTTGAACCCCTGGCCAGGTCATGGAGCTCAGGAAGTGCGTGTAGGCCGCTCGCAGGTCTGCATCGGGCGGCAGCGTCGCCCGGTTACCTGAGCCTTGGCGGCTGCCGGCGCCGCCTTGTCGAATGACGCCAGCCGGGTTGCCATACCGTCCGCGAAGCCGTCCAGCCCGGCGTCGTCGACGGTGCGGGTCACCCATCCGTAGCGTTCTGCCGTGTCGGCGTCGTAGTCGTTGCTGCTGAGGATGGCTTCGAGTGCCCAATCCCGTCCGATGAGTCGGGGCAGGTGTTCCCTGCCCCCGCCGCCCGGAAGAATCCCGCCGCCGACTTCGGGCTGGCCGAACACCGCATGCTCGCGGCTGGTGTAGCGCAGATCGCAGGCCAGGGCCAGTTCGTTCCCGCCGCCCCTGGTCCGCCCGCGGATGGACGCGATGCTGATGAACGGAGCCGTGGACAGCCGCACGACGAGATCGATCCACGCCGGCGTCGCCTCCGGATCGGACGGCATGAAGTCGGCGGTCCGGCCGAGATCGAAGTGGTTGAAGAAGTAGCCGGGTGACGGGCGTCCAGGACAGTTCCCGGGGCGGGTGGCGGAAGAACATGGTGATGCTGATCAGGTCGAGAAGCATGGCGATGGTGGGCGTCCGGGCCTGGACCAAGGCGGCGTAGCGGTGGAGCACGGGTACGGCGGGCGAGTAGTCGGCCAGGCCGGGTGCGGCACCTCCCTGCGCGTCGGCCATTGCGGCCAGAATGCCCCCGCCGCCGTGCAGGAGCGGAGTGTCGACGTGGGGGTGGCTCAGTGCGCTGTGCAGGTCGCCGGTGGTCGCGGCGAGGTGGGCGAGGTACTCGCCGCTGATGGTGTTGCGGAAGCCCTCGCGCAGCAGCCACGCCCTGATACCGGGATCTGTGGTGTCGCGCAGCGTTCGGACCGCCTGGATGCGTCCCCAGCCCGCGACCTGTTGAGCGAGGGCATGGACGGCCAGGTCTCCTTCGGGCTGGGAGCGGTGGAGTGCGACGGCTGCGTAGAGGGTGAGCTCATCCAGGGTGCCGAGCAGGAGCAGCAGTTCTCGGTCGCGGATGTCCCCGCCCAGGCCCAGGAGCACCAGGCCGATCTTGACCGGGCCTCGGTGGGTACCGTGCTCTGCCAACTGCCGACCCAGTCGGCGCAGACCGTCGGACGGCAGACCGCGGCGGCGGATCTCGGCGCTGAGCTCGTCAGCGACGTCGATCGGCGAGCAGGTGGTCAGGAGGTCGTGGAGGCTCCTGAGCCCGTCGCCGCTGAGGGCGGGCGTCAATGCCGGCAGCAGGTGTTCGAGGTGGTTGGCGAGTTCGACGCCGGTGGGAGGAACAACATCGTCGCCGTCTTGAGTACGGCGTACAAGAGCGTCTTCACCGCCGCCGACGAAGACGAGGCGAGTGCTGTCCGGGAGTGCGTCGGGAAGCGGATCGCCGAACCAGGGCCACGGTCCGGGACCGTAGCGGCCACGGAGGGTCCGCGCGTGGTCGAGAAAGGTGGGGCGCTCGTCGGCGACATCGCCGTCGCGCACCCACCACGAGCCGGTCAACAGCCGCAGGGCTGGCCGCCCTTTCGTGTAGTCATGACGTGGATAGTGTCCAGTACGGCTCGTCCTGGCAACCGATTTCGCTCCGGCACATGAAGATCCACGGCCCTCAGAGCCCAGGTGACCTTGTTGCGGTGAGGGCCCCTGACTGGCACCCGCTCCTGAGGCATCCGCGGCAGCTCGATCCGGCCCCGGCCGCGACCCGCCGCTCGACGTCACGGCGTCGGCCAGGCCGTGCGCCGTCTGCGGTCCGCAACCCAGTTCGCCGACCGGCCGAGCTGGCTATCCATGATTAGCCGTCACTTCGGAGACGTGAGCGAAAGGCCGTGCATCCCCATTGACATAGACGCCCACTCCCCAGTGTGATGGCTAATGCTCAGTAGCCAAGGTCAGGGGTCAACGTGTCGATCGGGTTCGAGAGCGACGAGAGGGTCGCCGACATCGCGTGGCGCACCGCCGAGTTCGTCCGGGACGTGGTGCTGCCGGAGGAGCAGGCCTGCGACGGGAACGTCCATGACGGGCCGGAGCCACTGCGGCGTCGGTTGCAGGAGGCCGCCCGGGCCGCGGCGGTGTTCGCTCCGCATGTGAGTGGCGACTGGGGCGGGCTCGGGCTGGATCTCTGCGGCCAGGCAGTGGTGTTCGAGGCGGCCGGATACTCACTGCTGGGCCCGCTGGCTCTCAACTGCGCGGCGCCCGACGAGGGCAATATGCACCTGCTCGAAGTGGTCGCCGACGACGAACAGAAGGAGCGGTATCTGCGCCCGCTGGCGGCCGGAGAGGTGCGCTCCTGCTTCGCGATGACCGAGCCGGCACCGGGCGCCGGATCCGACCCCCGTGCGCTGGCCACCACGGCGACGCGGACCGCAGCCGGCTGGCGGATCGACGGCCGCAAGTGGTTCATCAGCGGCGCCGACGGCGCCGGCTTCGCCATCTGCATGGCCCGCACGACCGGCGTCCCGGGCGACGCGGGCGGCGCAACGATGTTCCTCGTGGACGCCGACAACCCGGGCGTGAAGGTCGTCCGGAACATCGACACCCTGGATCAGGGCCTGTTCGGCGGGCACAGCGAGGTCGTCTTCGCCGACTGCGAGGTGAGCGACGGCGCTGTGCTGGGCGAGGTGGACGAAGGCTTCGCGCATGCCCAGGTGCGTCTCGGACCCGCCCGTATGACGCACTGCATGCGATGGCTCGGAGTGGCACGCAGGGCGCAGGACATCGCTCTGGAGCGGGCGGCTGATCGCTCGGCCTTCGGTAGGCCACTGGCCGAACTGGGCATGGTGCAACAGCTGCTGGCCGACTCCGAGATCGACATCGAGACCAGTCGCGCGGTGCTGCTGCGGGCCTGCTGGGAGCTGGATCAGGGGCGCTCGGCCGCCCAGCACACCTCCATCGCGAAGACGTACGTCTCGGAGGCGGTGAACCGGGTGGTCGACCGGGCCGTGCAGGTGTGCGGCGCGCTCGGCATCTCGGGAGACACCCCGCTGTCGCGGCTGTACCGGGAGGTGCGTCCGTTCCGGATCTACGACGGCCCGTCCGAGACCCACCGCTGGGCCATCGCCAAGCGCGCGGTGCGGGCGGCACGGGAGCGGAGGGCCGCGCGATGACCACACCGGAGACAACTGCCACCACCCCGGACACGGCCGTGGTCGGCGTCGACGGCCCCGCCCTGCAGAGCTACTTCGAAGACCATGTACCGCAGTGCGCGGGCCCGTTGACGGTGGAGCTGCTGCACGGCGGGCGCTCCAATCTCACCTACGAGGTCACCGACGGGACACACCGGTGGGTGCTGCGCCGGCCACCGCTGGGCGTGCTCACGCCGACCGCGCACGACATGGACCGCGAGTACCGCGTCGTCGCCGCACTCGGCGGCACCGGAGTACCGGTCGCCCGAGCCGTGCTGTCGTGCACGGACCCGGCGGTCATCGGGGCTCCGTTCTGTGTCGTCGACTTCGTGGAGGGCACCGTGCTGCGCGACGGCGACGAGGTCGCCGTGCTACCGCCGGCCGATGCACGGCGTAGTGCCGATGCGCTGGTGGACGCCCTGGTGGCACTGCACTCGGTCGAGGTCGCCGACGTCGGGCTCGGTGACTTCGGCCGGCCAGAGGGCTATCTGGAGCGCCAGGTGCGGCGGTGGCGCAGCCAGTGGGACAGGGTCGCCACCCGTGCCCTGCCCGACCTCGAGGCGTTGCACCGCCGACTCGCCCGCGCCCTGCCGGTGAGCGGCGCGCCCACGATCGTGCACGGCGACTACCGCCTGGACAACACCATCCTGGCACCCGGTGACTTCGGGCGGATCGCCGCGATCGTCGACTGGGAGATGGCCACCCTCGGTGATCCCCTCGCCGACCTCGGGATGCTGCTCATGTACTGGGACCCGGTCTGCGAGCCGGTGCTCGGGGCGCGCCACGTTCCGACGGCCAACCCCGGTTTCCCTTCCGGCCGCGAGCTGGCCGAGCGGTACGCGGTGCGCTCGGGCCGGGACATCGAAGCCCTGGCCTTCTACCAGGCGCTGGGCTGCTTCAAGCTCGCGGTCATCGCCGAGGGCATCCACGCCCGCTATCTCGCGGGTCGGACCGTCGGCACCGGCTTCGAGCTGGTCGGCTCCGCGGTCCCGGCGCTGCTGCGCTCGGGGCTGGAGCTGCTGCCGTGACGACCGCTGACATCGACGCACTCGACGAAGACCGAGGAGCACCCGTGCAGGACCGGCTGTCTGGACAGATCGCCCTGGTGACCGGCGCGACCGGCGGCATAGGAGACGCCGTCGTCCGCCGACTGGCCGCCGAGGGTGCCGCGGTGGCGGTGACCGACGTGGACGCCGGCCGCTGCGAGGCGCTCGCGAAGGAGCTCACGGACGGCGGGGCGCGGGCGCTCGGGCTCGCCCTGGACGTCAGCGACGAGGAGGCGTGGCGCCGCGCGGTCGAGCGGGTGGTCGCCGAACTCGGTGGGCTGTCCGTGCTCGTCAACAACGCGGGCATCGCCGAGATGCGAACCGTGGAGACGGAGACCCGGGAGTCCTGGGACAAGGTCATCGCGGTCACCCAGACCGGTGTCTGGCTCGGCATGAAGTACGGCGGGCCCGCCATCGAGAGCTTCGGCGGGGGCTCGATCGTCAACATCGCCTCGATCTTCGGTACGGTCGGCGGCTTCGGAAGCAGCTTCTCGTACCACGCGGCCAAGGGCGCGGTCCGGCTGATGACGAAGAACGCCGCGCTGCACTGGGGCACGCGCGGCGTGCGCGTGAACTCGATCCACCCGGGCTTCATCGAAACGCCCCGCTCCCGCGAACTGTGGCGGGGCACGCCCCGGCACGCCGCGATGGTCGAGGGCACCCCGTTGGGGCGGCTGGGCCGACCCGACGAGGTCGCGGGAGCGGTGGCGTTCCTGGCCTCTCACGACGCGAGCTTCGTCACCGGCTCCGAGTTGTACGTGGACGGGGGTTGGACGGCTCGCTGACGGCAGGCGCCCTGTGCCGGCGAGGTCACCACACGCGCGTGTACTGGTTCACGCCGCCCACGGATGTCACTGTTGCCCGCTCCTGGAGCACGAGGACATCCAGGTGCGCGGCCGTCTCGTTGACCGCGAGCATCTGGTTGAAGGAATTCAGCTCGCCGAACGGCACGGCACGGCGCGTCCATCCGAGCTTGCGCGCCACCGCGTGGGCGTCGAGCGTGTCCTCGCCCAGCGCCGCCAGGCTCTCGGCCAGCCGGTCGTCGTGGTGGGCGAGCAGCTCGGCGACCCGGGTGTGCGTGCTGTCGGAGACCGGACCGTGCGCGGGGAGCAGGCGGGCGTCGGCGTAACGGTTCATCAGCCGCAGGGAGTCCAGATAGTCGGCGAGCGGCCGGCCACCGGGATCGGTCAGCTCGAAGCCGATGGACGGAGTGATGTGCGGCAGGACATGGTCCCCGGAGAACAGCAGGCCCCGCTGTTCGTCCAGGAAGACCACATGTCCCTTGGTGTGTCCCGGAGTCGGTACGACGCGCAGCTCGCGGTCCCCGAAGCGTAGGGTCTCGGCGGCGAGCCAGCGGTCAGGGGCCTGCCACACGCTCGGGTCGAAACCGCCGTGGTCCATCGCCCGGATGGAGTCGGCCAGTTCACCGGCGCCGGCCCTGCGCAGGGTCTCCAGTGAACTCACGGGCTCGTCGCTGCGCAGCCGGTCGAGCATCTCCAGACCCGGGCGTTCCCCGGCGCCGAGGTAGACGCGCGAGCCCAGCAGCCGGCGCAGTTCCACCGCGTTCGTGTAGTGGTCACGGTGAATGTGGGTGACCAGGATGTGGCTGATGTCGCCGAGGTCGCGGTCGATGGCGGCCATGGCCTCCTCGAGTGCCTTGCGCGCCTCGGGGATCGCCCAGCCGCCGTCGATCATGACGATGCCGCC
Organism: Streptomyces sp. NPDC033131; assembly: GCF_055578365.1. Classification (NCBI taxonomy): domain Bacteria; kingdom Bacillati; phylum Actinomycetota; class Actinomycetes; order Kitasatosporales; family Streptomycetaceae; genus Streptomyces; species Streptomyces sp. NPDC033131. Next base: position 43,824 of record NZ_JBVIPA010000033.1, read on the forward strand.
GTCGTCGGCGAGGTCCTCCAGCAGGTAGACGTTGACGGCGTGCAGGCCGTCGTTGGGAAGTGGCAGAGGAACGCGGTGCACCCCGGGCTGTACGGTCTGGACTCCGGCTGCGGCCCACGGGCCCTGGTCGAACCGCTGTGTCATGATCCTCCTTGTTGGTGTACCGCCGCGGGGTCACGCCGGTCGGCTTGCGCGACGGCACGGTCGCACCGATCGTCTGCTCGTCAGGCCTGGTCGTCGGGCGCGCGGGCAGTCAGCCTGACGGCCAGGTCCCGGGCCCCGCTCCGGTCGAGCTTGCCGACCTTGGTCTGGGGCAACTCCTTGAGGCCGTAGACGAATTCGGGCCACTTGGTCTTGGACAGGCCGACCCGCTCCAGGTGTCCGGTCACCTCGGCCAGGTCGATGCCGCCGCCGTCCTCGGTGACGACGAGCATCGCCACGCGTTCACCGAGCACGTCGTCGGGAACCGCCGCGACACAGGTCCTGGCCACGCGCGGGTAGCTGGCCACCGCGCGCTCTATCTCGGTGATGTCGATGTTGCGGCCGCCGCGGATGATGACGTCCTTCTCACGGCCCATGATGCTGATGGTGCCGTCCTCGTGGGTCATCAGCAGGTCGCCGGTGGGCAGGTAGCCGTCCTCTGTCAGCGCCGGCGGATCGACCCGGCCGTCGCGGGCGTAGCCGAGGAAGAGGGACGGGCCGCGCACCTGCGCCCGGCCGGTCACGCCCGGCCCGGCTGTCTGCCCGTCGGGGGTGAGGGCGCGTACGTCCGTACCCGGGAAGGGCAGGCCGTCCGTGCCGAGCCGGATCTCCTCGGGGTCCTCGGGGCTCGGCGAGGTGTGGCCGAGGCACTCGGACATGCCGAAGACGCGGAGGATCTTCGTGCCCAGGGACTGCTCCGCCCGGGCCAGCGCTCCGCGGTCCATGGGCCCGCCGCCGACGGTGATCGACCGGACGCCGCGAAGGATGCCGGAGCCGGCCGCCTCGGCGCCCATCTGCAGCGCCATGGTCGGGACGCACATGGTCCAGCGGACGTCGGCGTCGGCCATCCGCTTCAGTGCGACGGCCCTGTCCCACTTCCCCGTCATGACGAGCGGCCCGCGCAGCATGAGGGAGAGGTAGACACCGAAGCAGTACGCCGCCGTCGAGGACAGCGGCACGATCGCGGCGACGGCGTCGCCGGGGGCCAGGCCGTTGACGGTGACGGTGCTCGTGGCGGCGTAGCGCAGGGCCGACTCGGACTGTACGACGCCTTTGGGCCGCCCGGTCGATCCGGAGGTGAGGCCGATCAGAGCACCCCCCGACCAGCGCGACACCTCACGCTTGTGGGGCGTGGACAGGCAGGTCCAGCCGTCGAGCACCGTCCGCGGCGGGCCCGGCAGTCGTGCGGGCACCGCCCATTCGTCCATCGCGGAGGGCTCGGCGACCACGGCGTCCGGGCGGATGTCCTCCCAGGCCGCGGTGAACTCGGCGTGGGTGGTGTGCCGATTGACGACCGCGAGGACACCCCCGTCCCGGCCGGTCATGCCCACGGCGAGGGTGGCCGCGACCGTACGCCACGAGTTGTCGGCCTGAAGCATGACCGTGCCGGCCGCCGCGTCTGCCGCGCCCGCGCTGGACAGCGCTCCGGCCAGCCGCGTGGCCTCATCGAGCAGCTGCCGGGCCGTATGGCTGCCCGTGTCGTCGATGACGGCGACGAAGTCGGCCTCGTCCGCCTTCTGTTGGAACTCCCGCACTACCTGTCGCATCTTGTCCCTCGCTGCGCTGTGCCGAACTCCGTCTACTGAACGCTGGGGTACGTGCCGTGCCGGTGAGCCGGGATCGTCCGGCAGGAGCAACTTCAGGCGGCGAACATCTCCGCCTCGTGCCCCATGACCGCGATGCGGCGGCCCTTCATGTCGCCGACCTGTGCGACGGCCTCGGCCCACTCGGGGCTCGCCAGGGCCTTCTTCAGGTCCTCAGGGGAGTCGAATCCGAGTACGGAGATCCCGTCCCAGCCTTCGGAGCGCGGCTCCAGAGCGGCGTCGATCTCGGTGTGCCGCCAGGCACGCAGTCCGGGCAGTCGGTAGGTCAGCTCCGCGTGGTCGCCGCGCCACCACGTGATGAACTGCTCGTGTGTCCACTCCGGAGGGCGAGCTGCCAGCAGGACGAGGTTGTACATGAGGTTCCTCCGTACGCGGAAGGCGGGCCATCGGTGGGGTGAAGGTGTGTGATCAGTCGAAGCGGATCTCGGACGAGCGGCCGATCAGCAGGCGCTGCAGCCGGCCCTCGTCGTTCACCCGCCCGGCGGCGACGAAGGTGGCCTCGGGCACACCCGCGCGTCGTACCTCCCCGAGGAAGAGCTCGTCCTGGCCGAGCGTGGTCGCCGACAGCCGGTGGTGGGTGCGGGTGCCCTTCTCGCGCTGTTCGAGGTAGCCGACGAGGGCGGCGCGGTCGCCGGAGAAGTCGGTGGCGTTGCCGTCCCCGGTGGAGAACAGGATGGACAGTGAGAAGTCGTCGCTGATCAGGTCGAGGATCCGGGACGGCTCGTCCCCGTCGAGGATCTCGAACCATGCGGTGAGGAAGGGGGCCGCGCTCGACGTTTCGGTCATGGCCGGCTCCCGTCCTGCGCCGACCAGTCGACCAGTTCGAACGACGTGGTGAAGAAGGACTGGTAGCGCGCCAGGCGGCCGCCGGACGAGATCACCGCGGCGGAGAGGAAGGAGCCGCTGTACCGGCCGCCCTCCGTCACCACTCCGTAGACGGTTTCGAGGTCGCCGTCGCGGCTGTGGCGCAGGATCTCGTGGGACCGGTCCAGGGGATTGCGGCCCGCGATGTACGCGGCGAAGTCCTCCTTGGACTTGCCGATGACCTCCTTGCCGGGCAGGGCGATGAGGAAGCGGAAATCAGGTTCGAGCAGCTCCAGCGTCCGCTCCGGATGCCGACTGTCCATGCTGGCCATGTATGCGCGCAATGCCATGAGTGAGCCCTTCGGTCGCCGACCTTCTGCCGATTGATCAACCTGAGCCAAGTTCAATTCAGGTAGATGTTAATCCGGTGGAATCTCCCCTGGCAATAGTGCGTGACGGAGCTGCCCAGGCGGCAGTGGCACCGGGTCACCGGCACGACAAAGCCCCCCGACGGAATCCGCAGGGGGGCGGGAAGACCGGGACACTCAGGACGTCACGTGGCGACCATCCGTACGCAGGCGCCCTCGATGAGTTCGCTGACCTCCGACAGCGGCGTCGGCCCCGACGGCCGGTACCACCGCCAGACGCTGACGATCAGGCCGAGCACACTCGCGCCCAGCAGCTGTGCGTCGCGCAGCGGAAACGCACCCTGGGACATGCCCCGGACCAGCAGGTTCGTCCAGTCCCGCTCGACGAGCTGGACCAGCTGACGGGCCGCGACGCGCTCGGCCTCCTCCCGCTTGGACTTGCGCGGGCCGGAGAGGAGGTCCATGTGGTTCTGCAGGATGCGCATCTGCAGGACCTCTTGGTCGGAGACGTCGTACGCCGCGTGGACGGCCGCCCGCAGCGCCTCCACCGGCTCCGCGGCGTCCGCTGTCGCCTCCGTGAACTTGTCGTGGGAGCGCTGGAGCTCCAGCCGCATGATGGTGAGCAGGCAGTGGGTCTTGGACTCGAAGTAGTGGTACAGCGCGGTCTGCCCGATGCCGACCCGCTCCGCCACGGTGGACCACTTGGTGGCCTCGAAGCCTGTCTCGCCGAAGCAGTCGACAGCGGCCGCCAGAATGGCGGCGCGCTTGGACCTCGGCCCCGCTTCCGGTTCAACGATCTTTGTCGCCATGACTGACCCACCGTCTCCTGGCTGCCGCCCATCTCGTGCGTACCCGAGGGTAGCCCCAAGTTGAACTCAGTTGCCAATCGACTTCAGGTCAAAGGCGCTCGAGCACAGTCGCATTGGCCATGCCACCGCCCTCGCACATCGTCTGCAGACCATAACGTCCGCCGGTCCTGTGCAGCTGGTGGACGAGCGTGGTCATGAGCCGGGCACCGGTGGCGCCGAGCGGATGCCCGAGCGCGATGGCACCGCCGAAGGCGTTGACCCGCTCCGGGTCGGCGCCTGTCTCCTTCTGCCAGGCGAGGACGACGGAGGCGAAGGCCTCGTTGATCTCGACGAGGTCGATCTCGCCGATCGGCAGTCCGGCCTTCTCCAGGACCTTCTCGGTGGCGGGGATCGGGCCGGTCAGCATGTGGATCGGGTCGGAGCCGACGACGGCCATGGTGTGCACACGGGCCAGCGGTGTCAGACCGTGGCGGCGTACCGCCTCCGCGGAGGCGATCAGCAGGGCGGCGGCGCCGTCGGAGATCTGGCTGGCGACGGCGGCGGTCAGCCGGCCGCCCTCGGTCAAAGTCTTCAGGCCCGCCATCTTCTCGAGGGTGGTGTCGGCGCGCGGGCCCTCGTCGGCGGCCAGCCCGAAGGCCGGGACCATCTCGGCGTCGAAGGCGCCGTCGGCCTGGGCGGCGAGGGCCCGCCGGTGGCTGGTGAGGGCGAACCTCTCCATGTCCGCGCGGGAGACGCCCCACTTCTCGGCGATCAGCTCGGCCCCGCGGAACTGCGAGACCTCCTGGTCCCCGAAACGTTCGCGCCAGCCGTCCCCCGCGAAGGGGCTGCCCATGCCGGCCTGCTCTCCGACGAACATCGGGCTGGCGATGGGTACCAGGCTCATCACCTCCACCCCACCGGCGACCACGAGATCGGCGGCGCCGGAGCCGACCGCCTGCGCGGCGAAGTGCACGGCCTGCTGGGAGGAGCCGCACTGGCGGTCGATGGTGGTGCCGGGCACGTGCTGCGGCAGCCCCGCCGACAGCCAGGCGGTGCGGGCGATGTTCCCGGTCTGCGCGCCGAGCTGGCTGACACACCCGAAGAACACGTCGTCGACGGCGCCCGGGTCGGCGCCGGTGCGCTCGAGCAGAGCGCGCAGCACATGGGCGCCGAGGTCTGCGGGGTGCACGCCGCTGAGTGTGCCCTTGCGGCGGCCGACGGGGGTGCGGACGGCTCCGACGATGAATGCTTCCGACGTGGTGGGCACGGGGGGGGCTCCATGGGTTTCGGTACGGAACGGAACGGGTCCTGGCGGATCAGGGCCTGGGCGGCGCGCTGCTGAAGTCGGGCGCCCGCTTGCCGAGGAAGGCGGCGACACCCTCACGGCCCGCGGCGGAGGCGGCCGCGGCGGCGAGCGCACGGGCCTCACGGTCCAGGTGCGGGTCCAGGTCCTCGGTCAGCCCGGCGGCGACCAGTCGGCGGGTCACACCGAAGGCGGTGGTCGGTCCGCGGAGCAGGGCCTCGGCCGTGCGCGCGGCCTCGGCGGCCAGCAGGTCGGCGGCGACGACCCGGCTCACCAGTCCGATCTCCTCGGCTTCCGCCGCTGGTACGCGGCGGTTGGTCAGCAGCAGGTCCAGGGCCCGCTTGGGGCCGACGAGACGGGGCAGGAACCAGCTGACTCCGGCGTCCGGTGAGTATCCGATGCCGGTGTACGCGGCGGTGAACGAGGCGTTGTCGGCGGCGAGGGTCAGATCGGCGGCCGCGGCCAGGCCGATACCCGCGCCTGCGACGGCTCCCTGCACGGCGGCCACCACGGGCGCGTCGCTCGCGGCGAACGTACGCAGCGCGTCGTGCAGCGCGTCGGTCACCGCGCTGAGGTGCTTCTCCAGTGCCTCACCGGAGAGCCGGGAGAACTCCCTGAGGTCGCCGCCGACGCAGAAGGACGTCCCCTCGCCGGTCAGCAGCACGACTCGTACGCCCTCACGTGCGCAGACCCGCGCCGCGTCCAGCAGTCCGCGCGCCATGTCCAGGTCGATGGCGTTGCCCGCCCCGCCCCGCCGCAACGTGACATGGGCCAGTCCGTCGTCGCGGATCTCAGTGCCGACGCTCATCGAGCTGTCCATCCGCCGTCGACGGTCAGCACCTGTCCGGTGCAGTAGGAGGAGGCGTCCGAGGCGAGGAACAGCAGGGCGCCGTCGAGTTCACGGCCGTCACCGCCGCGCCCCAGCAGGGTGTTGCGCTCGACCCAGCGGCTGGAGCGCTCGTCGCCGAAGAGGTCCTCGGTCATCTCGGTGCGGAACCAGCCCGGGGCGAGTGCGTTGACGCGTATGCCGCCGCGACCCCACTGGCCGGCCAACTCCCGGGTCAGGCCGATCAGTCCGGCTTTCGACGCCGAGTAGCTCGCGCCGCCGAGGGGGGCGGCGGTCACCAGGCCGAGAATGGAGGAGACGTTGATGATGGTCCTGCCACCCGTGTCGCCGGGCGCCTCGGCGGTGAGGCGGGCCAGATGGTAGGGCGCGGTGAGGTTGACGCCGAGGACGTCGGCGAAGGCATCCGGCGATTCGTCCTCGGCGCGGGTCTCGCCGGAGGCGGCCGCGTTGTTGACCAGGATGTCGATGCGGCCGGTGGCGGTCAGCGCGGCCTCGGCCAACCGCGTACGGTCGGCGGCGATCGCGACGTCACAGGCCACGGGGTGGATGTGTGGGTGGGAGTCGGCGAGTTCCTTCAGCCGGTCGATGCGGCGGGCCGCGGCGAACACGGTGGCGCCGGCCTGCGCGAGGACGGCGGCGAATCGTGCGCCGAGCCCGGCGGAGGCGCCGGTGACGAGGGCCGTCCGGCCCTGGAGCGAGAACAGCTCGGCGGCGCATCGAGGCGCGCTCACTCGTCCACCCCGATCGGCAGGGCGGTCGCGCCGCCGTCGAGCACCAGGGTCTGGCCGGTCATCCAGGAGGAGGCGTCACTGGCCAGGAACAGCGCCGCGTTCGCCACGTCCTCCACCGTGCCGAGGCGCCGCAGCGGCAGCTTGGCGGTGAGGATCGGTTCGCGCACCTCCCACACCGCCCGCGCCAGTTCCGTCTTGATCAGGCCGGGGGCGATGGCGTTCACCCGTGCCCGCGGCCCGAGTTCGTAGGCGAGCTGCCGGGTCATGTGCAGCATGGCGGCCTTGGTGGCGTTGTAGTAGCCGATGTGCGGGTCGACGATCAGCCCGCCGACGGAGGCGATGTTGATGACCGCTCCCCCGTGCTCGGCCATCCAGGCTCGCCAGGCGTACCGGGTCCAGGCGATCATTCCGTACTGGTTGACGCGGACGGTCTTCTCCGCCCGCGGCAGGTCCAGGTCGAGCAGGTCACCGTGGTACGGGTTGGTCGCCGCGTTGTTGACGAGGATGTCGACCCGGCCGAAGCGGGCCATGGTCTCGGCGACGCAGGCCTCGGCCTGCTCGGGTTCGCCGGCGTTGGCCACCACCGTGTGCAGGTCGCCGTCGCCCTTGACGCGCAGCAACTCCTCGCGCGCCTCGGCGAGTCCGGCCGCCTTGCGGGCCGCGATCACCACGTGTGCGCCGGCCGCCCGGTAGGCGGAGGCGATACCGAGCCCGATGCCACGGGATCCGCCGGTGATGACGGCGACCCGGCCGTCCAGAGTGTTGGCGCTCACGCGGCTCCTGCCTTCATGTCGGTCTTCTGGTGCTGGGCCTGCTCGGCCTGCTTCCGGTACTTGGCGAGTTCCTGGCGGGCCACCGTCCGCAGATGCACTTCGTCGGGGCCGTCGGCGATGCGCAGCGCCCGTGTGATGGCGTACAGCCGCGCCAGTACGGTGTCGTCGCTGACTCCCGCCGCGCCGTGCGCCTGCACCGCTCGGTCGACCACCTTGTGGGCGACCTCCAGCGCCGCGACCTTGATCGCGGCGACCTCCATACGGGCGGCGGCGTTGCCGACGGTGTCCATCAGCCAGGCGGACTTGAGGACGAGGAGGCGCAGTTGCTCGATCTCGATGCGGCTGCGGGCGATCCACTCGCGCACCACGCCCTGATCGGCGAGCGGTCCGCCGAAGGCGGTGCGTCCGGTGACGCGCTCGCACATCAGCTGCAGGGCACGTTCGGCGAAGCCCACGGCACGCATCGCGTAGTGCATCCGCCCCGGGCCCAGCCGTCCCTGGGCGAGCGCGAAGCCCTCTCCCTCACCCCTGAGGATGTTCTCCACCGGCACGCGGACGTCCTCGAAGAGCACGTCACCGTGTCCGAGCCGGTCGGTGTAGCCGAACATCGGCAGATCGCGCAGGACCGTGACGCCCGGGGTGTCCCGGGGGATGAGCAGCATGCTCTGCTGCCGGTAGGTGGGCGCGTCCGGATCGGTCTTGCCCATCAGGATGATCAGCTCGCAGTCGGGATCGAGAATCCCGGAGGTGTACCACTTGCGGCCGTTGACGACGTAGCTGTCTCCGTCGCGGGTGATGCGGGTACGGATGTTGCGCGCGTCGGAGCTGGCGACCTCCGGCTCGGTCATGGCGAAGCAGGAGCGGATCTCCGCGTCCAGCAGGGGCCGCAGCCAGCGCTCTTGCTGCTCGGGCGTGCCGTAGAGCGCGAGCAGTTCCATGTTGCCGGTGTCGGGCGCCGAGCAGTTGAACACCTCGGGGCCGATGATGGAGCGGCCCGCCAGTTCCATGAGGGGCGCGTATTCGAGGTTGGTGAGTCCGGCGCCCCAGTCGCCGTGCGCCATGAAGAGGTTCCACAGGCCCTCGGCGCGCGCCTTCTCCTTCAGCTCCGTCATGACGGGCGGCAGCGCGTGCGGGTCGTCCGCCTCGGCCAGCTGCCGGTCGTAGACCGCTTCCGCGGGGAGGACGTGCTGCTCCATGAACGACCGCATGCGGTCCTGCAGTTCACTCGCGCGGGGCGAGTATCCGAAATCCACGATTGCTCCTGTCCGGGGTGCCGTGGTGCCGGGGTTCGGGTGGTGGGTCCGGATCAGCCGAGGAGGTCGCGTGCCGTGCGGATCATCGCGGCGATGGTGGGCGGCAGTCGCTCCTGGTCCGGGTCGTGGTGCTTGCCCTCGCGGTGCCTGCGCAGGTTGTGGCCCATGATCGCGGCCATCTTCATGCGGCCGAGCGCCCGGAACCAGTCCATCGCGGGAAGCCGGGGCCGGCCGTCGAGGTAGGCGTCAAGCAGTTCGGCCTCACTCGGCAGGCCGGGCACGGCACGCCCCAGCTGGGGGAAGTTGCGGTGGTCGGCGAAGAGGAGGAACCAGCCGAGGTCGATGCGCGGGTCGCCGACGCTCCAGATCTCCCAGTCGACGACGGCCACCGCACGCTCGTCGACGCACAGCACGTTGCCGAGCCGGAAGTCCCCGTGCAGCAGGACCGGCGGGAGACCGCCGGGCACATCACGGGCGAGGCGTGCGAGCAACTCCACCCCACCAGGGCGTAGTTCGTCCGGGACGGCGTGCAGGGTGCGGCTCCACCGTTCCAACTCCCCCACCGCGTCGAGCGGTTCAGGCGGATCGAGCCCGGGTGTACGGGTGTCGGTGGCGTGCAGTCGCCGCAGCACGGCGGCGATCTCCAGCATGCGGGCGCGGGCCGTCGCGGCGGGCACCTCGGGTTCGTCGAGTACCGGCTCGACGGCATCCCCGACCGCGAAGTCCATCGCGAACCAGGCCGGTTGTGTCTCGTCGACGGCTGCGACACCCGGCACCGGCACCGCGGACCCGGCCAGCGCGCCCAGCACCCGCGCCTGGCGCAGCACGTCGTTGCGCCCGACGGGCCGCTGCCCCGGAGGGACCGCCTTGACGACGTACCTGGCGTCCCCCGCGGTGACGGAGTACGTGAGCCCCGAGTGACCGCCCGGAAGCACCTTCAACTCGCCCACCGGGGCGCCCGGATGGCGACGGGCGAGCTGGTCACGCACTCGGCCGGCCAGCTCCGACACCTGTGTGGCCGTGCTCATCGGACGGGCTCCTTCGGCAGGCCGAGCACGCGTTCGGCGAGGATGTTGTGCTGGATCTCGTCGGTGCCGCCCGCGATGCTGTATCCGGGGGCGCCGAGCAGGTGCTCCCTCCAGGCGTAGGTGCCCCACTCCCCCGTGTCCGCGACCAGGCTCGGGCCCAGCAGCTCGGAGACCAGGTCGCTGGTGCGCCGCATGGTCTCGGTGGCGTAGAGCTTGCCGACCGAGGCCTCCGCGCCGGGCTCGCGTCCGGCGACGAGGGCGGCGGTCACCCGCAGTCCGATGAGCCGCTGGACGAGGGTGCGGATGTGGAGGTCGGCGGCCCGCTGCTGTTCGCTGCCGGTGAGGGGGCGGGGCAGGTTTCCGGCGAGGTCCAGCGCCCGGTCGGCGTTGTCCAGGCCGAGGTTGCCGGAGTCGAGCCGTTCCGCGGCCAGCACACTGAGCGTGACCCGCCAGCCCTCGCCGACCGGCCCGAGCCGGTCGGTGTCGGGCACCACCACGCCGTCGAGGTAGACCTCGTTGAAGCTGGTGCCGCCCGTCATCTGCTGGATGGGCCGTACGGTCACGCCCGGCGCGTCCATGCGCACCAGGAAGACGGTGATGCCGGCGTGCTTGCGTACGTCCGGATCGGTACGGCACACCGCGACACCCCAGGTCGCGACGCGGGCCCCGGATGTCCAGACCTTGTGCCCGGTCAGCACCCAGTGGTCGTCGTCGCGCACCGCCTTGGTCCGCACGGCGGCGAGGTCGGAGCCGGCCTCGGTCTCCGAGAACAGCTGGCAGGCCAGTTCGTCGGTGCGCAGCATGGGCCGCAGCCAGCGCTCCTTCTGCTGCTCGGTGCCCCAGATGCCGATCGCGGGGGCGACGAGCTGCTGCGTCACCGGGAAGACCTCGGTGCGATGGGGGACGTCGAAGGCCGTCTCTTCGGTGCGGTAGAGCTGCTCGTAGTAGGCGGGGAGGTCACGTCCCCCGTACGCCTCCTGCCAGTTGAGCGCGCCCCACCCGTGGTCGTAGCGGGTGCGTTCCCACTCCTGGGTGCGGGCGGTGTGCTCGAGCTCCTGCTCCTGGGTCCAGTTCTCGAACACGGCCACGGAGTCGGAGCCGCTGCCCCATGCTCCGCCGGCGGCGCGCGGCCGGGCGACCGTGGTGAGCCACTGCCGGGCCTGGGCGCGGAACTCCTCGGGTTCCGGGATGGCGCTCATCTCTTCTCCTCCACCTCCATTCAGCGGGACAGCACCGTGCACGCGCTCACGCCGGGGGCGCCGTACACATGAGTGAAGCCGATCCCAGGTTCGCCGGGGACCTGGCGCTCGCCCGCGCGTCCGCGCAGCTGCTGGACGATCTCGTAGACCTGGCGCAGTCCCGAGGCACCGATGGGTTCGCCGTTGGCGATGCAGCCACCGTCGGTGTTGACCGGCAGGGTCCCGCCGATTTCGGTGGCACCGGAGGCGACCAGACGCTCCTGCTCGCCGTCCTCGCAGAACCCGCACTCGGCCATGTGCATGACCTCGGCACCGCTCTCCGTGTCCTGCAGCTGACAGACGTCGATGTCGCCGGGGCCGATTCCCGCCTCCTCGAAGGCGGCGGCCGAGGCATCCCTGCTGACGCTGGTCAGTTCACCACCGGGAATCCAGGGGCTGAAGACCTCGAACGAGCCGAAGCGCCGGGTGCGTACGGCCGCCGCACGCAAAGCGACCGGCGTGCCGTCCAAGGTGCGTGCCACCTTCGGGGAGCACAGCACCAGGGCGGCCGCACCCGCTCCCGGGGAGCAGAACATGTAGCGGGTCAGCGGATCGCTGACCATGCCGGAGTCGAGGATCTCCTCAACGGACACGGGCTTGCGCCGCCACGCCTCGGGGGTCAGACCTCCGTTGCGGTACGCCTTCTCGGCGACCAGGGCGAGGGTCCGCGGGGTGATGCCGTGGTCGTGCATGTAGCGCTGGATCTTCATGCCGAAGAACTGGGTGGTGACCATCAGCCCGTCGCTGCCGTACTCCGCTCCCAGCCCCCAGTCCTCGGGCCGCGGGTCGAAGGCGCCGCGCGGGTGTTTGTCGAAGCCGACGGCGAGGACGACGTCCGCCATGCCGGAGCGGATCGCGTTCACGGCGGAGATCAGCGTGCTGGCGCCGGTGGCGCAGCCGCTCTTGACGTTGATGAACGGCAGTCCGGTGAGGCCGAGTTGGGCTACCAGGGTGTCGGCGAGGCCGGCGTTGTCGCTGCCGCCGAACGCGGCCCGAACCCGCGACCACTCGATGCCGGCGTCCGCCAGCGCGGCGTTCACCGCGCCGACGGCCAGTTGCCGGCCGCTGGCCTCCGACCGGCCGAACGGGGTGCGCCCGGCGCCGCAGATCAGGACGTCGGTACTCATGAACCCTCCTCGCCGGGGGTCGTGGGCCTGGCCCGCGGGACGCCATCGCCGGCCCTGACGGTGAGGGGCATGCCGATGCGGATGTCGTCGAGGTCGTGGACGTCGAGTACGGCCGCCACCCGCACGCCTTCCGCCAGCTCGACGTAGCCGAGGGCGAACGGCTCGAAGCCGCCGGGCGGGGCCTGGTAGGGCGGGGACTTGGGCGCGTACCGCTGCACCGTCCAGGTCCACAGCCTGCCCGTACCCCGGAGGACCGCCGGATCGGCCGGTCCCCCGCAGCGGGGGCAGGCGTCCTCCGCGGGGTAGGCCGTCACCGCGCAGCCGGAGCAGCGTGAGCCCTGGAGCCCGGCGGCGACGGTCGGACTCCGCGGATCCGTGGCCATCCGGATCAGCGCCCCGTCCACTTGGGTTCACGCTTCTCCAGGAACGCCGACACGCCTTCGTTCGCGTCCTCGGAGTTGAGGGCCACGCCCACGGCGAGGTGCTCCATCACCATCAGGGACTGGATGTCGGCGTCCAGGCTGCGGTCGATCGTCATCTTCGTCAGCCACATCATGAAGGGGCTCTTGTCGACGAGGTCCCCGATGAAGGCATCGACCGTCTCGTCCAGCTTGTCGGCCGGGGCGGATTTGTTGATCAGTCCGAAGTCGACGGCCTCGATACCGGAGAGGAGCTTGCCGGTGAGCATCAGCTCCTTGGTCTTGCGGATGCCGATCATGCGCGGCACCCGGTAGATCGGGCCGGCCCCGCCGAACAGGGCGCGGCGGATGTGGAAGTCGCCGATCTTGGCGTCGTCCGCGGAGATGGCGAAATCACAGGAGATCATGATTTCGAAGCCGCCGGCGGTGACGTAGCCCTCCAGGACAGCCACCGAGGGGGTCTTCATCGAGTAGAGGCGGTCGCACACCTTCGCGGACTTCACCGCGACGTCGATCGCGTTGGACTTGCCGACGTACTCCGCCTTCAGACTGTCGAGGTCGAAGCCCGAACAGAACGTGCCGCCGCGGCCGCGGACCACCAGAACGCGCAGCTCGGGGTCCTCGTCTACCTCGGTGATGATCTCGTCGAGCCGGTCCAGGATCGGCACGGTGACGCAGTTCTTCTTCCACGGGCGGTTGAGCCACACACGGGCGACGTTGCCGTCACGCTCGAACTGAATCTCGTCTTCCACTGCCATCTCAGCCTCCAAATTGAACTGAATTCACTACAAGTCTGCGAGGATGAAGGTGCGCTGTCAACCCTTTGATCGAAACAGATTCCGGAGGTGAAGCCACCCCTGCGCTGCACTGGAACGCTTCCGGCAAGTGATCAAACTGAATCCGATTCAAATACACGGGCGCAGCGCGGTGGAAACCTTCCGGAGGAAGGGACGGTCCCGTCGCCTGCCGGCGCGGTGCGCGGGCCGTGGCCCACGCGGATCGTCACAGCCGCTGCGCGGCGACGGCCGCCGCGGCCGCGCGTCCCTCCGCGACGGCGTGCGCGATGCGGCGCGGCACGACGCAGTCGCCGACCGCGCGGACGGTCTGGTGGGCGGCCGGGGTGAAGTCGGGACGGTGCGCGCGTCGTTCGCCGACGGTGACCAGGACGTCGGCGGCGAGGTGCGTCTGTCGCCCGTCCAGCACATGGCGCAGACGAACGCCGTCGGCGGTCGTCGAGGTCACGGTGCTCAGCGCGACGACGCGCACGGGTGCGCCGGTGAGACGGTGCAGCAACTGGGTGCGGTTCTCCGGCGACAGGCCCGACGCGAAACCGGTGCCAGGCGTGATGGCGGTGACCTCCCGCGCACCGGCCGACAGCGCGCTCTCCACCGCGCTGATGCCCGGCCACCAGCCGAAACCGTCATCGAGGACGGCGACGCCGAGTGCTGTGGGCACGACGTCCGCGTACCGGCGCAGGAAATCCGTACTGGTGAGCGTCCGAAGCTCGCCCGGTACGAGGACGGGCTCTTCCTCCGCGCCGGTGGCGAGCACGATCTGGGTGTACGCCGCCATGTCGTCCGCCCCCGGGCAGGTGCCCAGCAGCACGCGCGCACCGAGAGCGGCAAGCTGCTCGCGCTGGTGGTCGACGAACTTCTGCCAGCCGGAGCGATGCGGGGCGAGGGAGGCGAGGCGCGCCTGACCGCCGGCTTGCCGGGCCGTGTCGAAGACGGTCACCTCGGCGCCGGATCGGGCGAGTGCCATCGCGCACTCCATGCCGGCGGGGCCCGCTCCCAGGACGGCGACAGGTCCACTGCGGGAGTCCGCCGGGGTGCGCGGCAACGGCTCGGCCGGCCTGGTGAGCAGCAGCGGGACGGCCGGGCGGCCGGCGGCTCCCGGCGGGCCGAGTTCGGGGTTCACCGAGCACGATCCGGTGGGCTCGAAGGTCCGGCAGCCCTCGTTGCAGCCCGTGCAGGGGCGTACGGATCGCTCGTCGCCCGCGATCACCTTGCGGGCGAAGTCGGGGTCGGCGATGAACGGACGGGCCAGGCCGACCAGATCGGCCCCCGAGTCAAGGGCACGCTCGATGTCCGCGACCGACCTGAAGCCCTGGCTGACCAGGAGCGGCAGGGCGACGGCCGAGCGGAGCCGGGCCACGGACTCCAGCAGCGGCGGGCGGGTGGTGGCCATGCCGGGGACGTAGGTGTTGCGGACGCCGGTGGTGATGTTGACGTACGCGAAGGGCGAGGCGGCGCACAGGCGCGGCAGCAGCTCGATCAGGTCGTCCAGGCCGAGTCCGGAGTCCGCGCCGGGCTCCACCGACACCCGTACACCGATGGGGAGTTCGCCGATCTCGGTGCGGATGGCGTCGATCACCCGGGCGGGCAGGGCGATGCGGTCGCCGTACTCGTCATCGCGGGAGTTGTTGACCCGGGAGAGGAACTGGGCGAGCAGATAGCCGTGGCCGGCGTGCAGTTCCACGCCGTGGAAACCGGCTTGCACACTGTTCGCCGCGCAGATGCGGAAGGCGTCGACGACGCCGCGCACCTCTTCGGTGCTCAGCGGGTGCGGCGCGGCCGCCTCGCGGGGCGAGCGGACGGCCGCGGCGGAGACCGGCGCGTAGTGGGTGCCGGCGCCCAGGGTCTCCCGGCCGAGATGGACGAGCTGTGCGACGGCGACAGCACCCCCGTCGGTGATGGCCTCGGTGCGGCGGCGTACGGCGTCCTGGATCTCGGGGCGCCACGCTTCGGTCAGATAGCGCTGCGGCAGCGTCGACTCGGGGGCCACGGCGGTGCCTCCGGTGATCACCATGGCGGCGCCGCCCTGGGCCAGTCGCCGCCAGTAGGCCGCGTCGGCCTCGGTGGGGGCACCGTCGGTGACGGCGGCGGTGGCGTGGGCGGTGGCGACGAGGCGGTTGCGGAGGGTGAGACCGCCGAGTGCGAAGGGTGCGGCGAGGGCGAGTGGGGGGCGTGGGGTCGGCGTCATACGGCTCTCTTCGCTGTCCTCTTTGCCCGTTCAGGCAGCGGAGCGGGCGGCCAGCCCAATGAGTTCGGCGAGTCGGACCCGGTGCCCGTCCGTCGTGCCGAACAGCACCTCGCTGCTGCGTGCGCGGCGTACATACAGATGGGCCGGGTGCTCCCAGGTGAAGCCGATGCCGCCGTGCAGCTGGACGTATTCGGCCGTGGCCAGGAGGAAGGTCTCGGAGCAGACCACGGCGGCGGCACAGGAGGCCACCGGAAGTTGCCGCGGGGCAACGGCGGCGCAGGCAGTTGCGTACGCCGACGCCGAGCGGGCCGCCTCCAGCGCGACCAGCACATCGGCCAGCCGGTGCTTGACAGCCTGGAAGGAACCGATGGGGCGCCCGAACTGGTGGCGCTGTGCGACGAATGCGACCGTGGCGTCCAGCGCGTGCCCGCTGCCCCCGACCTGTTCGGCCGCCAGCGCGGCCCGACCGGTGTCGAGGGTCGCCGAGACCGTGTCTTCGGTGCCCTCCGCCGTCCCCACGGCGGTGGCCGGTGCGCCCCGGAATTCCACCAGCGCCTGGCGGCGCGTCTCGTCCAGGACACGGCGCGGAGTCCGCCGGCAGGTGTGCGGGGCGGGCTCACAGGCGAACAGCCGCGGTCCGGCCGGCGTTTGCGCCCGTACCAGGATCAGGTCCGCGCCCGCCCCGTCGAGAACGAAGTCCGCCCGGCCCCGCAGCAGCCAGCCCGAGCCACCCTGCTCGGCGATGACGCCGAACTCGTCGGTCTCGGGTTCTGCGGGCTTGTCGGCGTCGAACCCGGCCACGGTCGCGGTGAGCGTGCCGTCGGCGATCCGCGGCAGGTAGCGCTCGCACGCCGTGCGGTCGTCGCTGTACAGCAGGGCGTGAGCGGCGAGGACCACCGTGGGCAGAAGTGGCGCGCAGTCCAGGGCGCGCCCGGATTCCTCGAGGGCTACGGCGAGTTCGGCGAACGTGTAGCCCGACCCGCCGTACGCCTCCGGAACGGCCAGTCCGTGGACCCCGATCTCGCCCGCGAGCCGCCTCCAGAGCACTTCGTCATATCCGCGTGGGATGGCCGACCGCTTGCGGACATCCTCGGCACCACTCGCCTCGGTGTGGAAGTCCCGCAGGACGGCGCGCAGTTGCCGCTGTTCGTCGGTTTCGGACAGCGACTGGGGGTCGATCTCGGGGTGACGACGACGCATGGGCGCTCCTCACAAAACTGAACTCAATTCATTGACCGTAGGGACAGGAGCCCCGTCGGGCAAGACCTGCGCACGAGTTGCTTTCGCTCAGGCGGTGAACCGGCCGCCGTTGGCGAGCAGCACCGCGCCGACCAGGTTCGCCGCGGCATCGCTGGCGAGGAAGAGAGCGATGTCGGCGATCTCCTCGGGTGTCGCGTACGGGCGCACCCGCGGGTCGGCGAAACCGGCCCGCAGCGCCTGGGGCGTGCGCGCCGCCATCCCCGTCTCCGTCGGCCCCGGAGCCACCACGTTCACGCGGATCCCGGACGCGATGACCTCCTTGGCCACGGCCTGGGTCAGTGCGTGCACACCTGCCTTGGAGGCGGCGTAGTGGGGATATCCGACGGGGGTGTCGAAGGCCGACGACGAGCCGATCACCACGATCGCCCCGGCCCCGAAGGGCCGCATGACCCGCACCGCGGCGCGCAGCACATGGAACGTACCGTCCAGGTTGACCCGCATGACGCGCCGCCAGGAGGTGTCGTCGAGGGAATCGATCATCTCGACGGGCCGTCCCTCGACCAGCGCGGCCGCGATGCGCTCCTTGGCCTCGGGGTCGTCGACCCCGGCCGCGTGCACCAGGACGTCGAGCCGTCCGTGCCGGTGCAGCACGTCCTGGACGACGGCGTCGACGGCCGCGGGGTCCGCCACGTCGAGTGCGACCGCCTCGGCGGCAGGCAGTTCCTTGGCGACGGCCGCGGCGCCCTTGCTGTTCACGTCGGCCAGGACGACGGCCCGCGCACCTTCCGCGGCCAGTTGCCGTGCGACCGCCGCACCCATGCCGGAGCCGGCACCCGTCACCATCGCGACCTTGGCCGCGAACCTTTCCGTCTGCACGTCCCTGCGCATCGAGCCGATCCCTCCCTCACTGCCGCATTCATCGGTCTATTGAACTGACTTCACCTCTGTTACCGTGGCGACCTCGGGGCTGACAAACAAGACCTGGGGACGGTGAAGATGAGGGCACTGCGACTGACAGCGTGGGGCGAGCCCCCGACGCAGACCGAGGTCGAGCGGCCCGTCCCCCACGGCGCCGAGGTACTGGTGCGTGTCGAAGCCACCGGGCTGTGCCACTCCGACCTGCACGTCATCGACGCGGCTGCGGGAGCACTCCCTTACCGGCTGCCGTTCACTCTCGGCCACGAGGTCGCCGGGCGGACCGCGGCCCTGGGGCCCGATGCCGACGGGGTGGCGGTCGGTGACCGCGTGGTGCTGTACGGGCCGTGGGGGTGCGGCGCCTGCGGCCGCTGCGCCGCGGGCCGGGACAACTACTGCGACCGGCGCGGCGCCCTCGCCTGGCACGGCGCGGGACTGGGCCGGGACGGCGGGATGGCCGAGTACGTCCTCGTCCCGTCCGCGCGCCAGCTGGTGCCCATCGGCGACCTGCCGGCCGATCAGGCGGCTCCGCTCTCCGACGCGGGCCTGACGCCCCATCACGCCGTGGCCGGTCTCCGGCACACGCTCGGGGAGGGCACCACCACCGCCGTCATCGGTGTCGGCGGGCTCGGTCACCTGGCAGTACAGATCCTCCGCGCGACCACCCCAAGCCGCGTCCTGGTTGTCGACGTCCGGGAGGAGGCCCTGGCTCTCGCGGACCGCTCCGGCGCGGACTTCGGCACCCTGCTCCGGGCGGACACCGCGGAGGTCCTGCTCAAGCGCAGTGGTGGCGCGGGAGCGGACGCCGTCCTCGACTTCGTCGGCACCACCGAGACGCTGGAACTCGCGACCGGCATTCTGCGCCCGGGTGGTGAACTCGCCGTCGTCGGCAGCGGCGGCGGCCGGCTGACGGTCTCCAAGCCGGGCGCTCTCCCACCGGGCTGCAGACTCTCACTGCCCTTCTGGGGCACCCGCCCCGAGCTCGCCGAGGTCGTGGCGCTGGCCCGCTCGGGGGCGATCCGCGTCGAGACGGAGCAGTTCCCGCTGTCCGCCGCGCCGGAGGCAATCGACCGGCTGCGCCGGGGCCGGGTGCGGGGGCGGGCCGTACTCGTCCCCGACTGACCCGGCTCGGACGTACACGCATGCTCGGAAGGGAAGTTCAGGATGCGCTTCGAAGGAAAGGTCGCGATCGTCACCGGCGGGGCCCGGGGCAT
The DNA here is from genome assembly GCF_055578365.1 of Streptomyces sp. NPDC033131. Lineage (NCBI taxonomy): Bacteria > Bacillati > Actinomycetota > Actinomycetes > Kitasatosporales > Streptomycetaceae > Streptomyces > Streptomyces sp. NPDC033131. The sequence goes on from NZ_JBVIPA010000033.1 coordinate 62,619, forward strand.
GGGCGCCTCACACGTACGCGGGTTGGCCGCGGAAGGCGCCCGGGTCGCCGTCTGCGACCTGCTGGACGACGAGGGGGAGGCTCTGGCCCAGAGCCTCCCCGCCGCGCGGTACCACCATCTCGACGTCACCGAGGAGGAGGCGTGGCAGTCTGTCGTCCGCGCCGTCGAGGACACCGTCGGCCCCGTGGACGTCCTGGTCAACAATGCGGGGATCATTCACTTCGGCGGCGTGGAAGAGCAGTCGCCCGAGCACTTCCGCCGGATCATCGACGTCAACCTGGTGGGCACCTTCCTCGGCATGCACACCGTCCTGCCCGGCATGCGCGGTCGCGGCCACGGGACGGTCGTCAACATCTCCTCGGCCGCCGGCCTCATGGGTTTCGCCGACGGCATCGGCTATGTGGCGAGCAAGTGGGGGATTCGGGGAATGACCAAGGCCGCAGCACTGGACATGGCGGGCACCGGGGTGCGCGTCAACTCCGTACATCCGGGCGTCATCCGCACGCCCATGGGTGACAGGGCCGCACCCGAACTCTTCGCCGCTCAGCCGGTACCGCGCATCGGGGAGCCCGAGGAGGTCACGCGCATGGTGCTCTTCCTGGCGAGCGACGACGCCTCCTACACCACGGGCGGCGAGTTCCTCGTCGACGGCGGCCAGACCATCGGCCACACCGGTCACGCCCACGCGACGGTGGACCAGTAGGGCTTGGTCAGATCGACGTCGGAGCTGGTACGTCGCGGTGAGAGGCGCACGGACGCCGGGTTGCGCTTCTTGGCGCGACGAACCTCAAGAAGGGTCGAGTGCACATGTCGGACCACCAGACGGTCGACCTGCTCGTCATCGGGGCGGGAATGGCCGGCCTGACCGCGGGCGCGAGAGCCGTACGCAACGGGTTGACCGTCGTGGTCGTCGAGGCCGGCGGTGACGTCGGGGGATCCGCGCGGTTCGCCGGTTACGCCTGGACCGCCCCGAGCCACGAGGTGATGGAGCAGCACAACCCGGGCGGAGACGCCTCGCTCAAGCGCGCCCTCGTCGACCGCTTCCAGGACGGCATCGCGTGGATTCGGAGCACGGGGGTCGAGGCCAAGGACGCTCAGCCCATCCTCAGCTTCGGCCAGGGGCACCGGTTCGACACCCATCACTACCTCGACACCTGCCGCCGCATCATCGTGGCGGCGGGAGGTGAGCTGCTGCTGACCACCGACACCGAGCGGCTCCTCCTGGAGGACGGGGCCGTGACCGGAGCGGACCTCGTCACGAGCGACGGCACCCGACGAACCGTGCGCGCCACCTCGACGCTCCTGGCCACGGGGGGCTTCCAGGGAGACGCGGACCTCCGCAACGAGCTCGTCCACCCGCACGCCGACCGCATGGAACTGCGCTCCAACCCCCACAGCCGCGGGGGCGGCCACCGCCTGGCGACCGCCGCCGGGGCATCGACCGGGCTGCCCGGCGCCGGCTTCTACGGACATCTGATCCCGAGCGGCATCCCGTTCGCGGACCCGTCGGACTACGTCGACCTGTCGCTGTACTACAGCGAGCACGCGCTGCTGTTCAATCTGCGCAACGAGCGGTTCACCGACGAGACGCTGGGCGATCACCTGACGACGATGGCGCTGATGGAACAGCCCGAGAACCGCGGGCTCCTCATCGCCGACGCCCGCGTGTTCCGCGACTGGATGGTGGGCTCGTACGTGGAAGGGGCGGTCGCCGTCGACAAGTTCGCGCTGGCCGGCAAACGGGGCGGCCGGGTCGGCTTCGCCGAGGATCTCGACGAACTCGCCTACCTTCCCGAGGAGTGGGGATACGACAGGCCGGCCGTCCGCTCGGCTGTCGAGCGGTTCAACGCCCTGGCGGCGGCGGGAGAGGATCCCGTGCCGGGCCGCCGGCTCGACCGCCTGCCGCTCGACGAACCGCCCTACTACGTCGTCGAGACGGTGCCGGCCATCACCTTCCCGTTCCACGGGATCCGCATCGACGACCGGGCACGGGTTCTAGGAGAGGACGGCGAGCCGGTGGAAGGGCTCCTAGCGGCAGGTTCGGACACCGGAGGCCTGTGGTTCCGGGCCTACGCCGGCGGCATCGCGTCGGCTCTGGTGTTCGGACTCGCCGCGGCCGACTCCGCGACGGTGAAGTCCACGAACGCCCACCGGAGCTCCGGCTCCGGCTGCGCCGGCCCAGGCGCCTGAACTCACTTCGACAACCCATCGGCTGCCGACGCACCCGCCCTTGGATTCGTGAGCCGAGAGGTCGACCATGATGACTGGAACAAGGCAGTTCAGGGACCAGATGCGCACCCGGGCCGGGTCGGTTCACGCGCCCCTGGAAGGCGCGGCGGCGGTCGGCCGTGAGATCCGGCCGATCGCCTACCCGCGCGGCGAGGTCCGGGCATCGGACTTCCGCGTCGTCGAAGTCGAGGTGCGGCAACCGCGGCGGGGTGAGGTGCTGGTGCGCAACAACTGGACCTCTGTGGACGCCGCACTCCGGCTACGGCTCAGGGAGACGGCACCGCCGGGATACTTTCCGGCGTTTCCCCTCGAAGAACCGATGGACGGAATCATGACCGTCGGGGAGGTCGTCGAGTCTCGCGCCGACGGGTTCGCCCCCGGCGACATGGTGTGGCACGCCTCCGGCTGGCGCGACTACGCGGTCGTCGAGGCAGGGAAGCAGGCTCTCGGCGGTGTCGGCACGCTCACGAAGCTCGACGTGCGCGTCGCGCCTGCACAGGCCCACCTCGGCGCCCTCGGCGCCAACGGACTCACCGCCTACGCCGGCCTCTTCCATGCCGCGGGTCTCCGCGACGGTGACGTCGTCTGGGTCTCCGCCGCGGCCGGCGCCGTCGGCAGCCTCGCCGCGCAGATGGCGAAGATCCGCGGGCATCGCGTCATCGGCAGCGCCGGTTCCGACGAGAAGGTGCGCTACCTCCTGGAGGAACTCGGGCTGGACGCCGCGTTCAACTACAAGCGCGCAGCTCTCCCCGGCCTCCTGCGCGAGGCGGCTCCGGACGGCATTGACGTCTACTTCGACAACGTCGGTGGCGACCACCTCGAGGCCGCTCTCGGGGCGCTGCGGAGGTCGGGCCGCGTCGCGATCTGCGGCATGGTCTCGGAGTACGCGGCCGAGGAGCCGCCGCCCGGCCCCGGAAACCTCATGCTGGCGGTGACGAAGGACCTGACGATCCGCGGCTTCCGAGCCAGCGGCCACACCCACCTGCTGCCCGAGATGGGCCGGTGCGTGGGCGCATGGATCCGCGAGGGCCGCCTCCGCTGCCGCGAAAGCGTCGTCGACGGTTTGGCGCAGGCGCCGTTGGCGCTGGCGGGACTGCTGCGGGGCGACAACACCGGCAAGACGCTTGTGCGGATCGACGGCGTCACGCATCGTGAGAGCGCCGCCGACTGAGACCCGGTCGGGCGCGCGGGACTGTCCCCGCACATACCGAGCCCAGTACCGTTGCGGTCGTCGCCGCGCTGCCCGGCGAGAACGCCTCCAGATGCCGCCGCCCCACCCACCGGGGCCTCGCTCGCGTCATCGCTGAACTGAAATAAGTCCAATCCTCGCCACCGGTCGGCGGCCCGACCGTACGGCAGGACCGCCTCACCGCACTCCGCGCACAGCCCGGCCACCGCCCACACCGCTGTGCACCTTGCCTCAAGGCATCTCTGACCTCACGAACTGTCAGACTTCGCCCACCTACGAGCCGTGCCGGGCCGAATCGAGCAGCCCCCTTGCCGCCTTGCGGACCGGTCCGTCGCGTGGCTGCGCATTCTATTGCCTAACCGAGTTCAGTTTGGTAATTTCACGAAATCTTGGCCATCCGGCCACCGTCCAGCGCAGAGCCCACTTCGGGTGCGCCGGTTCGGCCGGGAGCCGGTTTCACGTAAGGGAGCCGAGAATGAGATCAGATCCGCGACGGCGCGGGGCTTTGCTCATCCTGCTATCGATCACCACGCTGCTCGTCGCCTCGTGCGGCGGCGGCAACGACAACACCTCCGAGTCCAAGGTCGTGCCCGCGGCGGCGGGCATGGACGAACTGGTCGCCGCGGCGAAGGAGGAGGGACAGATCACGGTCTACTCGGCCCAGGATCTGACCGCCCTCAACAACCTCGCAAAAGCCTTCGAGGCCAAGTACCCGGGGATCGACGTCAAGACCGTCCGGGGCGTCGACGGTGACCTCGGCGTGAAGGTCGAGACGGAGTTCAACACCGGCAAGGGCATCGCCGACATGTACGTCAGCGCGAGCCTGTCCTGGGTGAAGCCGCAGGCCGAGGCCGGGCGGTTCCTGGCCCCGACCGGCCCCGAGCTGACCGGCAAGGGCGACTACGACACCAAGCAGTACGTCCACGAGGGCAACTACTTCGAGACCAACTCCGCGGTCCTCACGTTCGGCTGGAATACCAAGCTCTATCCCAAAGGGCTGACCGACTACCCGGACCTGCTCGACCCGTCACTCGCAGGCGGCAAGATCGGCGTCGTGGAGCCGACGGCGCCCTCGCTCGTCGACTTCTACCTGTGGCTGGAGGAGACGTACGGCGCCGACTTCGTGAAGAAGCTGGCAGCCCAGAAGCCGCGCATCTACCCCAGCTCCCTGCCGATGGGTGAGGCGCTGCAGTCCGGCGAGATCACCGCCGGCAGCTTCATCGCGCCGATAGCGCTCGAGCCCGCGAAGAAGAAGGGCGCGCCGGTCGACTACCGCATGCCGCCGAACGGCGCGTGGGGCGCCCGGTACTACGGCATGGTGCTCAAGAGCGGCCCGCACCCCAACGCCGGCCAGCTGTTCGCCAACTTCATGGTGACCGCAGAGGGACAGGAGCTGATCACGCCGTCGGCCGGCTCGGTGCTGCCCGATGTCCCCGGCACAGTGATCACCAACGACAAGGTGCGCGTACAGGATCCGGCCAAGCTCACACCCGAGGCCGTGGCCTCGTACCAGAAGAAGTGGAAGTCACTGTTCCAGTAGGGGCGGTGGAGCGCATCAGCCAGTAACGATGCACAGCAGTGTGGGCACCCGCGCCGACGGGTGCCCACTCACCTGATCTTTGGATGTGAGGAGTCCCCCGTGTCCCACGTGCGCATCGAGGGTCTGACGAAAAGGTTCGCCGGCAAGCCGCCCGCGGTCGCCGTGGACGACTTGTCGCTGGAGATCGAGCGGGGCGAGTTCATCGTTCTGCTCGGCCCGAGCGGCTGCGGGAAAACCACGACTCTGCGCTGTCTGGCCGGTCTGGAGACGCCCGATGTGGGACGTATCTCGCTGGGCGACCAGACGGTGCTGGATGTACGCGGGAAGGTCAATCTTCCCCCGAACAAGCGCCGGATCGGGATGGTGTTCCAGTCGTACGCGCTGTGGCCGCACATGACGGTGCGCCGCAACATCGGATATCCCCTGAAGACCAGACGGGTGGCCCGTGAGGAGGCGCGCACGCGGATCGAGGAGGCGGCGGAGCTGGTCGAGTGCTCCGCCCTGCTCGACCGCTATCCGGCGCAGCTCAGCGGCGGCCAGCAGCAGCGGGTCGCCCTGGCCCGCGGCCTGGCCGCCCAACCCGACCTGGTGCTCTTCGACGAACCGCTGAGCAACCTCGATGCCCGGCTGCGCGACCAGGTACGCGCCCAACTGCACGAGTTGCACGCACGGCTGGGCTTCACGGCCGTGTTCGTCACCCACGACCAGAGCGAGGCGCTGGCGCTCGGCGACCGCCTGGCGATCATGAATGCGGGGCGGATCGAACAACTCGACACACCGGAGCGGGTCTTCGAGGAACCGGCCACCGAGTACGTCGCCGGCTTCATCGGCATGTCGAACCGGCTGCCGTTCCGGCGTCAGAGCGCCGGGTGGGCCCTCGCCTCCCCGTCGGACGCCGACGGCCAGGCCGGCGCAGCAGGCCGAACCGTGGCCGACGAGCTCCCGGTGCCCCGCTCGCACAGTGACGTCGCCGCCCGGCTGCGCCCCGACGACCTTCAGCTCTGCCCGGCCGACGAGAAACCGCCGGCTCACAGCGTCGGCCTCCCGGCCGAGGTCGTCGACGCGCAGTTCGGCGGGCGTCACATGGACGTGGTCGTCGCGATCGGCGACAACCGCCTGCACGCCCGGGCACCGCTGACCGGCAAGCCATGGGCCCGGGACCTGTCACGGGGACAGCGGGTGACCGCGTGGTTCGCCAAGGACGCGGCCATCTACTACGGCCCCGACGGGGTACGGACCACCGCGCACGCCCCCGCCGCCACAGTGGGGGCGTGACATCGTGACCGCACCCGCCGTATCACCCCCCTCCCCCACGACGACCCGGCCGCACCCGGCCCCGCCACCGTCGACGGCGCTGATCCGTGCGCGCCGCCACCTGCCACGGCTCGGCGCGCTCGCCTTCCTGGCCGCCATCGGCTACCTGGTGATCACTCCGCTGGTCGGCCTGCAACGGCTGGCCTTCGAGGACGACGCCCGGGGCTACAGTGCCGCCTTCGACAGCCCCGACATGGCCGAGACGCTGCGCACGACGGCCGGCATGGCGCTGGGCTCGCTGGTCATCGCGCTCGTCCTCGGCACGTTCCTGGCCTGGGCGGCGACCCGCCTGCCACCTCGCCTCAGGCTGTTGCGCGTCCTGCCCATCCTGCCCATCGTCATCCCGGCCGTGGCGTCGGTGACCGGCTGGGCGTTCCTGTTCTCGCCCCGCCCCGGCTACCTCAACGCGGCGCTGCGCCACCTGCCCTGGTGGAACCATCTCGACGAGGGCCCCGTCGACATCTACACGCTGCCGTGGATCGTGCTCATCACCGGCTTCGGCCTGACCGCCTTCGTCTACCTGTTCGTCAGCGCCGGCTTCGGCAACATCAACTCGGAGCTGATCGAGGCGGCACAGGTCAGCGGATCGTCGCCGGCCGGGGTGTTCTTCCGGGTGACGCTGCCGCTGCTGCGACCGGTCCTGGTGTACGGGGGTTTCGTGGCGCTGCTCCTTGGACTCGGCCAGTTCACGGGACCACTGCTGCTCGGCAGGAACAACGGCGTCAACGTCCTCACCACCGACATGTACGTCGCCGTGTCGCAGAGCCCGGTCGACTACGGCAGGGCGGCCGCGATCGGCTCACCGCTGCTGCTCTTCGGCATCGCCGTCGTCCTCTTCCAGAAGGTGATCCTCGGCGACCACAGCCGCTTCGTCACGCACGGCGGCAAGGCGTTCCGGTCCGGCGGGCGGCCGTCGTGGGTGGCGGTCACGGGCATCGCCCTCTACGGTCTGGTCGCGCTCGCACTGCCGCTGGGCGCGCTCATCGTCGTATCGCTCTCCGCCTTCTGGAGCGGCAAGATCGAACCGAGTGGCTTCACGCTCGACAACTTCCGGCGCGTGTTCCAGGAGTCGGGGATCACCGACGCGATCGTCAACAGCCTCGTCACCTCGGTCATCTCCGTCGCCATCGCACTCCCCCTCGGCTTCGTCGCCGCCTCGCTGCTGCTCAAGGGACGCCGGTTCCCCATCATCCGGGCCGCGGTCGACTTCATCGTGGCGATGCCTCTCGGGATCCCCGCGGTGGTCTTCGGCGCCGGTTTCCTGCTGACGTACAGCCGCGAGCCGTTCATCCTGTACGGCACCCGAACGGTGATCGTCCTCGTCTACGTGACGCTGATGCTGCCCTTCGCGACCCGGATGCAGCTGTCCGGGATGGTGGCGCTCGGCGACACGTACCAGGAGGCGTCGCGGACCAGCGGGGCCGGCGCGCTGCGGACCACCATCGACATCGTGCTGCCGCTGCTGCGGCCCACCCTCGCGGGTGCCGGAGCGCTGATGTTCGTGCTGCTCACCCACGAGTTCACCGCTTCGCTGCTGGTACGGGCACCTACGACGCAGGTCATGGGCACCATCCTGTTCGACTACTGGTCCAACGGCTCCTATCCGCTGGTCGCCGCCATCGCGCTCGTCATGACGATGGTGACCTCGGCAGGCGTCTTCGTGGCCATGTCCGTCGCCGGCTCCGACATCTTCGCGAAGCTCTGACTCACTCGTGCAGGCGCGGGCGCGCATCGGGAAGGCGATCGCCGTGGAGAAGGCGCTCGCCGACCGGAACGAGACGACGGCGGCCGACACGGCCGCCGTCGTACCCGGCCGTGTCACGGCGAACGCGCTCGTCCGGGACCCGCCCGACGGGAACGTACAGAAGGACCGGTGACCCACGCGGCCGGACAGAACCAGGCTTGATGGCGTCGTCTTCGCGGAGCCCGGAGCCGACGATCCTCCCCCGGGTGCCCGGACAGTACCGAGCGTGTCGAGCGTCCTTCCGGACGGCTCACCCGCAACCGCGACGGCCCGGGAGACCGGACACCACGCGCGCACGTCACCCTTCGGCGGGCCATGTGAGGCATACCGCCCCAGTGCGCTGAGTGGTGACCGCCGCGCACGGCACCCGGCAGCTCCACCCGATGCCTCCTATACGTCATCGCGGACGGTGAGCAGGGAACCGATCCCGATCGCGCAGACCACCATGACGAAGAACGCCGGGGAGAGCAGGTTCCCGGTCCGCTGGACCAGGAAGGCCGCGATGTACGGAGCCGTGCCGCCCGCGAGGACGGTGCCGACGTTGTACCCGATCGCCATGCCGGTGTACCGGACCCGGCGTTCGAACAGATGCGGCCACAGACTGGCCGCCGGGACCTGCACGAACGCGCTGCTCAGCATGAAGAGCAGGTAGGCCATGCCGGCCAGAGGCAGGCTGTGCCGGCCCATGAGCGTCATCGCGGGGTAGGCGGTCACCAGGAATCCGAGCAGCCCGAACATCAGGATGCGACGGGAGCCGAACCGGGCGGCGAGCCAGCCGGCCGGCACCATGAGCAGCACGGTGACGAGCACGACGCCCGCGCTCAGCCAGAGCACCTTCGTGGAGTCGTATCCCAGGTCGGTGGAGAGGTAGATGCCGATGTACGTCAGGCCGAGGAAGATGGCGCCGCCCTGCGCCATGGACAGGCCGATGGACTGCAGCAGCGCCGCGCGGTGGGTTGACAGGACCTCCCGGATGGGAGCCGCGGGGATGTCGGCGCGCCGTGCGGCCTCCTCGAATTCCGGAGTGTCCTCGATCCGCAGCCGGGCCCACAGGCAGAACAGGGTGAGCGGCACGGCCATGAGGAACGGCAGCCGCCAGCCCCAGGCGGACATCTGGTCCTCCGTGGCGAGCGCGGAGATCACCCCGGCCGTGGCGGCCGCGAACATGAACCCGAGGTTGGAGCCGATGGGCGTGACAGCACCGAGGAAGGCCCTGCGTTGCGGCGGGGCCGACTCATAGATGTAGGTGTAGGCGCCGACCGACTCGCCTCCCGTGGAGATGCCCTGCACCACTCGGGCCAGGAGGAGCAGCACCGCGGCGGTCACACCGATCTGGCTGTAGGTCGGCAGCAGTCCCGTGATGCTGCTGGCCACGCCCATGCACAGCACCGAGGAGACCAGTGCCTTTCGGCGCCCCCATCGGTCGCCGAGCCACCCGAAGAAGACGCCGCCGGCCGGCCGCACGACGAGGCCGGTGGCGAACACCGCGAGCGTCGCCATGAGCGCGGCCGCTGGATCTTCACTCGGGAAGAACTGGGGAGCGATCACCACGGCGAGATAGCCGTACACACTGAAGTCGTAGTACTCGATCAGTGTGCCGAGGCTGCCGGCGAGCATCGCACGGCGCACCGTACGCGGATCGTATGCCTCTGTCTCCGCCCCGGATGTGGCGGACCGCTGAGTGGCACCCATGCTCCGACTCTCCTTCCCACGGCACGGTCCCGTACCGTGCCGACGTCCGGGACGCTACAGAACTGAACTCAGTCCAGCTAGCCCGATGCAGGGGTTTCTCCCATGCGGAGGCGGAGGAGCGGAGTGACAGCCGTATATCCGAGGTGAGATGACCTGCGAATATGGCATTCAGTGTCGGCTTCTGGAGTCATCGAGGTGCCGCGCGGCATGGTTACCGCATCAACACGGCACGACCATTGACACCTTGAATTCGATTCGTTTTGATTTCCGGCGTATCCCGCTCGGACGGGCACGTGACGGCGAACCGAGCCGTCGAGGGCGCCACCTGGTCATGCCACCACGAGTGCCGAGCCGACCCCTCCACCGGCTCAGCGCACGCCGGCCAGCCGCAGCGCGAAGTCGCCGTACTGGTAAACAATCTGATCCTCCGTCAGATCCCCGTCCTCGCGGTACCAGACGGGCACGCCCATCCCGAGGTCCAAGATCGCATAGGAAGTCAGTTTCACCGTGGTGATGCTGAAGCGCCCGGCCTGCACTCCTTCACTGAGCAACGTCCTGAACGCCTGCTCGTAGGCCGCGCGCCGCTGAAGGACCTCCGCACGGTGGGGTTCGTCCAGGCTGCGGATCTCCCGGGTCCCCACGAACGCTTCGAGGCGGTGCCGAGCGTGGTAGCGGACATGAGCCTCCGCGGCCCGGCGCAGCCGCTCCACCACGTCCTCGCAACCGGCTACAGCGGCACGGTGGTTCCGTAGCAGGTCGTCCATCGTGCCCGTCATGATCTGGGCGAGCAGCTCCTGCTTGGAGCCCACATGCTTGTACAGACTCGGCCCGCGCATCCCCACCGCTTCGCCGATGTCAGCCATCGTGGTGGCGGCGTACCCTCGCTCAGCGAACAGGACGAGGGCCGCGTTCCGGATCTCCGCCGCACGCGGCCCCGGGGCCCGGCCGGCCGCCGTTCGGCCCCGGGCGGCTGCCGCCGGCCGACTGCCGCGCTGTGACGTCACGCTTCCCCTGCCCTGCCCTTCGGCCGGCGACGCGTAGCCGCATGCCCACATCCACCGAGCCCAGCTCACCGTAATGCATCGGGGATGCCGACCCCATCGAGAGTCCGCATGGCTACCTGGCGGGCAGGGCAGTCAGGGGCCGCGGCCCATCTGACCCATCTGTACGGCCGCACGGCGCGCCCGGACCGTGCCTGAGGGTTTCCGGATTCCATGCCGCCGGACTTCCCAACAGAATTGAATTCAGTTAACTTTCGTTTCAAGTCGCTGACCAGGAGGTCAACCATGGCGTTCGTTCTCATCCACGGCGCGAGCTTCGGCGCGAACTGCTGGGACGAGCTGATACCCCACCTGAGACCGGAAGCGCTCGCGGTCGACCTTCCGGGGCGCGGCACCAGGGCCGAGGCCGACCTCGGCACGGTCACACTCGCGGACTGCGCGGATGCGGTCCGCGAAGACGTGGAGGCGAAGGACCTGCGCGACGTGGTGCTGGTCGGCCACTCCTTCGCGGGAGTCACGATCCCGCGCGTCCTGGACCTCATACCCGACCGGATCCGCCATGTCGTCCTCGTCTCGGCCGTGGTGCCGGCGGACCGGACCAGGGTGCTCGACCAGATCGATCCCGGGGTGCGGGATCTGGTTGAGCAGTCCATTGCCGACGGTGTCTACCACCAGACCCGTGAAGGCGCCGCCGCGATGCTGTGCAACGACATGGATGAGGCGACCACCGCATCCGTCCTGGACCGGCTGGCCGATGACTCGGCCGCCTTGCTGCGCGAGACCGTGGACCTGAGCGGCTACAGCCGCCAGATCCCCCGGACGTACGTGCACCTCACCCGGGACCAGTGCTACGTCGAGGAACTCCAGCAGCGATCCATCGCACTCCTTCGGCCCGACGTCGTCGATCTCGACACCGGCCACATGGCAATGATCAGTGCGCCCGAAAAGCTTGCTGCCGTCCTCAACGCCATCCACGGCTGATCCCCGGCTCGGCCCGCGGCCGGATCGCCGATCTCCTGAGCTGCCTCTCATGACCCGCGGCCAGGGCGTGTATCCGGAACGCGGGGCGCCCACTATCCGGTCTCTCGCGTGGCGGTGACATCCTGGACCGGTGTTCTCATCCGATCATGTGGGCGCCGTGTTCTTCGATGTCGACGGCACCCTCGTCCCAGGCACCAGTTCGTCGGTCTTCCTGGCCGGCTTCCTTGGCCATCGGGACGAGTTGACCGAGGCCGAGAATGCCTACGCCTCCGGCGCCCTGGACAATCGGCACGTCCGAGCTCGATGCCAAGGGCTGGGCGGGTGCGTCCGAAGAACAAGTCTCAGGCCGGCTCGACGGGCTTCCTCTGGTCTCGGGCATCCCGGAGACCGTGGGCCGGTGCCGGCGGAACGGGTTGGTGCCCGTGCCGGCCACGCCCTCCTGGTCGCCGGTCGGCAGCTACCTGACGGACCGCTTCGGCTTCCACGCCTTCAGCGGACCGCGGCTGCGGACCAGGGGCGGTCGGTTCACGGGCCGTGTCGCCTGCCATTTCGACGAGTACGACAAACGAGATTTCGCCCGCGCGCAGGCTCGGGAGCTGGGATTGGCTCCCCGCTCGTGCGGGGCCGTCGGAGACAGCCGCTCCGACCTGCCCCTGTTCGCTTCCGTCGGGCAGAGCGTGGCGTTCAATGCCTCGGCAGGGGCGCGGGCTGCGGCGACCGTCACAGTGGACGGCGGCGACCTACGAGGCGTACTCCCCGTCTTGAGTCGCTTGGTCACAGCCGCTCGTTGATGACCGCGACGGAAACGGTCGCCTCGTAGCGAACCGCGAGTTCGCCGAACCATCGTGGCCACGGCCGCCATCCAGCGCGGCGGCGTCGAGCGTCTCCAGCCACGGGAGTTGGCCACGTGGGCGTCCTGTCCCCCGGCGTGGCTTCGGCCGCATCGGCCGTCTCGTCGTCCGCCTGCTCATCGGGAAGTCAGGCTCCGCACGTGCGCGTCAGCGTGGTCCCGATCGATCCCGTGCAGCCGCGGACCGGGGCGGCGGGCATGTCGCCTCGGCCGACGGGATGCGCTTCACCGTGCCGCTGCGGTCGATCCACACCCGCCCGAACCGGAAGAGCCCTCGACCGGGCGCCGGGCACACCACGCACAGTGCGGCCGGCGGTGGCCGCTCTGCACGGCGAACAAACTGATGGTCGTGGTGCGCGGTCCAGGCGTTGTCAGGCGAGGGCGAGGAAGAGCTTTTCGAGTTCGGCTTCGCTCATCGGGGACGCGTCCTCGTCGGCGGCGGCCATGCACTCGCGCATGCCACTTGCGATGATTTTGAAGCCGGCGCGGTCCAGGGCGCGGGAGACCGCGGCGAGCTGAGTGACGACGTCCTTGCAGTCGCGCCCGGCCTCGATCATGGCGATGACACCGGCGAGCTGTCCCTGGGCGCGACGGAGACGGTTGAGAACGGCGGTGCTGGCTTCCTCGTCGACCTTCACGAGCGATCCTCCTGGTGATTTCTACGGTCGATCGTACCCCCTGGGGTATTGGTGGCCCCCGCGCGGGGCCGAGGCCACCAAGGGGCGGGGGCGGTCAGTCGTGGGAGAAACGGATGTCGGGCAGTACCCTGCGCAGCCACGCGGGGCTCCACCACGCGGCGCGGCCGGTGACGCGGAGCAGGGCGGGGAGCAGAACGAGTCGGATGAGGAAGGCGTCGAGGAGAACGGCGGTGCCGAGGACGATGCCCATCTCCTTGGGCGGGAGCGGTTCGGCGAGGGCGAAGGTGAAGAAGACGGCGACCATGACGGCCGCTGCCGCGAAGATGACGCGGCCGGAGTGAGCGAGGGCGGCGGTCATGGCCTTACGGGGGTCGCCCGTGTGCTCGAAGTGCTCCTTGGCGGAGGAGAGCAGGAAGACGGTGTAGTCCATGGCGATGGCGAAGATCATCGCGAAGAAGAAGACCGGACCCCAGCCGTCCAGGAATCCCTGCGGGTCGAAGCCGAGCAGCCCGGAGCCGTGGCCGTCCTGGAAGATCAGCCGGGCGACGCCGAAGGCGGCGGCGGTGGCGAGGAGATTGGTGAGCACCCCCAGGGCCGCGATCAGCGGGGCCTGGAGGGCGATGAGCAGCAGGACGAAGCCGAGGGCCAGGATGACGCCGATGACCAGCGGGGCCTTGTCGTCCAGGGCCTGCTGGAGGTCGAGGTTCTCTACGGCCGCGCCGCCGACCGACGCCTGACTGGGGAGTTCGGCCCGGAGGGTCTTGACGGTGTTCTTCAGTGACGCGTCGGAAGGGTCGACCGACGGCATGGCCTGGATCAGGCTCCAGTGCGAGCCGTCGGCGGCCGGCTGGGCGGGCAGGACGGCGGCGATGCCGTCGGTGGAGGCGAGGGTACGGGCTGCGGCCGGTGCCTGGGCGGTGGGCGTGACGATCTGCAGCATGCCGGGGGCGCCCTTGCCGAGGGCCTGCTGCACCATCTCGTAGCCCTGCCGTGAGCTGTCGGCGGCGGGGACCACGGTGATGGACGGCATCGCGGTCTTCAGCCCGGACACCGGGACGGCGAGCGCGACCAGGACCAGCACTGCGGGGACTCCGTAGCGCAGCGGGTGCCGCCACAGCTGCTCGCCCCAGGCACCGAAGCGCGGGGAGACGACCTGGTGGGTACGGGTACGGGGCAGGGCGAGCTTGTTGACGCGCGGGCCCAGCCTGCCGAGGACGGCGGGCAGCAGCGTCAGGGTGGCGGCGAGCACGAAGACGACGGAGAGCATGATGCCAACGGCCATGGTGCGGACCGCCGGGGCGGGCACGAGCATCACCGCGGACAGGCTGACGAGCACGGTCAGTCCGGACAGCAGGACGGCCTTGCCGGCGGTGTCCATGGTCTCCCGCACCGCGCGGCGTGGGTCGCCGTGGCGGGCCAGGGCGCCGCGGAAGCGGATGACGAGGAAGAGCGCGTAGTCGATACCGAGCGCGAGGGCGAACATCAGGGCGAAGTCCATGGCCCAGATGGAGATCGGCGTGACATGGCTGATCAGGACCAACGAGCCTACCGAGGCGGCCAGCCCGGCCATGGTGAGCAGCAGGGGCAGGCCGGCGGCGACGAGTGAGCCGAAGGCGAGCACGAGGACGAGCAGGGTGACCGGCCAGGACAGAATCTCGGCCTGGATCATCGCGTCCAGGTTGGCGGTGTTGAAGTCGCTCCACATGACGGACGCCCCGGTGGCCCGCACGGCGATGCCGTCGGTGGACAGCGCGCGCAGCGGATCCTTGAGGTCGTCGGAGGCCCGCACCATGTCGTCCGGGTTGGCCTTGGCGCCACCCAGCAGCACGGCGGTCCTGTTGTCCCGGCTGATCGTCACCCCGGCCCGGGGCTCGACGACCTCGGAGATCCGCTCGTCGGCGGTCAGCAGCTCGGTCGCCTTGGCGAGCACGGTCTGCACGGCCGGGTCGGTGACCGGCCGGTCGGCATCGACGACGACCTGGATCGCGGTGGAGCCGGTGCCGCCGAAGTGCTGCTGGGCCAGCTCCCGGACCGCGACGGATTCCGAATCGTTGCTCTGCCAGCCCGCACCGGACAGCGCCGTGGTCACCTGCGGTGCGAAGGCACCGAGCACGGCGACCACGATCACCCACCCCGCCAGGACGGTCCTGAAGTGGCTCGTTGTCCAGTCGCCGAGGCGCCCCAGCGGGCTGGGTGGGAAGGGCGGGGCTCCGGTCTTCGGGGCGTGGTCGACGCTCGTCATGACATCCTCCTGGTATACCCCGGGGGGTAATTTCGTCTGCGGCGACGAGCGTACACGATACCCCTGGGGGTATTATGGAGGGCGTTCGCATGCTTGCCCATCAGTGGAGAATCCCGTGAACTACGACCGCACCGTCAGCCTGACCAGCGACTTCGCACCCACGGTCGACGCCGTACGCGAAGCCCTCGCCGCCCAGGGCTTCGGCGTCCTCACTGAGATCGACGTCACGGCCACCCTCAAGACCAGGCTCGGCCACGACATGGAGGACTACCTGATTCTCGGCGCCTGCAACCCGTCCCTGGCCCATCGCGCCCTCGAAGCCGACCGCACCATCGGGCTGTTGCTGCCCTGCAACGTCGTCGTACGCCGGGAGGGCGACCGCACGCTCGTCCAGGCCCTGGACCCGAACACCATGGTCGCCGTTACCGGTCTGCCCGCCCTGCAGCCCGTCGCACAGGAGGCCGCTGCCCGCCTGGACGCGGCCCTTGCCTCGCTCGCCTGACTGCCGGCGAGATCCTGTATTGCGAGGGGCGACCTGCCGCGCCGCTGTGTCGCCAGGCACGGGCGGCCCCCGCTGCCGTTCGAAGCCGGCGGGACTCCTCACCCGGCAGGCTGGGGTCGGTGCGGAGCAGGCGCGGGGCGGAACGCTGGGGTGTTGCATGGGGATGCGGTCCGGGGCAGCCGGTGGGCGGCTCTCGTGGTACTGGAGCCGAGAGCTGGACATGGGCCAGGGCCTGTCCGATCGGCGGGGAGTAACACCGGACAGGCCCTGGCGTATTCGGGCGCGGCGGGGCGCGCGGGGGAGGTCGGCCGGGGCGATCCCCTCTCCGTTCGTCAGTCCCGGTGCAGCAGGACCGTGGTGTCGGAAGGGGCAGCAGCCCGGCCTTGTTCAGCGGCCCTGAGGCGAGGAGGGGGCTGGTGGCGTCGGGGAGCGGGAATCGGCTGGCCGGTGAGGTTGACCGCGCACAGCAGGCCGTTGCCGCGTGTGCTCCACACCTCCCGCTTGTCGATCACATCGGACTTCGGTGTCCGGCCTGGCTATCCCTTGGTCGCGCCCGCCGTGCCGCCGCGGACGAAGTGCCTCTGGAAGGCGAAGAACACCAGGGCCACGGGGATGGTCATGAGCAGGGCCGCCGCGAGCTTGATCGGGTACTGGTTGCCGTCGCCGAGCTGTCCGGAGACGAGTGAAGCGACCCCGGATGTCAGGGTGTTCAGTTCCGGGCTCTGCCGGGACACGATGAAGTGCGGCAGTTCGTTCCACGATCCCTGGAACGACAGGATGGTCAGGGTGATGAGGGCCGGCTTGGCCATCGGCAGCACGACGGACCAGAAGATCCGGAAAGTGCTCGCGCCGTCGATGCGGGCTGCTTCCTCGACGCTGATGGGGATCGACTCGAAGAACTGCTTCATGATGAACACCCCTGCGGCGTCGGCGAGCAGCGGGACGATCATGCCCGCGTAGGAGTCGTACATCCCCAGCTGGTTGAGGACGAGGAACTTCGGGATCAGCAGGACCACGCCGGGCACGGCCGGATGCCGCCGTGAGACGCTCGGGTGTGGCGGCCTCCCCCGACTCCTCCACCGGCCTTGGCGCCGTCCGGGCCGGTGTCCTTGCGGAGGCTGCCCGGCACGGATGACGGGGCGGGGGCCTCGGCGGTGCCCGCCCGGCGGGCCGGTGCCGGGCCGCTGCCCGGGCCCTGTGCGGGCCCGGGGGGTCGTCTCGGCGTCACCGCTGGAGGCGATGAGGACCTTGATCGAGGCGGGACCGGCCGACGCCTGGCTGTCGTCGTTGCCGGTGTCGTCGAACCCACTGCCACCACAGGCCGACAGGCTGAGCGACAACACCGCGACGGCGCCAACCGTCCAGCGGGTACGCGGATTTCTCATGATAAATCTCCTTGTGCAGGGCCGACTTGACGAGCCGGTGGCAGAGGGGACCGCATCTCGTGGCCGCACTGGGGCCACGATCGGGATCGCGGGTGTCATCCACCGTTCCCCTCGCACGGCGGGTGAGGCGTGCACCAGGTCGTAGTTCGTGCTTGTGGGTCCAGGTGGCCGTGGTGGGCCGCCGGCAGCGGGCTCACCGGGAGACGACGGGGGCGACGATGGATGCCAGTGCGGTGACGCCCGCGAGTCCGACCAGCAGTGGCTGGACCCAGGTGGGATGGCGCCGGGCAAGGTAGACGAGAGCGCCGATGGTCAGCGTGCCGCTGAGGAAGAGCAGCAGGATGACGAGCAGGACGAGCATGGGCATGGGTGCGGCTTTCTCTGTGTGATGGCCCTGCGTGTGCGCAGGGAGCGGAGGCTTGCTGCTGGCGTCGGTCAGGGGCGGGTCTGGTCGGGTGTGCGGGAGCCGATGCCCAGGAGTACGGACGGCGGGCTGAGGTGAGGGTTCGTGGTCCGGTCGTCGACGACGGGCTACGTGTGTTCGGTTGGTGTGGTCGGAAGTGGTCGGGATATGGCCGTGATCAGACGGTTGCGGCGCAATATGTGCACGTGAACCCGGGTGGTGCGGGGGTGTGTGAGGGTGGAGCACCAGCCTGGACCGGCGATCTGTTGTCCACGACTGGGTGGCGGTGTTGCCACAGGTGAGCGGGGTTGTACGGGGTGGACGTGCCTGGACGGGCACCGGTGAAGGGGGCGTGGGCATGCCCGGCGGGGGCCAGACGAGGGTTCGGGGAGGGCGGCGCAACGGGCCGCTTGCGGGTCGGAGCCCGGAGGGCGATGCGCTGGCTGCCTGGCTTCGGGAGATCACCGCGGGCAGGACGCTGAACGAGCTGGTCGCCGAGTTCGGCACCTACAAGCGCGCCACGTGGGGAGAGTTCCGCAACGGTCACAAGCCCATCCCCCTGGGCCTGTTGCGCACCGTGGTCACCACGTTGATCACCGAGCCCCGGCGTCAGGGGGTGGAGCTGAAACGGGGCGGTGCCCTGCACCGTGCTGCCGCGGCAGCTGCGGCCGCGCAGGACCGTGCCTCTGCGGAGGGTGCAACGCTGCCGGTGCGGGAACTGCAGCTGCGGGACCTGCAACTGCGGCTGGATGAGGCCCGCCGCGGCCACATCGAAGTCCAGCAGGTGCTTCTGGACAACAAAGACACGATCCGGGTCCTCGAAGCAACGATCATCTCCCTGGAGGACCGCTGCGCACAGCTGGAGGCCGAGCGTGACCGTGCGCTGCGCCAGGCCCGCTCGGTCGCGGCGGTGGAACGGGATCTGGAAGCCTTCGGCAAGGTACTGGCGCGCACCGAGCAGCGGCTGGAGCTGGCGTTGCAGGACCGGGGCTCGGCTGAGGTTCTTCTCGTGGACGTCCGTCGCCGTGCCGAGGGATACCGGCACGAGCTGCAGGCACTGCAGCAGGCGGGCCAGGCAGGCGCCGAGCCCAGCCCGGAGGGGGCTGCCGGTGACGGACCGGAGAAGACGCAGGCGCGCACGGCTCCCGATGCCCGCCGGCAACCTCAGCAATGGGAGTACGAGTTGCTGCTGGAGACCGTCGACGACAGCCGCCAGACACAGCGCGAATGCCTTACCGGGGTCCGGCAGCGGATGGACATTGCCGCCCCGCCCGAGCAGGACGTCAGGCCCGCGGATGTGCTGGCAGGGACGGTGACAGTTGTCCACCCGCACGACATGGACAACGTGGACAACCCCCCGGACCGTGGCACGCAGGCCAGTGCCGGCGGCTCGGAGGAGACATCCGGCGCGGACGACAGCAGCCCACCGCCCCTGCCAGTCCGCGAGCCCTGGTGGCGAAGGCGGCCAGGCAAGGTCACGACCGCAACGACTTCCGATCCGGCCTTCCGTCCGGGGAGAGCACAGCACCGTACGGTGAGCGGGCGGCTTCGCGGCACAGAGACAGCGCGGGGTGCTGCGCCGCGATGGCTGCCCGGACTGGCGGCGGTCATGCTGATCGGACTGTCCGCGACCACGTCCGCGCCACCACTGGCAGCACCTTCCGCCGACGGTGACAAGCCCGAGCCGTCGCCCTCGGTGAAGAACAGCGAGCCCGTCCCGCCCGAGCAGTGGACGTCCGCGCTGGCCCCCTTCGCAACGCTCGGGCCGGTCAGCGGCGGCACCCGGTTCGTGCAGGACAGCAAGAACCTACGGGCCATCGACACCACCACGGGCAGGACGCTGTGGAGCAAGCCGGCGCCGGGCACGACCGGCGGGACGATGGCATTTGACGATGACACCCTCTACGCCACCGACGACTCCACCACGATCCAGGCCCGCAACGGCACCACCGGGGCCCTGCGCTGGAGCAGGAATCTGTCAAGTCTCCTGCCCGCCCCCGAACAAGCGCGCCGTTCGTTCATCTCCGACATGTCAGAACCCCAGCCGAGTCAGACGACGTCAGACGTCGTCTTCGTCAGCTTCTGGAGATCACAGCTGCCTGCGCCTCTACCGCAGGCGACGACAGAGGAACCGGGGATTGTCCCCTCCGTGTCCCGCGCCCTGCCTGCCATGTGTGTCACCTACGGATGCGTCAGCGGTACACCGCAGAGTTTCATCAGCGCGACTCTGGACGAAGTGACGGCAGCGGTGAGCGCGCGTACCGGCGCTGTCATCTGGCAGACAGACGGGGAGTTCCTCGCCCAGGCCGGACAGACATGCCTCGTGTCGGACGCGGACGGGACCAGAGGCGTGGACTGCGGCACCGGGACGGTGCACTGGAGCATCGACTCGGATTGCGATGCCGCTGTGGTTACCGACGCGGGCACGGCGGCCGTGTGCACCGCCCATGGCTTCGTCTACCGGATCAACGTCGATTCTGGCCGCCAGGTCTGGGAGTCCAGCGCCGTCCCCACCCCTCAAGGGCCACCGCAGGCCGCGCACGAGACGATCTACCTCACGAACGGCGACGGGCGCCTCTACGCCCTGAACCAGGACACCGGCGAAACCCGTTGGTCCGCGGCCGCCGGACGCAGCACCTCGTCACCCGTCCCGGACCAGTCGCAGGTCTACGTCGCCGGCGCCGACGGACGCCTCTACGCCTTCGATGTGGCCACCGGTGCCCGCGACTGGTCGGCACCGGCCGGTGGCCACATCACCACCGAACCCCGCGTCTCGGGCGGCAGCGTCTACGCCGGCGCCCAGGACGGGCGGGTGTACGCCCTCAACCGCACCACCGGCGAGAGGCGTTGGAGTGCGTCAGCCGGCGGGGGCGCCGTCGAGGCCCTCCACACTTCCGGCGGACGCGTGACCACCCTCACCGAGCAGAACACCGCTCGCCACCGGTAGCCCATTCCCCACCAGCCGTGCAGACACAGGCGAAGCCAGTCGGGGGCTCCGGCTGAGCACGCTTGCGCTTCGTGCTTCGTGCTTCGTGCATCATGGGCGGGTCCTGGCTCCGGGCCGCGCGCAGTGGGCGTGACGGCGGGCGGGTGCTCATCAGTCGGTGACGCCGCCGTAGGCGATGACCTTCGCGGGATGCAGGCGGACGACAAGTTCGCCGGGGACGGCGTTGCGCTTGCCGAACTCCTCGGCCTTGGCCGCGCCCATGTACCGGGCACCGGCCCGGGTGGCGACATCGAGGAGTTCGTCGAGGTCCTCGCTGAGCGTCACCTCGCCGCGCGCTTCGACGTAGGCGAAGGGCGGCGCGTCGTCGGCGACGCAGAGGGATGCGCGGGGGTTGCGCCGCAGGTTGCGGGCCTTGGCCGTCGCGCCACCCGTGGTGAACAGGAAGTCCTCGCCGTCGAAGACGTACCAGACGGGGGTGATGTTCGGCGTGCCGTCGGCCCCGACCGTGGCGAACCGTCCGGTGGGCGCGCCGCGGGTGACGAAGGCGTGCCATTGCTCGGTCGGCATGCTGTGCATGGGCGGTCCTTGTCCGTGGTTGGTCGGTCGGTCGGTCGGTCGGTCGGTCGGTCGGTTGGTTGGTCGGCCGGTCCGCAGTCATCCGGGGCGGCGGTCGCGTGGCACCGTCTCCAGGACGAGGTGGTAGGACTGGTCGACGAGTTCGGCGACCAGGTCCTGGCTAGCGCCCGGGCCGGCTCCTACGGAGATCCAGTGCCGCTTGTCGAGGTAGCGGCCCGGAGTGAGCGACGGGTACTGGTCTCGCAGCAGCCGCCCGTACTCCGGTTCCGTCTTGACGGTGACGATGAGTTCGTCCGGGTCCTCGGTGACGATCAGGAAGACCTTTCCCGCCACCTTGTAGACGTCCAACTGCTCGGTGAACGGACGCCCATGGCTGACTCCAGGGAGCGCGAGCGCGGTGTGGCGCGCGGTGTCCTGGAGCTTCGTGCCGCTGAAGGACATGCCGGAGGTCAGGTGCGGAGGCCGTAGCTGCGCGGGTCGACGGGCTGTTGTGACTTGGCGAGCCCGCCGACGACGAGTCGGTAGGAGTCGGTCACGAGTTCCTTCACCAGCGTCTCGTCGATCGTGTCTCCGCTCTCCAGCGTGATCCAGTGCTTCTTGTTCATGTGGTAGCCAGGGGTGATCTCCACGTGCTCGTGTCGCAGGGCGGACGCCTCGTCGGGCGCCGATTTGAGAATCACCATGGGTTCACCCGTCACCTGCGTCATGAGCATGAAGACCTTGCCGCGCACCTTGTACACCTCCCACTCGGGGCCGAACGGGTGCTCCAGCCCGGCTCCGGGGAGTTCCCCGGCGTGGTCGGCCGCGGTCTTCTGCAGCGTCTTTCCGTCCATGGTCATCAGCTCCTTCGTCGATCCGGACGCCCCGACCGGCGGTACAGGGCGCGAGGTGCCGTTTCCGGCGTGTTCAGTACGAGCAGCACTGCCGGTTACACGCCGGCGGCGGTGAGCACACAGCACGCGCAGTACCGTCACGCGAGGCCGCAGGAGTGCGGGCTGTTGCTCGATCTCGTTGCCGTCGCGCCCTCGGAGCGGTCGAGCCCGGCGGAGCGAGCGCCTTTCCTTTCTCCCGTTCACGGAGGGGAGGATCGGAGGTGAGTGCCCCGGCACTCCCCACACCGACGGCGCGCACACGCGCGGGCCGCATCACCATCCTTTCCCTGGGGATGACGAAGCGGCCGGTAAACTGCGGACACATGATGGTCGACAGGCGACATCCAAGGCGGTCAGAACGAGGTCCCTCCGCCCTCTTCGTCTCGCGGCCCGACTCCGCGGCACGCGCAGAGCCCGAGTCCGTCCCGCTGTACGGCTTCCAGCCCCCGGTCGGTACGCCGTACGGCCTGGAAGTGACCACCGTCGAAGACTTCCACGCCGACCACGACGACTGGCCGTGGAATCCGCCCCGTCCGGGCCGCGCCACCTTTCACTACCTGATCCTCGTCACAGAGGGTGAACTGCGGCACGACGTCGATCACGTCACGCGCACCATCGCTCCCGGCCAATGGCTGTGGGTACGCCCCGGGCACGTGCAGTGCTGGCACGACCCCAGCGCCGCCTGTGGCCCCTTCATCCTGTTCGAGCCGGATGCGCTCCGGCCCGACATCGCCCGCCAGCTGGCTCCCGTCACCTCGCACGACGCCCCCGCCGTACTGACCCCGCATCCTGACGACGCCTCCTGGCTCGAACAGACCGCCTTCCAACTCCTCGACGAACACCGCGCGTTGGGCCGCCGCCCGCTCGGGGCCCATCACGCCCTGCGGTGCAGCCTCCTCGAAGCCCTGCTGCTCCGCCTCGTCAGCTCGCCGGACCTCACACAATCTCCGGTCGCGGCCACGACCACCCCCCTGGGCGGCACCTCGGGACGGCGTCCGGTCTACGAACAATTCCTGGACGCCCTGGAGCTGCACTACCGTGAGCTGCACCGTGTCGACGACTACGCCCGGCTGCTCGGCTGTTCCGTACGAACCCTCAGCCGCGCCACGCGGGCGGCCGGCGGCACCGGAGCACGGCAGGTCATCGACCAGCGCCGCCTGCTCGAAGCGCGCCGCCTGCTCGACCACGCCCGGTGGACCGCCCGGGCGGTCGCCGACCACCTCGGCTTCACCGACACAGCCAATTTCGGCCGCTTCTTCCGCCAGCACACCGGCCTGACACCCGCCACCTACGCGGCTCGTCAGGCCACCCCGGATCCCTGAGACTCCGACCCCGGTGGCTATAGAACTCCTGCGTCACCCCGGCCCGCTCTCCCCCAAGCATCTCGCGCGTGGAAACCCGGTCGTCGACACCCTGACGTGCTGCATCCCACCTCATCCGGGGTTTCGGTGACTCCCGGACGGCGGCCCGGCTCCGCCGCGGCATCGTGCGCGTGGGCCCTCGGGAGCAGCGTCGGGCCCGCGTTTGTAGGTGCCGGTGGCACGGAGGCCTTCGCGGCGTCTGCGGCGTCTGCGGCGTCTGCGGCGAGATCGTCTCGGTCATGGGTTCGGTCGGGATGGACTCCGAACCGGACTCGCCGCTGCACATTCTCGTCGTCGATGTCCCCTCCGGTGCCGTACCCGGAGGGGACATCGACCCCGCCAACAGCCTCGTCGCTGTCACGTCCGAGCTCGCCGCAGGAGCCGGGCGGCCCGCACCGGGCACGACATGAGGACGTCACCGATCCTGGCCGACGAAGTGCAGGTCGGGGCAAGCAGCGCTGTGCCGTCACTACCAACGGTCGTGCTCAGGGCGTTCCTCGGAACTCAGGCACGCCAGTGCACTTTGAAGACCCACGCGTGCTGTCCCGCCTTGCGTGCGGCTTCGGGAACGTCGATCACCAGCGCCCCGTTGCTGCGGGTCCATGTCAGGGGTCGGCCGTGGCCGAGCATCGTCACCTTGTCGCCGCCGCGTATCGGGACCGGTGCTTCGACGGTGAGTCTGGCGCCCGGCTTGGCCAGGGAGTGGATGTAGAAGGCCTCGTCCGGGCGGACGGTGAACCGCAGGTCCTCGCCCAGTTCGGCCATCCGGGACCAGTACGTGGTGGCGTAGACCGCCTCTCCGTTGGTGCGCAGCCAGCGCCCCGTCTCACGCAGCCGCGTCTGCATGATCTCGGGGATGGTGCCGTCGGCTCGCGGGCCGATGTCGAGGAGGAAGTTTCCGTTCTTGGAGACGATGTCGACGAGGCTGTGCACGACCGCCTCGGTCGTCATGTAGGCGTCGTCCGGGGTCGCCTGGTTGTACCCGTAGCTGAACGGGTCCAGGCCGCGGCTGGACTCCCACTTGGCGACGACCGTGTTGTCGTACGTCGTGTACTCGGGGGTGGTGAAGTCGTGGAAGCCGATGCCCGAACGGTCGTTGACGGTGACCTCGATGGGCCGCGCGCGGTTCTTCGCGTGGTTGAAGTACTCGGCCAGGACATGGAGGCTGTCGTTGGCGCCGCCGATGTCGCACCAGATGAGCTCCGGGTCGTGGTCCTGGATCAGCTCCAGCATCTGCGGGGCCTGGTAGTCCTTCACGAAGTCCCTGCCCCCGGTGTAACCCGTGTAGGGCTCCGGCTCCAGGGTGTACGGATTGCGCGGGGCGTGACCCATCCAGGGGTTGTCCGGGTTGAACCACTCGGGCATGGAGAAGTAGAGCCCGCGGTGGAGTTCGGGGGTGTACCGGCTGGATGCCGCGAAGAGTTCCTTGACGAGGTCCCGCTTCGGGCCCATCTTCACGGAGTTGCGGTCGGAGACCTTCGTGTCCCACAGCGCGAAGCCCTCGTGGTGCTTCGAGGTCAGCACGTGGTACTGCGCGCCCGCGTCCCGGAACAGTTCGACCCAGGCCCGTGGATCGAACTTCTCCGCCGTGAACATGGGGATGAAGTCGTCGTAGGCGAAGTTCTCGCCGTACTTCTCGCGGTGGTACCCGTAGACGGCGTTCGCGGGGTCCTGCATGTGGTTCCAGTACCACTCGGCGTACTGCTTCCCGACCGGCGACCAGGCCGGCACCGAGTAGACGCCCCAGTGGATGAAGATGCCGAACTTGGCGCCCTGGAACCAGTACGGCGCCTGGTGGCCGGAGAGGGAAGTTGCGGTGGGCTGGTAGTCGGCGACGCCGAGGGTCAACCGGCTCTTCTGCGCGGCGGCTTGGGTTCCGCGTCCGGTGACGGTCACCGAGCCGTCGCGGACCGTGCCGGGGGCGGTGCCCGCACGGTTGCGGATGCCCACGCGGACGCGGGCCTGCTCACCGGGGTCCAGGCGGCGGACACGGGCGGCCTCGACGGTGCGGGCTCCCGGAACCTCGACGCCCACCGACACGCCGTCCGCGGCCAGGACGGAGACCGTCCCCGCGTTGACGACGGTCGCTTCGATGCTCTGGGCGCCGGACGACTCCAGCAGCGAGTTCGTGGACCGGGCCGCGCGCAGGGCCAGCGCGCGGCCCTGCGCGGCAGGTTGCAAGGACAGCGCGAACACGTGCAGCGACGCCTTGTTCGCCTGCGCCGGGTTGGTCACCGGGAGCGTGATCGCTACGGCGTCGCGCTGAGGGTCGAGCCACAACTCGGATGTGCCGATCCCCACGCGGTGTTCGTCCTTGGTGCCGTCCGGTGCGTAGCGGTACGCCGCCGACAGAGAGCCACCCGTGGCGTACCAGTCGGATCCGCCGAGGGTGGCGGTCGTGGTCGAGCCGTCCGCGTAGTGGACCGTGGCTTTGCCGGAGGCGTTGCCGTAGCTGCCCGCGGTGAGGAACACGGCCGAGAGGTAGCGGCCTTTGGGCAGTTCTACGCGTTGGCCGAGTGCGACGACATTGTTCTTCGCGCCTGCGTCCGAGGCCGGGAAGACAAAGGGCACGCCGTCGACTTCCACGCGGCCCGTGGGAAGTTCCTCGCCCGGGAACGTGTAGCCCGAGCCGTCGAAGTCGCCGCCCCGTGCGGAGGCGGTGTCGACGCCATCGTTGTCGTAGAGGGAGTCGAGTGGAACAGGGACGGGGTCGGGGACGGGAGCCCACGGCCCGGCGTCCTCGGCGAGTGGTTCGGCGGCGTGTGCGGCGGTGCCTGAGGCGAGGGGAAGGAGGGTCGCCGCGGCGGCCACTCCGGCCGCGGCGCCCAGGACCTGACGTCTCGGATACATACCCATGAGCGGCTCCAATTCATCGGATGTCTGATGATTGAATGAACTCACGATGGTGTCAACGGCGCCGACAGTGGGGAACGTTGAGAATATAGGTAGGATGACAAGGTTCATGGAGGGAGCCCGGGTCGCTCAGCGGTTCAGGTAGACGCCAGCTTCCGGATGCGCGGATGGCTCTCCAGTGCCCACCGCACTGTCTTCGGCGGGCGTCCGAGCAGGGTTTCCAGTTGGTCGGTGGCTCCGCGGTATCCGCCGCCGCCCATCAGCCGAGTCAGGGTCTTCAGATGCTCCGCGGTGTGCGGGAACGCGGCCAGGGCGGTGTCCACGTAGGTCTCGTTCCAGGTTTCGACGTCGTCGGGAACGTACGTGACCTCGCGTCCCAGAACGGCCGCGTAGTCCTCCGCGAACCCGTGCATGTCCTTCAGTTCCGGGCCGTTGAGGTCGTAGGACTTCGAGATGTGCTGCTCCGGGTCGGCCAGGATGGTCGTCCTGGCGCACGAACGCGCGCACCGGGTGCCCTTGTTCGAGCAGCATGTCGACCAAACCGATCGGTTTCGTCCACGGTAAACCGATCGGTTTCGTCATGCAAGTCGGTTGAGTGGCGGACGACTACGACTACGGCGCGCGGTGCCGAGGAGGAGTCGGGCGGAGCTCAGGCTTCGGCGGTCGGCCTCGTGTCCATCGGCAAGGCCCGCACTCTCCCGGCGCAGGCCGGTGAAGCCGCGAGCCCGCCGACAGTGATCGACGCGACCTCGCTGGAGGTCAGGCGGAGCTCAGCGGAGTGACTTGAGGAGTGAAGCGCCGTACGACTCGGTGTCGCCGACGCACCCGGCGGTCCGCGACCAAGGGCGGCCGGCTGCCGGCGGCGCAGGGACCGCTCACGCACTGCGGGTGTGTCGGCGAGGCGCGCGACGACAAGGAGGACACCATGCCAGTCGCCGGGCGCCTCAGGCCCCACAGCCGCCGGGCGCCTCGAGGCCCCACACCCCACCCAGGGATCCGGTCGCCGGCATGCGGGAGGTGGATCCATGTCAGCCGTGTGGATCTCCGACGCTTCTCATGGGACCGGAATCACCGGCTGGGCGAGATGGGAGTGTTGAGGTTGCGGTCCCAGCGGGGGAAGTCGCTGGAGGTGACCAGGACCCGTATCCGGTGACCCGCCCGGAAACAATGCTCGTCGGCCACAGGTCCACGACGTGCTCGGCCGGCTCGCCCGGTGTCGCCGCGCGCACCGCACGATGCCGTCGGCCACAGTGCGCGAGACTCCGTCGTGCCGACGTCACACAGGCGCGCCCCCCAGTCGGTCGAGGGCCCGTCCGTGGGCCGCGGACACCGCCCGGACGCGGCCGGTCACCTCCAGGTCCTCGGCGAGCGGCGCCCTGGTGCATGAAGAGAGCGCCGCCGGTGGTGGGCGCCGGACCCATGGGGTCGTAGGTGAATTCAGTGGCAATCGGTATTCCGTGGTGCCGAGACAAGGGCACTGCGGGCCGGCACCCCGCCAGGCGGGGGAGCGGGTCGCGTGGGCCGAGTCGCCGCCCGCCCCACTTGAGGGACAGCCGGGCTCGGTGTGCTGGGGAGGAGCGAAAAAGGGGTCCACATAGCGGGCAACGGGGGTGG